>JADYXS010000601.1 GCA_021772155.1 Candidatus Obscuribacter sp.
GCGCGCAGCCCCCGGGCAAACGTCAGTCCCTTTTTCTCGGAAACCTGGGTCTGAGTGATGCCCGGCAACTGATACTCGACTGGATCTTCGAGCGTGAGAATGTTCAATTCGGCTGAATTCATTGCCGAGAGCATCGCGTACAGGGTTGTCGTTTTGCCGCAGCCTGTCGGGCCAGTCACAAGAATGACACCGTGCGAAAGCGATAGAAGTTTCCCCGTCGTCTGCAGATCGCCCGGGGAAAGCCCAAGGCCCTCGGTGGAGAGCAAACCTGTATTCTTATCCAGAAGACGCATGACAATACGCTCGCCATACTGGCTGGGCAGCGTCGAGATGCGCAGATCGACGCGGCGCTCACCAATACGGATGGTCACGCCTCCATCCTGCGGCAAGCGGCGCTCAGCAATATCCATCCGTCCCATCACTTTAATTCTGCTGGCGATACCTTCTCTAACATCAAGTCGAAGATTGGCGCGCTCATAAAGGACGCCATCTATTCGGAACCTGACGCGCACACCCGTCTCGTTTGGCTCCAGATGAATATCCGAGGCCCGCTGTTTGACGGCCTGCAAAAGCATGGCGTGGACAAGTTTGACGGCAGGCGCTTTATCATCCAGTTCAAGCACGTCCTCTGTAAGCTGCACTTCGCCTTCTGGGCCATTTTGTACTTCGATTTCGCCGGCCACGGCAGCGACTTCTTTGGCATCGGCATGGTAGGCGCGCGAAATCAATTCGAGCACATGTTGAGGATCGGCCGGCAGGACTTCAACCTCGCTGTCCAGACGGTATGCAATCCGGTCTATAGCCCAGGTCTTCTCAGGAAAGCCGCAAGCCAACGTGTAGCAGGAACCGCTGCTGTTTGCTTTCTTGCCCGTGGCAATCACGGCATGCTCACGGGCAAAACGTAGCGGCACCCGCTGAAGATATTCAGCAGGCACAGATACGTTCAGCAGTTCTGCAGACGATAGGACATTGACTTGCATGGGCTTACTTTTTTCCAGGCTTCGGGATGTACTGTGTCGCCGGCACAACTACAGGATCAAGGGGTATAATCTCAGCCCGTGTCCCGAGTTTCTCTTTGATCTCTTCTTTCAACTTCGATTTCTTGGAGAGTCGTTCAACATCGCCTTTTTTCAGGTCTGATTCGTCCTCAAGATCTTTAAAATCGGTGGTGGCCAGAATCTTGGGGCGCACGAAAAGATACAGGCGGCTGATCGTCTTACGCTTGTTTTCGCGGGAGAAGAGCTTCCCCAGACCAGGAACCTGCATCAGTCCTGGAATGCCGGTTTTTGAAGCGCTCGCAGAGTCACGGGTGAAGCCGCCAATGACAATGGTTTGACGGTCTGGAATGCTCACCTTTGTCACGGCATTGTTCGAAACTTTCGGAGGCGGAATGCCAGCGCCCGCCGGGGCGCCGGTGAATTCCTCGAATGTCTGGCTGATCTCCAGATTGAGATAGTTATCTGGCGAAATATGGGGAACGATTTTCAGTGAGGTTGTTGCATCGGCAAATCCGCTGAACGATGTGTTGGTGGTCGCAGTGCCCTGGGACGTGGTAATCGTCGGCTCGCTGACTTTAGTAGTGAAGCTCGCTTCTTCGTTATCGTTGACCAATAGGAGCGGTTGGCTGACGATGGAGACGTTGGACTTGCCCGCCAGAGTGCTCAGCAATATCTGGAGGTTATCGCCCTTCACAAACCGGAATGCGGCGCCGGTGATGCCTGAAATAGTGCTCTCGGTTGGAAATCCCCGGGTCTGTGAATCGGCCTGTTTACCAATCCCAAATCCGCTGCCAAAATCCAGCTTCTGGTCCCCACCAGCCATGTTCTGCAGTTTGATACCTTCGACCCCAAGGTCAAACGTGTCGTCGCCGGTCACTTGAACAATGGCGACTTCAATGAGGACCTGCCCCTTCCGTGTATCCAGGTTGGCGAGAATTCCCTCTACTTCCTGATGAACCGAAGCATCGCCGCCGACGACAAGCATATTCAAGCCTTCGACCGGAATAATGTCGGCAGGAAGATTGCTCTTATCGATCTTCTGCTTGGCGCGTGGCGCGATAACGGTCTGTACGGTCTGGGTGTTTACAGCCGGAGGGGGAAGGTGCGGTGGAGGCCCACCGGGCACATTCGGCACGGGCTGCAATGTAGTCGTTTGCTCAGTCAGCGTCACCCGGGCAGACAATGCCACTCCAAGCAGCTCGCTGACGTAATCGACAATGTCTTTGACCGGCACATTGTTGAGCTTGTAGTAGCGGATCGTACGCCGGGCGCTGGGAGAATCGACATCCACCGTCTTCAAGAAAATTTCAGCTTGAGCGACATCTGCGGCAGCTCCAAAAAGATGGAGCACGTTCATGCGCTCATCTTTGAGAATGGCTATCCGATCCTTGGTGGCGTCCGCGCCTTTCACCTTTGCAATAGCCTGATGATATTCATTAAGCATCGTTTGAGCTTTTTCAGCAGGAATGAACACTATCCGAACGGAGGCGGTCGCCATTGGCTCACTGGGAGTATCAAGCAGGGCCAAAACCTTTTCCGTTCTCTTAATGGAACTCGCTACGTCGTTGATCATGAGTAGCTCTGTATTGGGGATCTGCAGCACCGACCCCGTTGCAGAGAGCGTGGGAGTAATCACCGTCAGCATCCGTTGTGCTGTGACATACTTGAGTTTGATCAAATATGAGATCAAAGCATCGCCAGACGGAAGAAGATCACCGCGTACTAAAACAGGCTGATTTCCGGGCTCTTTCATCGCAGCTTGCGAGCTGACGATTTTCTCAAGGTTAATGCCGGCGCCTTCCACGGGGACGATTGTTAGCCCGTTCATCTGGCAGACGGCTTGAAACACGCGGTACAGTTCTTCGGGTCCAATGGGCGTGTCGCTTTGCAGCGTCACCCGCTTACCGCGAAGGACATTCTCATCAAACAGGAAGCTGCGTTTGGTCAACCGCTCAACCTGCCGCGCCACCGTGGCCATATCCACGGCCGAAAAATTGACCTTTACTTTGGGCAACTCTTCGCAAAAGGCGCAATAACTCATTGCTGTAATTAACAGCAGCAGAACGCTCTTACTTCGTTTCATTAACATCGATTGGGCCCCCACCCATATACTCCGTTTACTTTTTTGGCGTTGATGCTAATCCCTGCTCTTCAAACCCGGCTACCGGAGCGACTTCTGCACTCTCGTTGCTCTGAATTCCGAGCCGAACCTCTTTGCCGCCGTATTCGAAAA
>JADYXS010000602.1 GCA_021772155.1 Candidatus Obscuribacter sp.
ATTCTGCAAACTCGTCCAACGTGCTTGTCTCGAATTCTGTCACGAGCGGCATCAGCGCCTGGACAGACGAACGAATGTTCGGGCACAGCCCTCCTGAACCTCTGCTGAGCTGATCGTGCAGCCCATTCGTTTCGCGGGCGTTGAAGTGCAACCTGAAGCTGTCGTCACCCCAGGTGGAAACGAGTTTCGGGAAGCCATGCACTGGCTTCTTGTACACGGTAAAGGCGAATTCGAGAACCGTCGGAAACTCTTTGCTTTCGACTTCTGGGTTCCACCAACCGGTGATGGTCAGACCGACGATAGAGGTCATGTATTCACCCATCTGCGCGACCAAACTGCCGACCGGTCGCAGCCAGCTGTGTTCCTCGAGTCGTACTGACCCGGCAGGATCTCCGCAAAGTTGGTGTTTGGCATCGCAAGCGTAGAAGATCTCGCATCGCCAACCGCGCATTCCCGGGTGATTCTTGAGGTCTTCAACTGAGGAGTAGATCCCGTTGCACAATGCACCGGTCTGCGCCATCAAGCCTTTGTCGGCCCTTTGCACCCGGATGCTGACGCGATCGCGTCCCGGAGATGGTTTTCCGTTGTAACGAGATCTAATGACTGACTCCATCAGTTGCAGAACTCCCCGAAAGCGCTGTGCCAGCCTCACGACTCGCTCCGCGTTGGACGTCGAGATACTGGGATGGTTGCAGATTGCCTCGATGTGAGCCAATCCAGTGGCCTGTTGGGTGGTCAAGGAAGAGGCGGCTTGTGGATTTGAAGTTGTTGTCATTTTCTTTTTTCCAGGCTATCAGCCGGAAAGCGAGACCAGCCATCGGCTTTAGGTCTCTTGGTTGTGCAAAAAATCTCGTCCGGGAACGCTTCTCGGACGACGCAGTGATTCGTTCTGGTACCAAGCGCGCGGTCTAGTTGCCGCTAAAGCATGACGACGGGCAATATTCCGCGCAGTAGTGTTCAGCAAGCTTCTGGAGTTATTGTTAGCTTAGACGCAGCAACCGGTTACGGATTCATTTGGTCGGCGGTTCGTCTTTCGCTGATTGCGGCAAAGTGTGCGCGGTGGACATACAGCTCGCACCGAGCCTTCCATAACTGGCTTTGTAATTTCACTACCGCCGCTCGCGCGAGCGAGAACCGCATATCAAGCCAACTATCGCCACAGCGTCGTTGCTGCTTAGAAAGGCACTGGATTAGTGCAAGGGCTTTGTCTGGGTTTTCTTTGCTCTAACTGAGTTATTGGAGAATGAAATAAGAACCTTACTGTAGGTTTAACTGGGATCTTCAAACAAGCGGAATTGTATGAATTAAAGGAGTCCAGTTCGACGTCTAGTGTCCCGTCTGGACCCTCAGCAAGACCGGAATTTGATGATTTGTGGGTGACTTCGTAGTTCGGTCGGAAGCTGCTTGCTTTGACCGTATTGCCACCACTGATTAGGGCAGGCAATGCTGTTCCGGGCTAGCGCCAGCGGAAGACTAAAGCTGCAGCGAAAAGTGAGCACCGCATGATCAAGAAGAGGATCGTTTGTCTCTCTTTATCAATCGCTCGAGAGGACTGGCATCCAGTCCTAGCGCATCAGCTAAGAATGCCAGTCTATCGATAGACCAGGAGTTTCCAGCGACGGAATGTGCGTGACCCTGCGCTTCGTAAACGCGCAGCAGTGTTCGATGACTCGCCTGCTGTACCGATTCCAACTTCGCTACATACTTGTAGCCGTTCGATTTGTGGACGCGATCATCGTTGTTAGCGACTTGAACAAGAGTTGCTGGATAACAGTCATTCTGCATAACATGCAACGGAGAGTACGTCAGGAGTGCTTTTCGCTCTGCTTCGTTCTCTGGGTCTCCGTACTCGCTGATGTATAGACGCCCGAAATTCCAGCTCGGGAAGTTCAGTATATCTATCAGCGGGTTACCTATGCAGGCGGCTCCGAACGCGCCAGGGCTTCGTGCCACAGCCGCTGCCACCATTAACCCACCATTGCTATCGCCTATAATGCCGAGCCTGGATGACGTCACTCCTTGTCCTGAAAAATACTCCGCCACAGCAAGAATGTCGTTCACGACGTTAATCCTGTTTTCTTTTTTCCCGGCGTTATGCCATTGTCGTCCGTACTCGTGGCCACCGCGCGTTGCCGCAGTTGCAACGACTCCACCCATCTCCATCCAAACTGCGTTGTTCGAGTCGAACGAGGCCGGGAGCATACACCTTCCGAAGCCACCGTACACTTTGAGAATGACAGCGGCATTTGCCAATTTCACGTCGCGTCGTTTGCTGATGTGTACTGGAATACGCACGCCATCAAAAGACTCGCAAAAAACCAGTTCTTCTTCGTACAGCTCCGAATCGAAAGGTAGGTCCGATTCGAACCACAGGCGGCTTGGGGCACCATTTAGATCTATCAAACTTATCGCGGGTGGCCGTATGCCCGAGTCGGTTCTAATCAAAAGTTTTTCCTCCCCACCGTATCCCAGCATGCGAACTCTGGACAGTGGGGGAAGTTCAACAGTGTGAAGATAATCGCCGTCTCTGCTATGCACCGAAAGCTTGCTGTTGCAGTCATCTAGCGTTAGTCCGAAAAGGTGATCTGGTCCTGAGGCTCTAGCCACCAGCAAGAATCCGTTAGTCTCGGAAATGACATCGGAAAGACTTCCTGTCTGGACGTTGTATCTGACTGACTTACCGTTTTCTGTTTCGAGGTAGGAAACTACGTCCAAACAATCTTTCTGAAAAGTGACAGCCCGGGCGCCGTTGCCAAAGCAATCAGGCAAGATGCAAAAGGGCTTGTCCTGAATTTGTTCGTCATCTTCTCTGAGATAGAAGCGTACGGAATCGTCATGGCCACCGGTTTCGGTAATTATCAACCAACCTTCAGTACACCAGATACTTGCCCAAGTATCCGGTTTTGATTCCATAACAAGCACGTCTTCCCGTTGTGTCTGACCGAGTTTGTGGAAGAAAATGCCGATCGGTGTTTTTTGTTTGCCGTCTGCGGAAGTCTTGCAGTGTTGGTAATAGAATCCCTCTTGTTTCCTCCATGCCACGTGACTCGACGTGATTTCGCGCAGGCAATCTTCGAGATCCTTACCTGTTTTCAAGTCACGCACTCTAATAGTTACATTGTCTGATCCGTCCGCGCTGGTTCCATACGCCAAGTACCTCGCTTTGTCACTTGGCTCATAGAAGGTTAAGCAGCCATGCTGAGAGTAGTCTGAAGCCTTGAGCACCACCTTTGGAAAACTCCACAAAGTCCGGCTCGACATCACAGATGGTCTCGCTGCGTCCGGAGTCCTAAGTTGGTAGAAAAATTGACTAGCGCGATAAGTGATATCGCTGATAGAGGCGTGAAAGGACAACTGCCAAGCACGAAAATGAATATGGGAGCGAGAAGGAGAGGTTTTCAAAATTATTTCGGTCAGTTCATTTCGATCGTGCACCCAACTTTTGGTCGTATCGGAATTCACGTCTT
This sequence comes from Candidatus Obscuribacter sp., assembly GCA_021772155.1. GTDB lineage: Bacteria > Cyanobacteriota > Vampirovibrionia > Obscuribacterales > Obscuribacteraceae > JADYXS01. The sequence goes on from JADYXS010000602.1 coordinate 3,468, forward strand.
CCAATGCATTCAGAAGCAGATCTATGTCCGCGGCTCCTTCCAGAGTTGGCTTCTGCGCTTGATTATGGCTTTTGTAATGAGAGTACCTCGATTCCAAAAGTTCTTTAAGCAAATTGGCAGCTTCAGCTCCAGCTGACGTCCGCCGCATGGAGATCTGCGCGCATATTTCTAAGGCAGGTTTGAGATCTTTGCACGAATGGTGCGCTACGGGCAGACACTTCCGCATAGCACTCACAATTTCGCGAGTCTTTCCTCTCTTTGACTGGTAGAAGACGTAGCTATGAATCACCCACCACCAAAGATTGGCATCGTTCAACTGGTGTGGTTCAAGAATGTTGATCGCGCGCTTCAATGAGGATATTGCGTCGCCATAGGCGTTTGAATCCAGCAGGCAAGAGCTGATCCATGCATGGGCTCGTGCCATGGCGATGCTTTCTGGGTGGGAAACTTCGTAGCATGCCACACATTTAAGAAAGTACGGCAATGCGGTGCTCTTATCTCCGACGGTCACGATAAGTTCACCAAGTAGTTGAAATAGCTGGCCTGAGCGGATGTCGCGATCGTCACAAAGACGCCCTGATTGGAGAAGCTTTCTGCCTAACTCCAAATTCTCGGCGGCGATGCTGTCTTTTCTGTCCAGCTCAACAAGACAATGCTCCATAGCATTTAGCCATGCACGTTTCGTGTTGTACGCAGCCTGTGCAGGCTTTTTCAACGTTTTCTTCATTGTTGCTAGCCGTTGGTGACATGGTGATTTGAGATACAGCTGTGCGCGAAACTGGCTCAGTAAAACTATGCAGCTTCGGTTTTAGCCAGCAATCACCAGCCCCTGCCCCAAATAGCGCGAGTGATACCACGGCGAGCAGCGGTGTTTACGGCATAATTTAGGTTTCTTGAAACGCCTCGATTTACTGATTTCGTGACTTGTTTGCCCATTTGAACGCCTGGAATTTTGTTCAAAGTGGTCGACATTTTTTGACGGGGCTGACTGATTGTTCCTTGCGTAGCTCGGTTATAACCACCGTTATTGCCACCGCTGGTGAAGCCGCCTTGAGTGCCACCGTAATTGGCTCCCTGCGAGAAGCCGCCACCAGATCCGTCGGGATAGCCCCCACTTTGTTGAGATCCGTATGGTGTAGATCCGGCTGGCACGCCTTGCTTATTTGTGCTGGGAATCAATCCCATTTGGGCAGCACCTGCGATTGCTTTGCCGATGGCGTCCATCGGGTTGCCACCACCGGCGCCACCGCCGCCACCCATGCCTCCCATCAGAGCGCCAAGTGCACCCAATCCACCCATGCCACCGCCGCCCATGCCGCCCATGCCACCAGCCATCGGGTTCATGCCGCCGCCGCCCATGCCACCCATTCCGCCCCACATTTGGTTCACGCCGCCGCCCATGCCACCCATTCCGCCGGACATTTGGTTCATGCCGCCGCCCATGCCACCCATTCCACCGGACACCGGGTTCATGCCGCCGCCCATGCCGCCCATTCCACCAGCCATCGGGTTCATGCCTCCGCCCATATTGCTCGGATTGAACGGTGTGGCAGGAAAAGCCATATTGGCGCTTTCGCTCACTTGCCCATTCAGATTACCGTAGTGCTGATTTTGATTTGATGCCGCGTGCTGAGGCGCTGATTGATGGCTGGGAAGTTGCTGTTTAGGCGATGCATGTGGGGCCTGTTGCATGCCACTCTGCCATGTTGGCTCCGACTGAGCGCTCGGCAGAACCCAATCCTGCTGTGC
>JADYXS010000603.1 GCA_021772155.1 Candidatus Obscuribacter sp.
CGGCAGGCGAGCCGATTGTGTTTGAGTACAAGCCGACGAATCCGGCAGGCGAGCCGATTGTGTTTGAGTACAAGCCGACGAATCCGGCAGGCGAGCCAATTGTGTTTGAGTACAAGCCAACAAATCCAGCAGGCGAGCCGATTGTGTTTGAGTACAAGCCAACGAATCCAGCAGGCGAGCCGATTGTGTTTGAGTACGGTGGAAATCCAGGTAGCGTGCTGCCGGATTTAGCACTGATGCGCTCTCAGGATGCACAGATCACTTTTGAGAAAGTTTTGCCGACGCAGGCAATGAACGGTCATTTTCGGCAGTTGCCGGTAAATCCAGGACAACCTAACATCGCGCAAGTCGACCAAGTCGGTTATGTGAAGGCACCATCATCAGCCATATTCAATACCATTGCGAATCTCGGATTCAGCGCGCCAAACACCGCAGGCATGCATAGTTCGCGGATTGGGGCGCAGACCTTTCAAGCGGTACTTCCCACTGCCGCATTCGCGGGACTGCCCATGCCTATTGGCGTTTCGCTAACAACTTCAGTCCCGACAGTTCCGACAAGCACTATGACATTTTCCAACTCTGTCTCCGGTATCTCGACGCTTAGTTCTGGTGGAAGTGCTGTCATAACACCGGTTGGACCAAGTCCAATCAGCGGCGTATCGATGTCTGGGGTTGTGAGCGGAGGAAGTTTCTCCACTCAACAAAGTGGCGGCGGAGTTAGCGGTGCCAATGGCTTCAAGGGTTCAGGCGCTACGCAATTTGGTACCTCGTTCACGGGATTTTCTAAGTAGAGTGATTGCGGGCATTCTTTCAAATTCGTCTGATCTAAACACGGTAATCGACTGAAGCTCAGCTGAAAAAGTTGCAGTCGCGAGCAAAGCCAAGTATGCAATTTGTGCATCGGTGGTCAACAGATGGCCGCAGCTACAAGGGACACCAATCTACGCGACTACGGGTGCGAATCTGGGTGTTAACTCCTTATTGGAGTTCGGATTAGTGACCAGAGAAAAGAACTCCTCGCGGGGGCGCACATAGATGGTGCCAGTCGTTTCGCTCTCATAGACGCAGACGATGGTGCCATCGCATTCTAGTTTTGCGTTGTCGATGAGAAGTATGTACACCTCGCCTTTGTAGTGGCGGTATCGTTGTCTATCACTCATGTCAGTGCACTCATTATCTTTGAAGACCGGCGTCCAGGCGAAGCGGCAATCTCTAGGAGTTCGATGGTGCCACTGCGAGAGATTATCACAACTTGACGCTGCGCATCTCGTTCTTCGGCTCCAGGCAGTCACTCACAACGATGTAGTAGTAGGCATCTTGGCTCAGCCGGACATGACATAGGTGTCAATAATTTGTCGTAGCGGCGAGAACATTATGCTTTAGCGGACGTCTGATAGTGTGAAGTCGATGGCGATTTCGTTAATCAGGAGATCCTTATGAAACGCAAGCTTATTATAGGAATGGCCGCCGCGATTACGATGGCGTTCGGCATGAACTCAGCTGTTTTGGCAAAGAGCAAGCTGCCATATCCGTACAACGATCGCGCAGCAAACCTGCAGGCGATGCAATGGTTTGCACAGCAGCAAATGTCACAGGGACTGCCAAACCCGTACGCCGGCGTGAATCCATATGCCGCCGGGAATCCATACGCCAGCACAATGTATGCGAACCCATACTTGTATAACAACAACGCGAACCCGAATTTATACAACAACTATGGGTCAAACAACCCGTACTACGGATTCAATCCGAATACGTCCGGATACTGGTAATAAATTCGAATAGGTTGGAAAGGCCAGCTGCCCAAGAGCTTCCGCACAAGAGTCCGGAAGCTCTTGTTGTTCTAGCCGTTACTCTTGAAGTGACATCATGCGAGCAAAGCGAACTACTTTGCTGAGAGTCGGGCCGTTGATGGGCTTATCCCCTTCTCCCCAATAGGTGCCTGCCCAATAACCAATTGGTGCATCTGCCTCGGACAGAATTATACGCACGCACCCTTCACCCAAACCGTCTCGGTGCGCCTGTTGTGCTTTGGCTGGTAGGTGCTCGGGCGGGAAGTGATAAACCGATGAGCTGTCAATGACTGGAACCTCAATATAGCGAGCACCGTTTGCTTGCTGGGGGGCGCTCGGTTTGCCCGCAACCATCATCACATGCCCGGTATTACCTGATGCAGATTCGCCCCCTTCTGCCCAGGCTATGAAATCTCCTGGTCTCAGCTGCCGCCAGTCGCTTATTCCGAGCCAGCCATCGTGCGGTTGAGCGCTGTCGAGGGTATCGAAAAAACGTGCCCAAATCTTTGCTTGCGGATAGCTCGCGTCCGGTTCTCTGTCACGGACGACTTGGTAATGGCGAGGGCCGATTGAGTTTACGATGTAGCTGATGAAACCGGAACAGTCCGTCCGGGCCTCGACTGTTCCATCTGACTCGGTGATCACCTGTTGCGATGCAGGCACTTCGCGGTGCGCGTATCGAACGACTGTTGTTTGATCGAATATTGACTCAGCCAATTTCAAAGCTTGCTCGCTCAGATTGGAATTGACGGACTGTTGGGCTGGTGGTGGTAGTACTTGTTGTTGAGGTTGTTGTTGGATGGAGTGTGTGCTTGCTACGTTTTGCGGATGACCTGGCTGGGACTCGGCAATCCGAGTGATTGCAACCTTATCAGTGGTCTTGTGATTGCTTACTGATGCCGGCATTGCATTAGGCCGAAAGCGATGATCGTAAAGCCAATGAAGCGCGTGTATTTCGACCTGCTTTAAGCCCGGTGTCTCCTCGGGATGCGGACTGAGCACCAGCACGCTCCCTAGTCCCTATCTTGAAAAGATTATGGCGGGAGCGCCAAGCATAGCTCCTGATGTACCGCCAGTTGCCACCACTTCGCTGCGAAAGAAAGCCAGTTGGGTGAAGGTGCTATCCGACGTAGCATCCGGTGGTGCGAATATGGGCCCGTTTTGGTCTACGATTCTGACATCAAATTTGGTGAGTCCAAACACCTCCATTCCTGTAGGCGTAAGCTCTACATCCACTGGTGTCCCTTCGTCTACTCTGGACCAATGCTTCTGGTCTAACGTTGTGAACGGAATCAGTCCCAAATAAGTATCCCTTGCCTGCGAGGATAAATAAGCTCCTGCGCATACGCCCATGTAAATGCCGCCTTCCTTAACGAAGCGGCTGACCTCTTCACGAGCTTCCGCCCCCATACTCGCCGCCTCTTTGTTGGCACTCCCGCCAGGCACCACAAATGCATCAACATTCTTGAGTGCTCCGTCGCGAATGTCGTCACCAGAGACACACTTGCAAAGTATGTCATCGCAGTTTTCCAAGTCGTTTCTAAAAATTCTCTTTGAGATATCTGAGGCGCCATCATCAATGAAGAGCGCCACTTTAATCTTGGGACCATCAGCAAACGCCGGCAGTGGAAGAATCAGGAAGAGCGCTCCCAAAAGGAAAGTCAAAAGACTTGCATAACAGGCTGCACGGACTTGATTCGTTCGCCGATTAACATGCATGTTTGCCCTCATTTTGCGCCAAGCATCACAGTAGTTGTTCCCACCAGCGCCACCTACATGTGCTCATACCGATTGTTTATTCAACTAAATTCGTAAGTATTCGGTTAATTCCGTAGGGCTCGTCGCGATGCGCCCGCGGGAGGGGACAAGCCAAGCCCCTCCCCTCTTACAATCCCGAGGCAACTGGGTTTTGCATTGCTATTTGCACATACTCATCGCCGTATTAGGCGGCAGGGGGCGGACCCCAATACCGTTCACTTAGGCGAATGGAATCCTCTGTCCGTGGCTGTCCTTGCCGATCCTGGGAGCGCCGGCGTCCCGCCGGCTTTTGATCGTCGCAGGCATGGCA
>JADYXS010000604.1 GCA_021772155.1 Candidatus Obscuribacter sp.
GGTAACAGGATTTGAGCTCGCGCTTCTTGCTGCGAATCACTATCATTTACAAATGACATTTGCCAGGATAGATGCGCCAATGCACGGTCTGCATCGATCTTACCGTCCAGTTGGCTGACGGAAAGTCGCACCCCAGTCGCTCGTCCGCCAACGCTCGTGCCGGCAAGATCGATATCACGGTTCATAAGACTGGTGAGCTGAATGTCGAGCGGAGCGCTTCTGTCATTGAATTGGCCACCCGTAACCCAGTAATATACCGTGCGGTAATCGCCAGTGGACGGTCCATCGTATCCCTTGCTGAAAGCGCTGTTTCGCAGATAAGCGCCTCGCAGTAGATCATCGACATTGCCGAAGGCTCTCAATAATCGCACCGCAGCACGACGGCTGTCTTGATTCTCAGCAGACACAGCGCTTTGCACAAGGCCTTCATGAAACTTGGCACTGATAATGGGAACGGCGAACAGCCACAAAGCGCCAGCCAGTGCAGCGGCAACGGTTAGATGCTCGCGGGTAGTCCTTGGCGGAGCTAGGCTCTTTATCGTCCATGAAATACCGAGGGCTCCTACCATGCCGGCTATCATGCAGGCCGCCATGACAGAATTCGGCAAAACGAACAAGAACAGGCCAGTCAAAACTGCCGAAAGTACTATTACCACGGCGTTCATGGAATATGTAAGGGAGCCGAACCGCCGCGGGTCTTTGCCGTCAACGCGATAGACACAACAGCCGTTCAGTATGGGCACCAGAGTTGCACACATGAAAAGGACAGCCGGTCCCAGCCCCATCTGCTGCGCCACGTATACGCTGATCAAAGATAGTGCCGCTGTTGGAAAAAAGGGACAGAAAATTCCGAAGAAAATAATCCACGGTCTTATCTGCTGGACCCTGGAAGCCTTTCGATAATGTCGGTTCGGCAAAAAGGACAACGGGTAGAGCAAAAGCACAGAGCCGATAGACAGCAGGATGGCCTGGTAGATTAGCGGACCATAACCCGAAGAAATCACATAATAAGCTGGAGTGCCACTCAGGTCCCAGTTGAAAACGCCACAAAGTACCACGGCTACAAAAGAACAGATACTAACCAAACCGACTATTGTCGCCATGGCTTGCCACCATTCTGGCACTGGCCAGAGATTCGGAGGTTCGCCTGGACCATTTGACTGCATAAAAGTACTCCAACCGGTCTTCAGTTCTTTCTGACTAATGGTCTTAATATAGAATCCGTCACATCAGGGCTGGGCGGTATAGCTTAAGTGAGGTCAATGTTTCCGGGTAAACCCTAGATTGGCTGGCATTGTTAAACAAACACCGTGGCAACCTCAAGGTCACTGCTAGTACAGTACCCAAGATGATTTGGCCTTACTACAGCCTAATTTCTTTGGGGCTCGCGGCAGCAGCACCATTCTTGCTGTGGCGAGAAAAAGCCCGAGCGGGCTTGCCACAGAAGCTTGGCAGGGTCCCGAAGCGTATCGGAAGGGTCGCTTCGAAAGCAGAGAAGCGAATTTGGTTTCACACCGTTTCGGTTGGTGAATTTAACGCGACTTATCCACTACTGGAAGCGTTTCGGCAATCACACCCCGATTATTCAGTATTCATTTCCACGGCAACTGCCACCGGGCAACGGCTGGCGGAGGAGAAAGTAGGAGATTGGGCAACCGTATTCTATTTTCCTTTTGATCTGCCTTGGTCCGTCAAGAACTGGCTGGATGCAATCAAACCAGAAGCTGTGGTCATCGCAGAAACAGAGATTTGGCCGGGATTCACCTACGAATGTAAAAAACGTGGAATCAAGCTCTGCATCGTCAACGGTCGCATCTCGCCTCGCTCTTTCAAACGCTATCAGGTAATTTCCGGCTTCATAAATGGCGTGCTTGCTCGTTTTGACGCCATTGGGGCACAGTCTGAAGCCGAAGCCGTGCGCTATCGCACCCTTGGCGCAAACCCCGATGCCGTGGTCAACTGCGGCAACATGAAGATCGATGGGATTCGAACACTTTCCACCGAAGGGCAGTCACAGCTTCGCGAAGACCTGGGACTGAGCGATGAGTTCGTTATTGTCGGCGGCTCTACACATGAAGGTGAAGAGACTGCGCTGCTTGCCGCATACAACGCCCAAAAGCCGCCATGCCGGTTGATTTTGGCGCCCCGCCATCCGGAACGTTTTCAGCGTGTGTGCGATCTGGTTGAGGCAAATGGCTGCCGCGCCCGGCGCTACACTCGCGGCGATCGGTTCGAACAGCCGAACGATATTTACGTGCTCGATACTATCGGGCAGTTAATGGCTTTTTACTCAGTGGGTTCAGTCGCCTTTGTCGGCGGCACCCTAGCTCCAATTGGCGGACACAGCTTAATTGAGCCATTCGGGTACTCAATTCCAGTCGTCTGCGGACCTTATACCGAGAAGACCCGCGATGTTGCACGAAGTCTTCTTGAACGCCGTGCTCTCATTCAGGTGCAGGATGCAACTCAGCTAGCACAGCAGATTAGCCGCCTGGCGGCCAATCCAAATGAGAGGTTGAGACTCGGAGCGACCGGTCGCACTTACTTAAACGATAGTCAGGGTGCGGTCAATCGAACATTGTTGTTATTGAATTCGCTTTTGGAAACGCCAGCGCAGGAAGTGGAAGAAGCACGTCCAAAACAGCTTTTACATGGAGAACGGGCATGAGCTGGGGCAATCCGGAAACACCTCAAGAAAAATTTCTTGCCAAGCTGCTGTTGCCTGCATCGGCCGGGTTCGGTCTGGGACTATATGCTCGAATGATGGCTTACAACTGGAAGCTTTTGAAACAGACCAAAGTTTCCGTTCCGGTGATCAGCATTGGCAATATTACATGCGGTGGCACCGGAAAAACGCCAGTCACCATCGATCTTACTCAACGCCTTACGGAAATGGGTTATAAGGTCGGTGTTCTAAGCCGCGGATATAAGCGCCTTTCCAAGGAACGAATTCTTGTCGTCAGCAATGGCAATGGCGATATTCGTAGTTGTGCTGAGTCCGGTGATGAACCATACCTCATTGCTCAGTCTGTCCCAGAAGCAGTTGTAATCGTCGGCTCAAAGCGAATAGATACGGCACCACTTGCAGTCCACCGCTACGGCTGTGACATCCTACTTTTGGACGATGGATTCCAGCATTTCCCGCTTGCTCGCAACAGCGACATTGTCCTGCTCGATTACAACGATGAGCTAACCAAAGATCATCTGCTACCTGCCGGAAGACTTCGTGAGCCGCTCAGTGCGCTGGCCCGGGCCGATTGGGTTATTGTTACAAAAGTGCCTCCCTCGCCGGACTACGACAGATTGGTAAGCATTCGTTCGACCATATCGCAGTACGCACCTGATGCTCATATATCAGCCTGTCGGATGGCACCACATTCGGTGCAGGCGTATGGCTCCAACGGTAACACGCTCGGACCTAACTCCCTCCGTGGTGCAAGAGTACTGGCATTTTCCGGTATCGCACGCCCCTCGGCATTTATCGAGCAATTAAAAGAACTGGGCGCAGAAGTAGTAGCAGAACGCAGCTTTGGCGATCATCACTGGTACACGCATCAAGATATAGCCGACCTTCGCGCGCAATTCGAGCAGCACAAAGCCGAATTGATCGTGACCACAGAGAAGGATTCGGTCAAGCTTCAGCCCGCCATGATCAAAAACCTTCCGCTTGCCACACTAAAACAAGAATTAGAATGGCTTGGCCCCTTGCCTTTGAGTCAGGATGAACACCTGGCGAATAAAAAAGCGCCGCCAGCCTTTGCAGCTACAGGCCCCGTCAGATAATGGACGGCGATAGCAGCACTAAACTGTTACCGGCAAAACGCATACTGGTGATGCGATACAGGTTCATTGGCGACACTATTTTGGCGGTTCCATTCCTGCGCAATCTGCGCAAAGCTTATCCAGAGGCTGTGATTGACGTCTTGGTCGGTCCTCAAAGCGGAAAGGTACTCGAAGGATGCCCGTATATCAACGAGCTAATACCATTTGATACCACCAAGTTCCATAAATACGATCGTGGAGACAGCAAACCGAAATCGTTTTTCTCATACGCATGGGAACTTCGAAAACGAAAATACGATATGGCTTTCGTCCTCAAAAGATCGCTGTCTTCGGCGATCCTTGCTGTATTAGCAGGGGCGAAGTATCGCATCGGCTACGCCACCCAGGGACGCAGCATGCTGCTAACTCACCCTGTGCAATTTCGAAACAACGTGCACGAAGTAGAATCAGTGCTGGATGTCCTTCGTGGTGCCAACATACCGATAATGGACAAGCAATTGGAAGCTTGGACTTCTGCCGAAGAGCAATCACAGTTATTGAAAATAGCACCAGCGCTTAAGGACAAGGGTACTAAGATCCTAATACACGCCGCTGCTGCTCATCCCGATAAAATGTACCCATTAGACCTCTGGGCCCGGACTATGAAGACGCTGAAAGAAAGGCACAATGCCACGTTCTACTTCACCGGCTCCGATAGCGACTTTGAGCTGTACGAACAACTTGAATTACTTGCCGGAATCAAAGGCGTCAATCTAGCGGGCAAACTAGGCCTGCGTCATAGTATCGCTTTACTGAAAAATATGGACGTGGCAGCCTGTGTGGATTCCGGACCGGCGCACCTTGGTGCGGCAGCTGACATTCCGGTGGTGGCACTGTTCGGTCCTACTGATCCAGTACGCTGGGGACCCTGGGGTGAGAAACATTCAGTTGTTGTGAACGACAAACTGACATGCCGCCCCTGTGGATACAAGAAAACATGCGATGACCGTCGTGAATGCCTTACGGAACTGGATCCAATACAGGTAGCCGATCACTGCACGGCGGCTCTATCCCATATCCCTTGTTCTATTTGATCAGGTCGCATCATGTTCAAACGATCAGATGATAAACATGATTTCTATTTATTCGACGAAGACTGGGGACTGATTGAAATCATTCCAGCAGAGAACAAAGTCGAGCGTGAAAGCGTCATCGAAGAAATTACTGAACACCACAAAGACACCGTCTTCGCACCGTCTGGTTGGTCTACTTCGCCCTTTGTCATCTGTGAACCATCCAAGCCAATTCGGGACAGGAAGATGACTGTTTCGGAGCTAGAGCAATATTTCGCCGGACTGGGAACAGTTGCCACCAGTGAGAGTTTTTCCGGGCGAGCAATTATTCAAAAGCACTGCTTCTCCCTTAAAGTGGACAAAAAATATGCTCTCTATGGTTCTCAGAAAGACGGCATCATCGACTTCTTAGGGTTCGAACCGGATCAGGTCACTGAATCCGAAGTAGACGCATGGGCAGAAGCATTGGGGAAAGTCGGCACCGCCCACAATCTAATAGTGGTCGACTGGAACTGGCACAAAATAATTGTTCTGGCCGATCGCGAAGCAATGAAAACCTACTTGCGTCAACGCATCCAGCACCTTGACGAACTAAACCAGGCGATCCGCAATCGCCACGACTAAGTCTTTGCTACCACAATGCCACCGTGCGGGGACAAGATCGTACAATCCAGTTGCAGGCCTTCGCTACGATTGACCGTAGGGATACCACCAGGGTTTAATTTTCGCCGCGAAGTCCCAGTGAACATGCTTGGTTTCGCGGAACTCGTCAAGTCCTTCTTGTCCTAGCTCTCGGGCACCACCGCTAAACTTCATGCCACCAAATGGTCCGGCATAGTTATCGGTGAGAGGATCGTTGATCCAGACAGTCCCGGCTTTGACCTCTTCCATGAACAATTTTGCTTTCAGCGGATCACTGGTCACTAAACAGGCTCCCAGTCCGAACTGTGAATCATTCGTCAGCTCAATTGCTTCGGCAAAGGAACTGTATTCCATTAGCGGAATCGCCGGACCGAAAGTTTCTTCACGCATGATCACCATAGAATGATCCACGTTGGTCAAAACAGTAGGTTCCAGGTAATAGCCCTTGTCTAATCCCGCCGGACGCTTGCCGCCAACCAGAACCTTCGCGCCTTTACCGACGGCTTCAGAAATATGCTGCTCGACCTTTTGGCGGTAGCGATCGCCAATCATCGGTCCAATATCAGTTGTCGACTCAATGCCCGGTCCCATCCTTAGTTTGCGAACGTGTTCCACCAGCGCCTCGGTAAACTCTTTGGCTCTGGATTTAGGCAAGTAAACGCGCTCCGTGGAAGTGCAAACTTGTCCGGCGTTGGTCAATGCAGCGTACGCCAGAGCGCTTGCCGTCATCTCCGGATCGGCATCATCTGATACCACAAAAGCATCCTTGCCACCAAGCTCCAAATGCAGCTTTTTCATCATCGGTGAAGCGAGGGAGGCAATTCTTTGACCAATCTGCAAACTACCTGTAAATGCAATCACCGGCACATCCGGATGCAATACCAACGGTTCAGCAACTTCAATTCCCAAACCATTGACGATGTTAATAACGCCCTGCGGGAAATGATCCCAACAATGTTCCGCCAGATACATCGTCGTAAGCGGTGTCAACTCGCTTGGCTTGATTACTAGAGTATTGCCCGCAGCTAGTGCCGGTGCCATTTTCCATGCCAACAGCAGCAACGGATAGTTCCACGGCACAATGCAAGCTGCAACTCCGTAAGGCTCTTTGAGCACCAAGTTGAGCTGCGACCACTCACCCGAAGGCAAGACGCGCCCGCGCTCATGACGACCCAGCTCTGCATAGTAATCAAATGTGGTGCACAACCACTCAAACTCTTCTTCATTTTCCGGAACCGGTTTGCCCTCCTCAAGCGTCAACAAGCGCACAATGTGTTCTTGATGCTGGCGCATCTTGCTGGCGGCTTCATGGAGCATGGTGGCACGCACGTTAGCAGAAGTACGACGCCAGACTTGATAGGCCCGCTTGGCCGCAGCGACAGCAGCATGTGCATCGGCTTCTGTTCCTCTGGGAACACTGTCAATTACCTGTTCCGTGGCAGGATCGATGACGTCGATCATTTCCTTCGAACTGCCCATCGAAAATTGACCGTCAATATAATGCAGCGGCATAACTTAGCACCCTGTAAACCCGTAGGACGCTGAGTATATCAAAGGCCGATTCTGGCTTCCTTAGGCGAGCAACTCTTGGGGCACATCCGCCGTCTTCTCGGCATACTGTGCGCAAACGACGGTGACGTTGTCGGGAGCACCGCCGGACAATGTGCGTTCAATCAGTATCTCGCAAGCCTTTTCTGGGCTGCCCGCGGTGGTGACAACCTCAGCGATTTCCTTTTCATGGAGAACGCCGGTTAGACCATCCGTGCACATAAGGATCCAATCCCCAGGTCCAACCGTCACTGGTGATTGATCGATATTCACTTGAGCATCATGCCCTACGCATCGCGTCAAATAATTACGGAAGGGACTGTTTTCATACTGGTCAGGGGTCAGCTTGCCGAGCAGCAACAGCTCGAAAGCTACGCTGTGGTCCTGAGTTAGCACGGAAATACTACCGTCAGCCGAGATGCGATAGGCTCGGGAATCGCCCAGGTGAGCAATGTACAGCATGCCCTGGTCGGATTGGGCAGCGACAACTATTGTGGTGCCAAGCCGCTTAACGTCCGGGTTGTTGCAGCGTTCGGCATAAACAGAACCATTGGCTGAGGATATTGCTTCGACCAGCCACTGCTGGATGGCATTCCCATCGCTGGGATCGGGAATCTTCTGCCAAAACAGATTCTCTACAGCCTCAATTGCCAGCCGACTAGCAAGCGCGCCGCCGGCCTCGCCTCCCATTCCATCCGCGACAACGAATATTCTCCGGTCCGGAGAAATATAGAACTTATCTTGATTGTCCTTTCGGACTTTGCCTATGTGTGTTGCTGCAGCCACCTGCCAGCTCAACAGCGTCATCTAGACCTCGAATAGCCTTAAACGGCGTTCGACACGGGATTCCTAAGATGATCCTATATGCAGGCGCCGATTTTGCAAAGGGCTGGAAAGATGTGGCGGTTATGCAGCAAATAAACGACGCCCTTCAACAAGCACTGGGAGCCCCCGGATGACACAAAATGCCGCGGACGCATACGCGCAATAAATCGCAACTGAAGAAACAATCTGCCCATAAGGACTCTGCTGTACCCCGGCGATATTTGCGGCAATAAGCAAGCAAAATGCTACAGCTTTGACGACAGCGTAGGCGCCACGGCTGAAATTAGACGATACGAGGAATTTCCCTAAACCCGATTCCATCATCGTCTTTTCGCCAAACGCAGTCAGGCCTTGTTCGCTAGCCTGCGCCCGGATGGCATCAACGAAAGTACCCCGTACCAGAAAGAGAAGCGGAATCCAGGCCGGTATCCAACCCAATATCGCAAAAACTATCCAATAAGCCATCTCAACCACTCGGTCTCCGGCAATATCGAGAGTGGCCCCGAGTTTGGTTGTTTGATTCAACTTGCGAGCAAAGTACCCGTCCAAGCCGTCGCCCCAGATGATCAAAATAGTCGAAACGAAGGCTATCCAGCGGATCGTGTCGTTCGATATCCATAACAGTGATACCGTGAGCAGTGCCA
>JADYXS010000605.1 GCA_021772155.1 Candidatus Obscuribacter sp.
AAACTTGCGCGGATGGTCCCTTCCGTCCGCGCAAGTCCGGTCGCCGGCTAACGCCTGAAAGGCAGCGTGCCGTGATTCTTCACGGCACGTTTGCTTTTTGCCTGAAAACTATTAATGCAGATAGTATATATGTAATTGGCGGCGCCATGCGAACAAACTAGAATGGTGCGCGTAAATTTCGATTAAGGAGAGCATATGAAGTCAATACTTGCGATAGTCATTGCCAGTCTAATTGCAATTGGCAGCAACACTGCTTGCCCCTCGGCAAAAGCTGAAGTGAAGAATGAAGTAGAAAACAACAAACAAATGGCGCGCATCTGGTTTGAGGAAGTGTTCGTCAAAGAAAACTTGGTGCCGCTCGATACGATTGTCCACGAGAACGCCACCATGACAATGGATCCTAGCTATCCAAGTAAAGTCACAGGCACCAATAAATTGACCGGGATTAAGGAAATCAAGGAGCACGTGAAAAATTATACGAGCGCCGCTGATACCACGGGCAACGTAAAAGATATCGTCGGCGAGGGAAACACCGTTGTGTTGTTCCGCACCGTGACGATGAAGACTCCGCAGGGCACCGCCGTCGATGTTCCGTGGGTAACCATCTTTAAATTCAAAAATGGAAAGATTTCCGAGATAACGCACGTTCACGACACACTTCATGAAAAGAACCAGACCGCCAAGAAATAGGCAGTCTATTCGTTGCTGTCCTCGACCTCTTCAAGGTTGCTGACCCGCTTTTGAAAGCGAATATAATAGAGCGCCGGTAACAGCCAACAGCCACAGTTGTAGGGGAGGGGCTGACCGTAGCGCGTGCACAGCTTGCTGTGCAGTGGTGTCCCCTCCCGCAGCACCGAAAGTGAGGACGACATGGAATCCGTAAAACCCCTCGTAGAAACGGTCTACGGCTCGCAAGATCTTGCGCGGCATCCGTTCTTCCTCGGTAATTTCATCAACTTCGGATACTGGCAAGGGCTCGATTTCGAAGACGGTATAACGAGCGAGCATCGCATCGAAGCGTCAAAGGCGCTCTACGAGCATGTGTTCAACAAGATTGGTATCACCCACTCAGACACCGTACTGGAAATTGGCAGCGGACATGGTGCAGGCAGTTTGCTCCTGGCGCAAACGCGCAATCCTCGCGAAGTTTTAGGCTTAGATTTCCTGCAGGAACAAATAGATCGTGCAAACAAATTAGCAGCGGAGACACTATCTGCAGCCAACGTTCGATTTGTACAAGGCAGTGCTGATGCCACTGGTCTGCCCTCCGAGTCGTGCACAAAAATCATTTCTGTCGAGGCTGCTCAACATTTTCCATCCATTGCAGACTTTGTCAAAGAGGCTTGGCGCCTGCTTGTACCTGGAGGCAAGCTGGCAGTTTGCACATTTTTTGCAGAATCGGAAGAAGCGCTGGAGCTGCTGCAACGACATGTACCTGGGCTCGACATGAATCTCAACCCGATCACCCCGATTCAAAATCTAGCTGACGAGGCCAGGAAAGCGGGATTTCGCCCAGTTCTTACCGAAAGAATCGGAAAGCACGTGTTTGAAGGATTCGACAATTGGGTCGACCAAACTGCCGTACAAGAGTCGTGGGGACACGTCTGGTATCGCGGCTACAAACTTGCGTTGATAGATTATTTCACTGAAGTATTTCAGAAACCTGTGTAGAGTGGCGGCGTACACTCGATGCTGTCCTCAATTTTAGAGTGAAATCTGGCATCCACTATATCACACAGTATGTCGCGAAATAACACAAAAGGCAATGGCGCTCGAGCGCCATTGCCTTTGTGCGAAACACACTTACCGCCGATGGTTCATCGGACGCGCTGTTTACTTCGTTTCCTTGTAAACAACCAGAACCGACAAACTTTTGAACGTCGTCTTCAAGTAGCGGTGCTCATGCCCAGCAATCAGCTTGGCAGTATTTGCTGCACCGACGTGCGCTTGAGGCACCAGCCAGAACTCGGGAGTGTACGGGCCGTTCAGCCAGGAGGCCCCATTGTCCTTGATATACTGCTCCAGCCAAGCCCGAAAGTCAGCTTCCGGGGGCGCTTCCAACTTACGCGGACCGGCTTCCTCGCGCAGCTTTTCAATCACTGCGTCGGCATCGCGCAAAGTGTCCTGCACCCAGTAGTACTCAGGAAACGACCTGCGTTCGGTCATCTGGGTGACGACCCAATCAAGGGTCTTGCGCACCTTACTCAGAGCCTCGGTGGCCTTTTTGTTTTCGGGGAAGGATTCCTCGACGATTTCAATTTTCTTCACGAGGGAATCAACCGCCTGCAAAAACGGAGCGACCAACTCGTAGTCTTTTGCGCGAAGGTACCCCGTACCAATGGTGACGCCATCCTTGCCGTCTGGAATCGGCGGAATGACGTAAGTCGGGTTGGCGCTGAGATTACGAGCATACATACACTCGGCCCGGGCAAGCGTTAGCAGCTTCTGGTTCGTTGCAGATGACTTGACGAAGGCGTCATAGAATCGGCGGGCCTGCCTGGTATGCGCATACAAACGCAAGTTAGGCTTTGGCTCTCCTCCGATTTTTTCGACCGCAAGCAGCTCATCGAACGCGGCGATTACAGTTGTCGTCGCCGTGGCTACACCTTCTTCCATCAGTTGCTTCAGATACGCGCTTTCCTGTCGGACCAGGATAGGTAAGCCTTCGTGACCGCCGGTCGCGTACTGCTTCAGAAACTCCTCAGCCTGTTTCAGATGAGTCCAGCCCAATGCGTTGATATGGTCGTTTCTCTCAACGACATGGGCCAGATAAGCACTTTGCTCCGCGAGCGTTTGCTGCAACTCAGCGACAACCATCGGCCTGCGCGCCATCACATACGCATCGCGAATCTCCCGATCGACCCATTCAATCGAGTTCTTCTCGGGGTCTTCGGCAAATCGCGCCAAGGCGCGGCGGGCCTCCAAGAGATGGCTGTTCTCACCATGGCGGAAGCGATTGGCATATTCGACGCAAGTGTCGATGCGGGTTTGGGCGTCACGAACGAGCCGCTGGGTCTGTTCGTCCTTTTCCTTGGCTGCTGCCTTGGTCGACTCATCAACCACCGGAGTGGCGGATCGCGTATAACCAAAGGTTATGGCCGCGATTACCGCAACCAACGAACAGATACCAATCACTGTTTTCCTGTTCATAACAGGGTCTCCGTAAATCGAGATGGGCACTTGTCGAAGTGACTTGTGCTATCGAGCGAAACTCAGAGGCGTGCGGAAAGAGCACGCCTCCGAGCGCAGTTGTTGCCAGGCCGATTCAGCTTTGCGAGCGGGAAGAGGTCGTGCTGGCGCGCGTATGGGTAATGATGTTGACGACCATCAGAAGCAAGCCAGCCCAGATGGCTGACCCCCAACTGGCGATCGTGAACTGCTCCGGGAAGTAGTGTGCCACCACTTGGAGCTGAATTGCCGGAATAAGCCAGAAGCCGAGGACGAGCGCCGGGATGATGATCAGCAGCCCGAGGCCGCACGTGAGCCTGGTGAAGGTGCGGGCAGCGAACAGGATGCCGAAGTTGATCAGATGGGCGATCACGGCGAACACCGCTGCGAAGATGACGCCAGCTGGCCAAAAGTCACCGTGGAAATCCACGCCGCTGGCGATCTTCGGGAAGATGAAGCAGAACAGGACCGCCGTGAGCAAGACACGAACGATGAGCCGAAGCATTGCAATCTCCTGGGGAACGGGTGTTTGTGTGGCACCGTCCTAATCGATAGGTCGGCACCAAGACGAAAGAGTCGTTGGTGTCAGCGAGTCTGCCGTTGCAGTTTCTCGCGGATGCGCATCAAGCGGGAGCAAAACTCCCGCGTGGTGAGGACCGTGTCGGTCTCTTTGTTCTTGCCCATGCTGTGGGTCAGCACGGCTTCACCGGACCCGAGCAGGGCGCGCTGAGCGCTCCCGCTTTGGTCGAACATGGCTTCAAACGCCTCGTCGAGCATTTGCTGATACTCGTCGCCGTGACGGTCGATTTCCTTTTCCTGCCACCAGAGCGTCTGGGTGCGGAACCATTTCTTTTTCTTGCCTTTGAACTTGGCGGCTCTGCCGACGAGGGTGCAGACGTGGACCTGCATCTCAGGCGACTTGAATTTGAAGCTCTGCAAGAGCCCTTCCATCGAGGCGCACAGGATGCCACGGAACAAGAACGTATGTGGCGAGAAGTTCGACAATGCCGCGGAAGGCCAGCCCTTTCCGGAACCAATGTCCATGATGACTACCTCCTTTCTGGAGTTGAATTGCACTAGGGAACTGCTGAACCTCAAGTGGTTGAAGGCGCGTCGCGAGGCGGTCAAATCCGTCTCGCTGTGACTGCTCCAACCACCGAGGTGGTGTTACCAACAAAGCGAGCGAGCGGTGTAAAAGCTCAAGCCGCTGACGGCACCGATGCCGGCCATTGCCAGCGTGCCGAGGACGAATTGCAGGACTTGGTTGCTCTCCGGGAGTCCGCTGATTACCAGCGCGAAGCAGACAAAGATACCCCAGAGGACCGTCATTGCCAGCGCGCCCAGCGTCAGGTTGCCGACGGCGTTGTCGAAACGGGTCGGGTTGAAGCAAAGCGCCAGCCCAGCCAGGACACCGAAGGCGCCGCCGAGGAGCAAACCTGCGGTCAGATTGATGTCGCAGCCGTAGATGAACAGGTTGAGCACGAGCAAGGCGAGGATGCAGCCGCAGGCGGAACCGACGATACCGATGAAACTTTTCATGGGACGAAACCTTGTTTTTTTGAGAGACGATAGTGAATCGACCTGTTCATCGCATTACGGGCGACGAATTTTGTTGATGGTCAGGTCAAATCACCGGTCGTCAAATTTACCGAACACGAGCAAACGCGACATCACGGTAGGAGCCTGTCAGGGCAGCGTAGTGGTCGAGAAATCGGTCAGAAACGGAGTTGCTGAACCAATGGGACAGTTGTTACGAGCGTGGCGGGGGATGATCCTGCTTGAGAGGCAACGCTGAGCCTATAAGGCGCATTGGGTGCGTTGCGAGATGGTTGCCAGGGCAAGACTGTTGTGCTTGTGTGACCTTTGGAAAATTACTGGTG
The DNA here is from genome assembly GCA_021772155.1 of Candidatus Obscuribacter sp. GTDB lineage: Bacteria > Cyanobacteriota > Vampirovibrionia > Obscuribacterales > Obscuribacteraceae > JADYXS01. The sequence goes on from JADYXS010000605.1 coordinate 5,049, forward strand.
GAAAGAGAGATGCTTTTACCTTGCTGGCCAGTGGTGGTGAGGCACAACACGAATGATTCTTTTATTTAGTGTTGAACAGCGTAGATTGACCCAAAGAGCCGCCGACTGACCTAGCGCGAACCCAGCGCAGTCGATGAGAACCGCTTTGACCTCCGTGGTGCGGCAATACCAGAAGCTATAGTAAAAAGAATGGAAATGAAGGAAAGCCGAAAATTCAATTTTCGGCTTTCCTCTGCTGTCATGCCGCTTCAGGCTCTGCTGGCGCAACCGGCGGTGGTTGCGTAATCGTCGTCGTTGCCGCCGGCGCAGCAGGTGCTGTTTGCGCTATGGACGTCTTCGTTGGCGTTGCCGGCTCTGCTGCCAGCGTCGTCTCTTCTTTGTACAGCGTGAGTTCTTCAATCATGTCAAAGACCTTCGCTGGAACAAGGTAGCGATAAGCCTTTCCGTCCCTCACGCGGTCACGAACGAGCGTACTGGACAAGTCGCTTGCCGGTACCTCAATTGCGTCCAGATCCGCTTCCGGCAGCGCTTCCCGCCAGGTGCGGAGTTTCGCGTCGTCGGCGGTTCCACGACAGGCGACGAGCAGCCGGCAAAGCTTCAGCAGCTCCGCACGTCTGCCATAGCCCTGGATCGCGGCGATATTGTCTTCGCCGATGAAGAAGTTCAGTCGCGTACCATCGCCGTACCTTTGCTTCAGCTCTTGCAGAGTATCAATCGTCCAAGTTACGCCCGGACGATCGATTTCAATGCGAGATGCCTCAAACAGCGGATTGTCAGCGACCGCCGCTTCGACGAGCTTGAACCGAATCTCGCCGTCGCGTATTTCTTTCTTCGCGTGAGGCGGCTGTCCGCTGGGAATGTAAAGCACTTTGTCCAATTTGAACTGATGCGCTGCACAATCCCCAAGAAGAAGATGCCAGTTGTGGATGGGGTTGAAGTAGCCTCCCATCACTCCGACTTCAATCATAAGTGTCTCCTTGTGCACGTTCACGCTGCTATATGCGAGCGGGAACGTGCTGGAAATTGGTGTTATTTGAGCCAGAGGTAGTACCACCGGCGGTGTGGCCGGGATGGTGGCTCTGAAGGAGGTGGCGGTGCGATGCGAGTCGCCTCTTCTCCAAGAAGCTGCTCGAAGCTTTCCCAGGTAATGGTGCGCGCCAACATCAGCGAAAGCTGTTGGTCGGACAGTACTCCGGAGTTGCGAAGCTCCACGCAAGTTGCGCGGAAGCCGGCAATCACCCCATTCTGCTTGCGCTGCAGGTCGATGTTGAAGTCCAAGGAATAGAACGACTCCATTTGAGTGCGCACAACCACTCCGGCGCGGGGAATGAATGGCCATGGCGCCTTTTGTCTGAGCGTGCCGGACAGGGCGCGTCCTAACAGTTCGACGAACCTTTCGGCTCGGGACTTCGTTCGTGGAACGAGGTCCACGGCAATGATGTCGTTGAACTGCGCGCCGAAATGCCGATTAGCCATTCCCGTCGGACAAGCGCCATAGCGGCTGAGTGCACCGTCGAACAATGGCTGTCCGTCAAAATCGATCGCTTCGATAATGCCGGGAACGGCACACGATGCGCGAATAGCCAGGCTGATTGGAGCTGGCTTGTCGGATAGTCTGCGGCAACGCCCTTTCCGGTAGAGAAAGACACCGTTTGCAGTAAAGAGAAACTGACTTTTGCCGGCAACGGCCATGGTCCAGAATTTATCAGGCCAGGCGCTAACCACTGATTCCAAGTGGGTTCCAAGTCCTAGCGAGCTGACGATGCCGTGACGCATGGACCGCCTGTTACGCCGGAACATGCGCGTGCGCAGCATGTTACCCAAGGTATCGGTTTGCTTGAACAGTTCGCTGAAATCAGTCTTGACGGCATGTCTGACGATTTCAGTTGGGTGCATACCGGAGGCCGTTAACAGTGCAGGAATGGACCCGCCACTGATGCCGCCAACGGTAGACCAGTTTGAAACTCCGGCAAGGTGACAGGCAAATGTCGCGCCGGCGCCGTTGAGAAAAGCTCGAGTTCCGCCACTGCCGAACACGAGATGCCGAGCGCGATGAGTCGCCACGGTCTTAATCAGAGAACGCATCATGACGCTCCTTTCTTTGTGTTAGGCGTGGCCTAAGGGTTTACGGGTTTTTGCTTCGCGGGTGTGTTGAGGAAATATGAGATACCCGACCCTATGAACAATCAGCCTCTCTGAATCAAGTCGAGTGAGAGTGCGCTTTCTGAGAGTTCTCTTAGTAACGCGCGGGCACTCATAGCTCTCCTAACTGACGCAGGTGCGTAAGAGCTGACGGGTGCAGGCGTTTCGCCACCAGATGAGCAAAAGGCAGGATGCATTTAATCGGGGGAGGTTGTGAATAGGTGCTAGGTGGACGAGTAGTTAAGGTCCAAAGAATATTTAGTTGCTCTGAGAATGCCCCTGTCCGCGTTGCGTTTCGAGGGTCGTAAAGGTCTAAATCTGGACATCATTACTTCCTCTTTCCGTTCTTGAATATCAACCGTCACCGCAAACCCATCTCCTAGCCCTTTAACAACAAACACGTGCACCAATTCCGGCGCGCGTCTTTCACTGACCTGGTGCAGCAGTCTTATGCCGCATCGGCAGTGCTTTCGGCGTTAACACGCCCATGAAAGGAACGTCATGTTCAATCTCGAAGGGCAGCCCTCAGCGCCCGACTTCTCTTTCCCTTGGAAGAGAAACCTCCTTGTCACGATGCTGGCCTTTGTCGCCGCTTTTGTGGTCATGTCGCTAATTGGCGTTGTCTGCGCCGTTCTGCAACCACAACTGTCCAACCTGATGTCAGATCCGATGCTGTTCGGTTCGATCTTCCAGTTCGCCTCCTACGTGGTCACCTTTGCCGGAACTATCCTGTTCTTGCGCGCTTGGTTGCCGCGTGATCGTGGCTTCGGCGAGATGGTCAGCGGTGGATTCTCGCTGCTTCGCACCCAGTTCGCTCGAGCATTGGGAGCTGGCGCCATCGGCTATTTGGTCTCGGTGATTTCCGTGCTGCTTATCTACACCTTGCTTCCGCTTCCCAGCCCGCAGAGTCCTGCCGGCGACTTTGGCAAGACGCTAACCGGTGCATCGTTCATTTGGTTCGCACTGACTGCAGTCGTGGCTGCTCCGATTCTGGAAGAGCTGCTCTTCCGCGGATTGATGCAGAATATGCTGCGTGGTGCGTTTCGAGTAAGCTTCATCGGCCGGCGTAGTCTCATTGGGGCGGATGTGGTGGCGTTGGTTATCACCAGCGCACTATTCGCTCTTGCTCACGGCACCCTCACTGGCTTTCCACCACTGTTCATCACCGGCTTACTGCTCGGTGAGG
>JADYXS010000012.1 GCA_021772155.1 Candidatus Obscuribacter sp.
AACAAAGCTTGATCACAGACCAGTAGAGATAATAGTTTCTCTTCTTACTCCCTTCATCGCTTATTTGACTGCAGAACATCTGCATGTTTCGGGCATTCTTTCCGTTGTGACGGCGGGGTTACTGCTGGGTTGGCACGGCCCGAAACTGCAGTCTTCGCAAACTCGACTGCAAGCCACCGCTACCTGGGAAACTATTGGTTATATATTGAATGGCTTTTCGTTCTTGCTGATGGGTTTGCAGCTAGAACCGATTCTAGAAACAGTGAAATCATATTCGCCTGATCAGCTTCTGCTCTGGACAGCAACAGCTGCCTTTGCTCCCATCGTGATCCGCTTTGCCTGGACTTTTTCCATCTCGCCTATCTACAGTCTGATTAAGCGACAGAGTCGACCGAGCTGGAAGCATCTATTTGTTCTGTCATGGTCAGGCACCCGCGGTGTCGTCTCTTTAGCAGCTGCTCTTGCACTGCCACTCACCACTGCAAGCGGTCAAGAATTTCCTTATCGGGACTTGCTGATCTTTCTTACTATCGTGGTCATTGCTTCCACTCTTCTATTGCAGGGCCTTACGCTACCAGCCATTGTGAGGAAATTTGGCTTTACTCCCGACTTGGATGATTCGGAGGAAGTAGAGCGCAAGGCGCGTCTTGCACTATCTCGAGAAGCGGTTAGAACAATCGATGAGGTCGCAAGAGCAAGGGATATCGATCTGGAAGACCCGACTTTGCAAAAGATTTTGAACAGATACCTTGAAAGAGCAATAGCCAATATTCATCCAGATTCACAGGATTTGACCAAAAGCGAGACATGGCGCTTGCTCCTCGGTGAAACTGTCAATTCCCAGCGACGGCTACTGGTGGGTATGCGTGACAGTCATGAAATTGGCCAAGACGTCTTCCGAACTTTGCAAAATGAGTTGGACTTGGAAGAAGCTCAACTGAACGGCCCGCCTGGAGTGAGTTGACGGCAGTGTTGCGCCACTATATATGATGCCTCCCTCGCGTTTAGTACGATCGTCGACTTAAGCCAGTGTTGTCATTGTCTCACTCAGTTTTAACGTGGTCTGGTTATACTGAATCTATGGACAAATCCATAAATTTATCCCTAGGGGCGATTATGAAAACTTCAGTTATTTCAAAACTCATGGCTGGTCTGGCCTTGCTGAGCATGTCGGCGCCAGCAGCCTTTGCCGATCACGATAACCATCGCGGCAACGGCAAAAATAAGCACTATGGTTATGACAATGGGAAGGGCCGTTACTCAAATCAGACTGTCTACTATTCGAAACATAACAAAGTTAAGTACAAGAATAAGTACAACGACAACAACAACAGAGACCATTGGAAAAACAACAATAGTTGGAACTGGGACAAGCATAATTGGAACGACCAGAGAGCTCAGTTGCGATCGAATTGGCAATGGAACAACGACGCCCATTTCTCTAGGATGCAGCAGCAACAGCTGGACGCCCAGATGAAAACCCAGTGGCAACAATATCACAACAATAAGTGGACTGGACAGTACGGCTGGTCGCAATACAACGATCCTCAGTTTTTGGATTACGTCCACAACAATAATCCGTCCCTGCTAACAACACTTAGGACCCGTTTCGGATTTTAGGAACAAGTCCTTAGAGCAAACATTGCTAACTGCGCGACAGCTTGCGTGCCTCGACAAGTTGCAAAATGCGCAATTAGCAGTATGCGAACAAGGTCGTTTTTCTGGCGCCCTTGCAGACGTCGAGATGTAGGACAACCAGAGAAAGCCGGGAACAAGTTTTCCGGCTTTCTCGTCGTGTGCCAGTTCGGCATTCCAAACGGAGTTTCAACCAGTCGATGCCACCATCACAGTCGGCTATGTAACCATCTACGGTGCTCGCTATATAAAGAACAACTGACATAGACTTCCTATTTTTGATTAGTCTTGTTGAAGATTTGGTCCGCGCGATGAAGCTAAGGCCAACCTGGATGAACCTTTGGGTCGCCGAAATTGCTATTTTCTGGTTGCTACATTATCTCAGCAAGGAACCACAGGTCATACAAAAGCATCTTGTGTTTCCAGAAAGTGAGCTCAGGTTAGCGGAGGTTTCCCGATGTTAGTGCGTCGCATTTATAGCGGACTGGCGGTTTTCGCCTGTCTACTTATGGTTTCACCGGATGCCGAGCCGTCAGCAGCACGGAGTTCCAAGGAAACTATCAGCGTCTACAGCGATTATCAGTGCACTTCATGCGCCATGATTTTGCCACGGCTAAATCAGCTCAAGCAAAAGTACGGTGGGGAACTTCAATTCAGTTTCGAAAATTTCCCATTGCCACAACACAAAAACGCTTTGAGTGCCGCTTATGCTGCCGAAGCTGCCGGCAGGCAAGGCAAATTCAAGCAAATGCATGATCGATTATTTGCTGGGCAAAGAGAATGGTCGCGCCAAAAAGATCCGCTATCTCTGTTTACGAAATATGCACAAGAGCTAGCCCTTGACGTCGCCAGATTTGGCACTGATGTTCGCTCAGCTGGGGTGAAAAATAAAGTCGCTGCCGACCGCAGGCGCGGAGAGTCCCTTGGCGTCACGCAAACCCCCACGATCGTCTTGGATGGAAAGACCTTAACAGGCAAAAACCTCAACCGCTTGGAGCAAGTCATTGATGAGTCACTCAGCAACCATAACAAGCGCTCCTAGCCGAAGTAAAATCTATTTTCCTGGCATGGTTCTGCTTATTGTTCTTGCAGGGGTCGGATTGGTCGATTCTATTTATCTGAGTGTCAACCATTTGGCCGGTGCATATCTGGCCTGCTCTCCGAACGCGAGTTGCGAGGAGGTGCTAGGCAGCGAATACAGCGCATTGGGTAGCATACCAATTGCGGCCCTGGGAGCAATCTACTATGCAACCGTTATCGCTGTAACGGTCGCTTCGAAGAAGTGGCAATCCCTGCTGTATCGCTACTTGCCATGGTTGACTGCAATGGGATTGGCGGTGTCAATCTATCTTGTTGCACTTCAAGCATTCGTATTGCAAGCCTTCTGCAGTTACTGTTTGGTGTCAGCGGCAGTTTGCCTTCTATTGTTTGTTGTGACTGTGGTTCTGACTCTGTTAAATCGCAACCCATAGGCTCACGGATGTTTCAGCCAAAGCACTGGATAAGCATTTTAGATAGCGAATGCTAGAGGCGGATCATCATGTGATGGTCCGGGGTGAAATGGTTGTGGTTTTCATTGCGTGGGGCGACTGCTGATGTTCAGGTGAACACGAGAGATTTGTACCCCAACTGCTAGCTTGTCTCGTATGTGCAAGCCATCCTATACTTAAGCCATTGAGCATCATTGGTGTTTAATCACGCTGGATTTTAGTTCAACCGGAAGGTGGCTGAATCAAGCCGGAAAACGAGCAGGAGCATCTGTGTCTCACGAACACGAACATACGCATGATCACAACGACTTTGCTGGTTTGCGGCGAAAGAACACCTCGGCACTAATCACCGTTGCGTGTTTGTCTGCTGGATTTATGCTAATCGAATTGTGGGCCGGTGTTTACTCCGGTAGCTTAGCCCTGATTGCCGATAGTGGACACATGCTCAGCGATGTCGCCGGCGTGCTTCTTGCCCTGCTCGCTATCTGGTTCGCTTCAAAACCGGCTTCAACTGGGATGACTTACGGGTACTATCGCACTGAAATTCTGGCGGCTTTTCTCAATGGCGTTCTTTTGCTAGCGGTGTCGTCGTTCATTTTGTGGGAAGCCTATCGACGATTCAGCTCACCGCCGGAGATTCTCACAACCCCGGTGCTGATTACCGGTATCGCGGGTCTGGCTGTGAACCTTATCTCAGCAAAAATTCTTGCCGGTGGATCGAAGGAGTCGTTGAATCTCAAAGGTGCGTACCTTGAAGTCTTGAGCGACTTGTTGGCTTCGGGCGCAGTCATAATTGGTACGGTGATCATCATGTTCACAGGATGGCGAGTTATCGACCCAGTGATCAGTGCACTGATCGGCGTGATGATTGTGCCCAGGACATGGTTATTATTGCGCGAATGCGTCGATATCCTCATGGAAGGAGCACCATCACACATCGACCTTGGGAAGCTGCATGACGAACTTTGTGCCGTCGCTGGAGTTCAAGCCGTCCACGATTTGCATGTCTGGACTATTACGTCCGGCAAGTATTCTATGTCAGGGCACGTGGTTCTAAATGCTGATGCTTCGGCAGAGACTGTACTTGGCTTGATCAACGAGACTTTGCGGGAAAAATTCGAGCTGAATCACACCACTGTTCAGGTAGAGATAGCGGAGTGCCGACCTGAGAAAGCTGATGTCTGCCAAATCTAATTAGGTTCGATTTTAGGAATTCTATTAGAATCCCCGGTTTTCGCGATTTTGCCGCTGAAATTGGGCAAAAGACTCAAGGCAGCGGTGAATTTCGGCACCCATGAACCAGGACCTTGGACGCGCTTTTATCGATGATCGGTTTGAACTTCTTTCTCGTCTCGGGGAGGGAGGCTTTGGCACTGTCTATTTGTGCAGGCAGAAGAGCTTTGATCGCCTCGTCGCCGTTAAACTCTTGCACGCCGAATCGGGTGGCGAGTTTGATTCCGATTTGCAGTTGCGCTTCGAGCGCGAAGCTCATGCTCTGAGCGCCCTGCGACATAAATCAATTGTCACTATTTATGCGTACGGTGAGTATCAGCATAATCCGTACATGGTGATGGAATATGTCGATGGTCTAAGTTTGAGCAGCGTGATGGAAAAGTGTGATGGGGTCGAGCCAACTGAGGTTGTGCGGATCGCCTCCCAGATTTGCGATGCTTTGACGTGCGCGCATGCCAATGGTGTTATCCACCGCGATCTGAAACCGAACAACATCTTGCTTACCAAAGATGGCGATGTGAAATTGATTGACTTCGGTTTAGCTAGACTGTTGCCGAATGCTGGTATCAAAAATCAGCAATTGACCGAAGCCGGCACTGCATTGGGAACAGTCTTGTATATGAGCCCGGAGCAGTGTGTCGGCCAGTCAGCCGATGGCAGAAGTGATCTTTACGGATTGGGTTGCGTGATGTTTCACTGCTTAACGGGTGTGCCACCATTCCCAGGCGATCACACAGTAGTTGTTATGCAACAACACCTTGACGAAGCCCTGCCACGTCTTGCCGCAGTGGCGCCGAATAAGATTTTCCCATCCGGTTTGCAGGAAGTACTGGACTCGGCAACTGCTAAAGAGCCCAGAGATCGATACCAGGACGCGCAAGCGATGTCGGATGATCTCCAGCGATTGTCAAAAAATTTGCCGGTGAAGGCAGAAAGTATTGTCGGCAAGGCCATTAGTCCAAAGTTGCGCGTGATTCGTCTTCCGCGAAAGGCGGTGGTTCTCCTTTTGTGCACCGCTGTGGCCAGCGTATTAATTCTAGTTGTAATGTATGCACAGAAGCGCCCTATACCAGCAATCACCTCGATGACAAATCCGATTTTGCAAATGAGTGAATTGCAAGAGCGCTTGCAGGATTCCAATCTCAAAGGAAAGGAGCGCGCCCTGATCCAATGGGAATTGGCCGATACTCTAATATTCTTGGCCGGCGAGCAGCAAAAGAGCGTAAAGCTCGCCAGGGAGTACGAATCGAAAGCATCAGTGCTGTATACCTTAGCTTTACCGGCAATTGGTGGAGATGAGGCAGTCAATCGGGCCTTGCAATCTGCATCTGTGCGGGAAATTTCACCGGCAGTACGAACACATCTTATCTGCTACGCTGCAACTGTCGTTATTCGCCAAGCCACTGCCGAACCGAATTACAGCGCCTCGCTGCAGCTGTTCCATCGAGCGGAGAAAATATTGCAGCACATAATGGTATCCGACTCAAGCGAAGAGTATGTCAATGCGGGATGCTACTTGTACAATGAGTGGGCAAGCGCCTTTCTCAGAAAGCATGATTGGATACAGGCCGAAAGGAAATATCTGAAACTTGACAGTGTTTGCAGGCGCTACAACGAAGATCATATTTTCCGTGCAGCTGCACTTGCTCGTTTGCACGAGATTGGGATAAGGCTTAATCACGCCAGTCCGGGAGCACTTGAGACCGCAGAGATCATACTAGAGGACGCAGATCCTGCTCTTCCCGGGCCAGGTTTTTATATGCCGGCTCTTGATGCCACATTCGACAGTGAACTGTTGAGCGATAAGGTAGATAGAGCGGAAAAAACGCTGCTGGCATCGGAGCGAAAGATCAAGAAAGCTAAATTAGAGGGGTCGCTGAACCTTGATGCCATGCACGCGCGAATTGCTGTGAGGCGGGGACGTTGGTCGCAAGCCTTGATTGATCTGGAGAATGCTTCGCGAAAATCGCTCCAGCTTCAGCAGCTGGAGTTGAGCATCACATCTGAATATGAGCGAGCATTCTTGCTTACTGCTTTAGACCGTCCAGGTGCGGCGAAAATAATTGAAAATGCCAACCGGCTTAGTCAGAAGATCCCTGATTCCGCTGAGGTTCGCAAGGCGGTGTATAACCATGCCCTGGTTATGTGCACTTTTGAGTTAGCTAAGCAACGTGAGTTCGCAAAGGCCGAGTTGATTCTCGACGCTTACGGAAAGGCCTATCCGCCTTCACCAGATTTGGCTCACATGCTCGACCTGCGTAGGCTGAACACTTTCCGGGCAAAGCATTGGTGAAGCAGGCGAGTCTGAGCCCGAGATTTTGTTGGTAAAATTGGGCACGGTGTAGATCAAAGCGCCTCGGCATGACACTATGGATGACACTGCGGCTAAATCCCTTATCGATAACCGATTTGAAGTAATTTCCAGGCTTGGTTCCGGAGGGATGGGTGTCGTCTACCTGTGCCGTCAAAGAGGGTTTGACCGGCTCGTGGCCGTCAAGCTATTAGATGCTGAACTGGACGTTCATCCGGATGCTGATGCGCAGCTGCGCTTCGAGCGCGAAGCACAAGCCCTGAGCGTTCTTCACCATAGATCTATCGTCAGCGTTTATGGTTACGGCGAACATCAACGAAGCGCTTACATTGCGATGGAGTTCGTCGATGGATGCAGCCTTGGATCCATGTTGAGAACGAATGAGCCACTCGAACCTAAGTTCGTGCTCGAAATCGCTGAACAAATTTGTGATGCATTGAGTTGTGCCCACGCAAATGGAATCATTCATCGCGATTTAAAGCCGAACAATATTTTGATCGATAAAAATGGCATGGTGAAGCTGATAGATTTTGGCTTGGCCAAGTTGCTGCCGAGCGCGGCGCTCAAAAATCAAGAATTGACCGAAGCAGGAACAGCAATTGGTAGCGTTCTATACATGAGTCCAGAGCAGTGTGTTGGTCAATCGTCTGACGAGCGTAGCGACATATACGGACTTGGATGCGTTATCTACCATTGCTTAACAGGCATGCCACCATTCACGGGAGACCACTCGGTTGCGGTCATGCATCAACAGCTTAACGACTCGATCCCGCGCCTAGCAAAAGTCGTTCCTAGTGAAACAATTCCAGATGGTTGGCAATCGATTCTGGATGTTGCTACAGCCAAAGCTCCAAGCGATCGTTATCAATCTGCCAGGGAATTGGCTGCCGATATTCGTCGCCTATCGCAGAGTCTTCCGCTTGCTGCAATGGCAGCACTGCCGGTCACAAAGGTGCCAAAGGGAGCCAGCAATAATACCCGTACGCGAATGGTATCGATGATTTGGAGCCTCGTGGCAGTCCTCAGCGTCGCTCTGCTCTGTGCAGCTTGGTTTGTCGTTAGTTCGCGTGCTCCGCAAAAGCGGGCGCAGCTGGATCGGATTGCTCCGGATGGAATTGCTCCGGACCCAGCGTTGGCCGTGCATTACGATATTAATCAACGCTTCAAAACTCTGGGTGCTCGTAACTTGCAAGGGAAAGAACTGGCGGTTGCAAAATGGGAGCTGGCGGAATTCATAATGTCCCAGGTGGCAAGTGTGCCCATGAAGGTCTCAAGTGCCGACGGACGCCGAGAACAAGCTGAAGCATTGATTGCGGGCGCCATACAGGAGTTAAGTTTCGATGAATCGGCGGAGCGTCTTCGGAGCTTGCCCGCAAGCTTCAGCTCATGTAGGCGGATGCATATTGCATCGCTCATCGCTTGGAATTGTATGGTGGCAAATGGTGGCGACTACTGTCCAAAGTCAATAACTCCTTTGATCAAAGTGCAATTGATGTTGGAAAGGTTGCCGGGCGCGGTCAGCGATGAATGCGCAGACGCGCTCGCTGGACTACACGTTGAGATTGCGCAGCGCTATCAGGTGTTGCGTGATTGGAAACGCGCGGCCGCCGAATTTGAAAAGGTTGAACAGCTAAGTCTTTCGCACCCGATTCTGGCGCGGCTGCGAATCATGGCTATTATCCGTTTACACATATTAAGTTCCAAGCTGAAACGTCCCACGGACGGCCGCCTGGAATCGGCAATGCGGATTTGGGAAGGTGTGACCCCGACGAAAGGAGCGACCGATGATTTCACTCAGGGTGCCGCGTTGCTTGTGGAAGGACTGGTTGCAGTTAGAGCCCTAGATAGGGCAGATCTGGTTCTCAATCGGGCGGAGATGGTTCTGAAGTCTTCAGGCTGTGAGCCAATGCCAGACATAAACGAGAAGCGTGCCGAGATCGCTCTTTATCGCGGTGAATGGCTTCGCGGTCTAGCATTATTCGACGCACAAGCAAAACAGTCGGCAGCCCATCCACACCCGACACATCCGGAGGGCTTTGGGGCTTATATGCGTGTTTTCTTGCTTGTTGGGCTGGGGCGCAAGGAGGATGCGGCCGCAGCTCTGCTGGCTGCCGACCAGATCGCAGAACGGATCTCGAACGTGCCCACGCGACGGGCACTGTTTTCGCAGGCTTTGGTTTCGACCGTTCGCATACTTTGCAGAGGTGGAAACGTCCGAGGCGCCGAAAGGGTGATCGACCGTTACGGGCGTTCCGAGTCGAATGCGGACCTTGCCGAACTCGTGAACAAGCGAAAGCTGGGGCAGCTCCGGTTCTTTAGGTAAAAAGTGAGCACACTTGTAGCTGAGGTTTGGTAGTTAGCTTACCGACATTCGAACATATAAATGATGTGGGTTTGAAATTGCACAAGTATTCCGGCGGGCTGCGATCTGCATGCGGTCGTCAGCGCGAACCGCTTATAGTGGCCGTTTCCAGCGAAAAGATCCAATTGTCTAAAGACTTTGTTAAAGCACAGAAGCGCCCAAGACCCCTCAAAACCCGCATGAAAAGCCGGAATCGTAGTCTCCGTTGGACTCTGCTTCGTTGAGATCCCAGTTTGCGCGCCGCGCTCCCGTTTGGTACTATTTCTATTCGCGGGTGTTGCGCAAAACGCAGCTAACCGAGCAAAGTTGACGTATCTACTCTGAACGACAATTCATTTCGCAATTTGCGAGACGAACAATCAATCTGGTAGTATTGCTCCCTTGTCAGGCTAATACCCGACGGCTCCGGAAGCCGCAATTCCGGCCCTGTACCCTGAAAACTGCATATTGAGTGTCTGTATCTTATAGATCAATCCAGTAAAGATACGGATGGATTCGAGTCGCCTGGCAGCGCTTGAAGAAGTCCGTGTTGTATCGCTGGAATACTGGTCTAAGCTACTAAGTGCGCATGGTGGATACCTTGGCGCCAGCAGCCGAAGAAGGACGTAGTAAACTGCGAAAAGCCGCGAGGAGTTGTTACAAACGTAGATCCGCGGGTGTCCGAATGGGGCAACCCTGCTGGAGTAATGTCCAGTAACGCCTACCTGAATACATAGGGTAGAGCGAGGTAAGTCCGGGAACTGAAACATCTTAGTACCGGGAAGAAAATAAAACAAAACAGTGATTCCCTCAGTAGCGGCGAGTGAACGGGGAACAGCCCAAACC
>JADYXS010000606.1 GCA_021772155.1 Candidatus Obscuribacter sp.
ACCGCCACCACCACCACCACCACCGCTACCACCGTTGCTTTTCCAGTTGCCTGAAGATCCCGGCATTGCAGCTATCGGAAGGATCAAGCGCTCTGGCAACGGAGGAAATCCCGGCGGAGGTACCGGTTCATCGGAGGAAATAGGTTCTATTGAAATATCCACCTTAGGTCGATTGCCACCCATGAGGATCATGGGGTTTACAACCATCGGTCCCATCGGTGCCATCGCTGCGCTACCACCACCACCACCACCGCCGCCAGCGCCTTTGCCGTAGAAGACGCCCGAGGACGAACCGGTTCGGTCTGAGTAGGTGGTGCCATGGCGCGATTGCTGGGTTTGCTGCGAATATTGGTTATCGCCCGGTTGATTGACAAACTGGCCCATTCTTGTGGGGGGTAATCCCTGCGCGCCAACTGCACAGAACAAGCCTGTGGAATTAGCGAGGAGAACTGCAGCTGCAATGGCAATTTTTACTTTCACTATTTGACCCTCTTGGACCGAACAACGCGCGCAAGTAGAGGACTCTGTTTTCTTTAATCGGTAGTAAATGGTCTGGAAAACAAGAATTTGTGTGACCGATACCGGTCCACGGAATCTAATTCCGCCGTTGCGCCTCCTGAAAAACCGACGTATCGAGCCCCAGTTGGCGAGGTGACTAATTTTTAATCATTTGTTGGTGGCTTGTCAATATCCTTTATCCGGTATTTTGCCCAACTTCGTACCCGCCATACATCTTTTATATTCCCGAACTGCCGTGGCTTTCTCTGGGCATTCTATTAATTGGAACCCAGTGATAACCCTGTGGGTTGTCGAGTGGAACTACTGTACAATCACAGGTTCAGCACCTTAAAAGCGGATTCACCATATCAGCCGCTCAAATGCTGGATAACGCAGACGCTGATATGCTCTGCGTTTCGTCGTATTCCTGATCGGAGTCACGTTCTTGAAAAATTTCTCTATAGTGCACCGCCCGGCACTGGTCCGAGCGGTGAAAAATTCGCCAAAGCGGGGATATAGCTATGGATAAAATGTCATTAGAGACATATTATTTATTCAATTCCGGAAGCTCCCAGATGAAGCACCTTACTAAAATTCTTTTGTCCGCCATGTTATGCCTGTCCTTACTGCCTCAGGCTGCGGACGGGGCCTCCAAGAGACGCGTTCGTAGTGCCGGTAGATCCGGCGGCTCCGGAGTGGTTTTGCAAACTCCCAACCCGGTCTCGCCTATCGACCACAACAACCGCGGGGTGGAGCTAGGAAGCAAATCTCTATGGGCTGATGCCATCCGTGAACACGAGATTGCGCTGTCGATGCAGCCAGGCAATAAAGATTTCCGCACGAACTTATCGAGCGCGCAGTTGCGGTACGGCAACGTTCTCTTTAAGTCCGGCAAGACATACGAGGCAATGAAACAGTTTCGCGGCGCCCTTTTCATTGATCCGGACAACTTGCCGGCAGACGATGGTCTCGACGCCTGCTACAGAAAAGCCGGCAAGAATCCAGAAGATTTGTCGTACAGAAAGAAATGCGCTGAAGATTTCGCGGTCAGTGGGCACTTCGAGGACGCAATTGTCGAATATCGAAAGTGCGTAAAAATGAACGATTCTGGCCCTACTCATGCCGACCTTGGTTACACGCTGATCAAGGCCGACAAGCCGGTTGATGGCTTTCAAGAACTGAAGATCGCTGTTCAGAAGACCTGGGGCAACAACGAGAAGACTGACCTGGCTCAGGTCCACCGTCAGATGGGCGATTTGTTGAAGGATTTCGCCTACAAGGCAAAGAACAGCGGACGCGGTTCCGTTGGGATGCGGCGACTGCTGAACGCGGCTACTGAATATCGGCGGGCAGTTACTCTCAATCCAAGTGACGGAAACGCCATTTCCAGCTTCATCGAAGTCGTCCGTGAGGGTTGCCAGATGAAGCCATGTTTCGACAATTACCTGATGCTAGGCGGAGCCTATCTTCTTGCCGGAGATTTCGCGCACGCCAAGATTGCCTACGAGCAATGCCACAAGCTCGATTCCCGCCGCACGGAGCTTGTCCCGGCGCGGGTTGCTTTCCACCAGGCAGTTGCTCGTTCGCCTCTTGCCGGTCCGGAACTTGTGGCAGAAAGCATTAGTAAGGTCAACAGATTTCTTGAAAGCGATCCCAACAATGAACGCTGGTGGTACATTCTTGGGCGCTTGAAGCAACATCAAAACGACACCCAGGGCGCTATAGAAGCCTATCGTCGAGCGGAGAAAATCAATCCACTGGTCGATCCTGACCTGCCAACTCAGATCAGAATTCTTGGCGGGGCACCTGCAGGTGGAGTGCAAACAGCGAGCGCCGGTACCAACACCGCCGCCGCCACAAGTGGCGTGCCTGCCGTAACGCAGCCTGTACAGCCGGTTGTGGACGTGCGCAGCCTGGAAGCTTATTCGAAAATTGAAGGATCGATGAGCAGCAATCCCCAATCGGCCCTGGAGCTAGTCAGCGATCTTCTTACCAAAGCGCCGCTCGATGGGCATGCCTACATGCTCAAAGGTAATATTCTTCAGAAGCTTGGACAGAGCGATAAGGCGCTGTTGGACGATGCAGCCGTTGCCTATCGGCAAGCTGCAGCATTTAAGGAGCCAAACGCTGAAGACGCGCTTATTATAGTCAACACGATTCGAGTGCAAGACAATCTTTCACGTGCGGACCAGTACAGTTCTGCGCGCGACTTCGTCAAAGCCGCCGGAGAGTTGAATGATGCCATCATCAAGGCTCCGAACCTGGCGAACCTCCACCGTAAGCTCGCTGACGTCATGAAGAGCATGAACGATCCTGATGCTGCCAAACGTGAGTCAGAAAAGGCCGAAAAAATAGAGAAGAAGAGCAAGTAGGATGACGGAAACCCGGTTAGTAAGCTCGAAAAAGACTATGTTTGGCATTGCCCTTACGTTGAGTTTGCTGGCCGTATTTGGCCCGGACAACCTTATTGCTGCCCATGCGCAGTCGAGCCTGACTGATGCCGACAATTTTTTGACCGCCAATAAGTACAAGCAGGCCGAAGAAGGCTATCGTTCGCTCCTCGGTGATGACACTACTGGTGATGCGTCGGCCGGTCTTGCGGTTTCACTGGCAAAGCAGTCGTGGCCAGCTAAGATCCTCGAAGCCGAGAAGGTCTTGAAGAAGGCCAAAGGAAGCTTCCCCGAAAACCCGAACCTGATGGCGGCGGCCGGTTACGTTTCTTTCGTCCATTCCAAAACCGTTGCCTCACCAGCTCGTCGCGATCAATATCTTGAAGCTTCTGAGTCACTTTGCAAGAAAGCCATCAGCTCCAATGAAGAGATTTTGATCGCCCAGCAAACGTTGGGTCTGGTCAAAATTGCCCAAGATGATGTGGAAGCGGCAGTCGCACCTTTGCGCAAGGCGGTGAGTTTGGCTGACAATGCCATTAACAACACCTTACTGGCACAAGCGCTACTGAAGCTCGATCCGAAGGATAAGGAAGGCGGCGAACTGGCAGACAAAGCTATTTCGCAAGATAAAAATTACCATCCTGCGCATCTTCAAAAAGCGACAGTACTGATGAACATAGGCAAGAACGAAGAAGCCTTCATGGAGATCAGAAACATTCCTTCTGCAGCGAGGTCCCACGATTGGGCTCTCGTTGAAGGCGATATTTACCGGCGCCAGGGAGACGGACCGGCAGCATTGGCATCATGGCGTGAATCCATCCGACAGGATCCGCACGATCCTGAGCCTTATCGTCACATGGCGGAATACTATGCTGTTCGCGGCGATGGAGAGCTGGCTATTGCCGGGCTTCACGACGCTCTGGAAATTTTGCCTAACGACATGCCTTTGCGTTCTCAACTGGCAGAACTGGCACTGCGTCAAGATAAGCTAGATGTTGCAGAAGCGGAGTATCGCACCGTGTTGGCGAGTAACCCTGATGATGCCGGCGCCTTGCTGGGACTATCCCGAGTCTACTTCCGCAAAGCCAGGAAAGAAGGACAATATCCTTCCGGTTGGCAGCAATTGATGGATCAGCTGCAAAACGTTGTCGCGCAGCAAAACGTCAAAGGCAAGCTCCTGCGAAATGGTGTCACCAGTCTGCAAGAAAGCATAGAACTGAATGAGGGCGAGCGAGCATTGGCTCAGAACCGCTTCCGAGAAGCGCGCCAGCATTTTCAGACTGTCATTACCAACCACAAGGACAGTCCCTACGACCTGCTTACACTCGGCGACCAGGCCTATTACGACGGCGACCTTAAGTCCGCCGAACAGGCGTTCAACTTCGCTAAGGAAATAACCGAGGTGACGCCTCGAGCCGAACAGGGCATCAACAAAATTCAGAATCAAAGGAACGAAGCCGCGCGCCAAACTAAGCTGGGCGATGCCACCCGGACTATTCCGGAGGTAGCCGTTGATCACTACAAACAAGCTCTAATTGCTGATCCTCAACACCCGAACGCATACTACGGACTGTTTTCGGTGTATGGTAAGAACAAGAAATCGCTGGATCCGGAACAAGCAATTAACTATGCCCTCTGCTTTCTGGAAGCTGCAGACGACAACAATCCGCAAAGGAAAGAGGTCGAAATCACGATGGAAAAGCTAAAAGAACGGTTCGGCACTCCGAAAACAAGGAAGAAATAGTCCAGGGCAGGCCCCACACCGAAGGTGCCGAGCAGGAATCCAAGCTATAGCAACTAGGCAAGGAGAGTTAGATGAACTCCAACAAAGGCAGGAAAACCGATCGAGCTGCGTCTGAGCAGTTCGTCAACGCGGCTCCTGACGACGATGAGATTTCCCGTTCAATGGCAATCGGCCGGCCGCCGCAGAATATTGGCGAGACCAAAGCGTGGAAAGCCTCCAAGCAAGGCATCGGCCGCATGTGGCACAATTACAAATTGCTTCTGTCGACGTCATTCAACAAGATGAGTCGGGCGGATCAAGAAGCGCTAGTGCAACGAATTTGTGTGATCGTTACTCTCGGCGTTTCGGGCATTGCCTTGCTGCTTTTTTACCAATTTATTCCTCGACTTGGTCGCGTTTTCGGGGTACCAGCCGCAATCTTCGGCGCTTACTGGGTCGGCAACAAGATAGTAACGCCTGTGATTCTTGATCGGATAAGTAAACTCCTCAAAGACGAATGATGCCTTGAATATGAACCCCAAGCAAATCGAAACTATCAAGTTCATCGGCGGTGCCTTAGTTGTGGCAGCCGCCGGTTTGATTATGTTTCCAGGCTTCCTCACCGTTGCCACCGGGGTCGGTAAAATCATATTGATGATAGTCATCGCAGGTGGTGCGTGCCTGTCTCTGGCTTATGCAACTCACATCATTCGTCGCCAACGGAAGCCCTCGGAATCCGCATCACCGGCTACTCCCCCTGAAAGTCATTCTTTGTAGAGGACCTTATGTTCAAAGCCTTAGCCATCAGGACCCTGCTTTGCGCGACAGTAATTGTCACGCCCTGGTTTGTGTCCGGTTTCTATCATCAGGCAGAAGCGCAAAGTTCCGCGCCACCGAGCCGTCCCAAACGGCTCAGTGATCCAGATGAGTTCTACCGCGCACCATCTTCGACCCACGGAAAAACAGTGTTGGTACCCATCGGCACGACCTGGGAAGGTCGTATTGATACCACTATTAGTTCTTCGCGCAGCCGCCC
>JADYXS010000607.1 GCA_021772155.1 Candidatus Obscuribacter sp.
ACTATCGAACATGGTGGAGTGACCCTCTCACGTGCGGGGCTAAATGAACCTAATAACCAGCCTAGTAAATAGCGAACAAGAACAAAAAGGTTCTGAATGATCGCCTATATTTTACTCAGTTGCCAAGCGAATGTAAAGATAATTTTTAGCTAGCAACGCTGTCTCCAACGCCTTCCTCGATCCTAATGTCTTCCTCATCATAAAGGCCATCGAGCAGATGCTTATGCTTCTCAATGATGATTTTACGGCGCATCTTGAGGGTCGGGGTCAGTTCATTATTCTCGATACTGAAGTCTTGTTCCAGAATAACGAACTTCTTTATCTGTTCAAAACTTGCCAGTCGTTCATTAATTCGCGTCACCGACTGCTCCACTTCATGCCTTACCTGCGGATGGGTGGCCAGTTCTTCTACCGTTACGAAGGGGATGTTGTTTGATCTGGCGAAAGTCTCCAGCGCTTCCGGGGTCAAAGTCATCAGGGCAGTGATGTACTTTCGCCTATCGCCGTAGATCAATACACGGCTGGTCAATCTTTCACCGGCAAAGAGATTCTCAATATATTGCGGCGCCACATGCTTGCCACCAGCTGTGATGATCAAGTCTTTCTTTCGGTCAAGAATTTTGAGATAGCCTTCTTCGTCGAAGGCGCCGATGTCACCGGTACAGAAATAGCCGTCGCGAAAGGCTTCCTTCGTGGCATCGTCGTCGCGGTAATAGCCAGCAAAAACGCTGGCACCTTTCACCAGAATCTCACCATCTTCTGCGATTTTCACATCCAACCCCGGAAGAGGCTTTCCGACTGTGCCTCGGCGGATACTTGCCGGCTTGTTGCAGGCAAGGGGCGCTGCGGTTTCCGTTAAACCATAACCCTCCACAATGGGCATACCGATGGTTTCGAAAAATTGTTGAACCTCTGTGGAAAGCGGTGCCGCCCCGGACACAAGAAAACGCAACCTGCCACCAAAACGTTTGCGAATTTTCGCGAAAACCAGCCTGTCTGCCACGCGCAATTCCGTGCGGTAGATATCTTCGACGACCTTCTCGTGCCCGCTGGCCAGCGTCTCTTTATGTTTGGCAGCCCGTCGTCCCAACGAAAGCGCCCAGCGAATGAGATACTGCTGCGCTTTGGGCATCTTGCGAATCTCAGTATTTATGCGGTTATAGGCCTTTTCATAGAAGCGCGGAACAGCATTCATGATCGTCGGACGGACCTCTTGCATGTTCAGTGGTACCGTCTCCATCGACTCGGCATAAGCCATGATCAGCCCTTCGTAAATCGCTAACATCTGCCCACCGACGCGCTCAAAGATGTGCGACAACGGTAAAAAAGATAATGTGATGTCGTCCGGGTGAAAGCCCACATTTAGGCTGAGAGTCTGACAAACGAAATGAATATTCTTATGCGTGATCATCACGCCTTTTGGAATGCCGGTAGTGCCCGAGGTGTACACGATGGTCGCCAGATCGTCAGCTTTGATTGCTGCCAGGCGAGCCGGCAGGTCAGCTGGATGAGCAGGCAAGTAGACCTCGCCATCCATCATCAAATCCGTCCAGTTCATCAAGCGGATGCCTTCCGGAGCTGGAGCATCCACTGGCACCTGCCCATCCATCACCACAATGAACTTTAAGGACGTCGAAAGTTTAGCGATCGACAATACTTTCAGCAGCTGACGCGCATTTTCCACGAACAGACCGCTAACGGCGCTGTGGCGCAACATATAATCCATTTCCGGCGCGTTCAAGGTCGGATAAATGGGCACCGTTACGCCGCCAACAGAAAGGATGGCCACATCGGCCCATGTCCAGTGCGGTCTCGTACCACATATGATGCCGATGCGATCCCCGCGCTGCACAGCGGTGTTCAGCAACCCACCGGCCACCAGCTCAACCAACCGACCGTGCTCCCTCCAGATAACCGGGCGATAGACACCGCTCACTTTATGCATAATGGCTGGGCGATCAGGGCTTCTTGTCACCCGTTCCCAAAAGACTTGAACTATCGTCTCATCATCGTGAGGCATAATTACGGCCCTTCAAGTAGTACTACGCTTGCATCAACAGCAGAACTCAGCCAATCAAGGTAGGGCTGATACCCGCCCTCAATGGACAACGCAACAATCTCCGGAACCTCATATGAATGCAATTCCTTCAGCCGATCATGCAGCTTTGTCCAAACAGCTTGAGTTGTCTTTATGACGAGGAGCTGCTCCGTTTCGTTGCAGAGGTTTCCTTCCCAAAGGTAAATCGAACGCACATTATCCACGATGTTTACGCAGGCGGCCAAACGTTCAGTAACAACTGCACAGGCCAATTTTCCGCTTTCCGAAGCTGGGCAGGTGACGAGAACAATCATCTCTCCTGCTGGCATCTCACCCTCGGCTCCGGAGCAGCTCAACACCAACTTCTTTGATGAAGTCGCCAACGAAGGTCATCATCTGATCAAACGGTTCAGGCTGCAGACGGGGCATCCGATAACGCCGATGAGTTCTGAGCAAAAGCGTTGGAACTTGCAAAACCTCAGTTGTGAATCGGACCAATGAATCCATTTGGTGATCATTTTGCCCTTCGCCGACTGGCTCTAATGCTGCCAGCTTGAGCCTTAAACGGCGGGCGAGATCGTCTTGTGGACCCCCTTCCGGACCACCGGCCTGGACCACCAACCCGGGAGACTCATGCCAAGACGCACCAAGCAGAACCACAATCATGCCCACCTGACCGGCTTTGCAGATGTCGCCAATGGCTCTCATCATAGGCGTGCGCACATCGCCGACCGGATCTGCCACCGAGCAGTACGAACTTAACAAAGAGTGACAGCGAACATCACGTTGCAGTCCAGCAGCCATGCAGCCCGTGAATGCCTCCGGCTCCTGAAACTCTCCATCACTGAAATAAGCCGTGGCGTGAGGCGAAATGGCCATCACTGGAAGGTCGCCACCGAGAAACTGATAATCGAAATCGCCATCAAGGGGAAACTGTTCGTAATGGTCCGACAGCTGACTTTCAAACTGCAAACACCAATTGACGAGATCCGGCTTTGGATACTCTTCGATGATAAAGTCGAGGGCCTGTTCGATATTCTCAAAGCGGGCATTGGAGTGCGAAAGGACCCATGGACTGAAGGGCGACTGGCCAACCACCGCGACAATTTTGCCGCGCCGATGCGCGTAGAAAATCTCCATGGGCGTGCCGTAGCTGGGCTTTTTCAGGTTCGCCAGAACTGCGTCTGCCTGGTCTATCAAATCAAGGGCCCGACGAACGCGACTTTCAAGAGCCTGATCGCTAGCGCCAACTCCGACTATCGGATTGACGACCCGCATGCCGTATCGTTGAAGCTTTGACAGAGCTCGTGTCCGCCAATCCGGCTCAGGATTGTCTACAAGCCCCGCAAAATCAGTGCTTTCAATTACATCACCGGTCAAATAAATTTGCGACATAACGTCAACACTACTCAACAGTACCTTCGACAACTATATACCACCGCTAGCGAAAACGCTAATCCGTGCTTGTTTTACAGCGAATGACAGATACTCTCGGTGGATATCCTAGAATACTTGTAAGGTTTAATCGGTTCCCTATTTTCGCTTAGTGGTTTTAGCGAAATTAGGCAAGTTGGCGGTCTTCCTAATGACAGAGTACTTTTCTTGCCTGCGACAAATGACACCTATCATCCTGGCTGTGCTCACCTGTTTCAACCTGGTCGCTTGCACAACTGAGCCGGCTCCAAGGGGGCAACAGCCTTCAGCCGGACAGGCAACTGAGTTTGGCTCGCCAAGAATAGCCAACAGCGCAACTGCTGACCGAACGGATTATGAACAGGAAGTGCTGGCAGCTCAAAAAGCACAAGCACGGAAGGTCGAAGTGACAGTGGCCGAGCGCGTTTTCAAAGTGTTGCCAGACGATCGTCAGGGCTTGCCGCATCAACTATTTCTGATTCAACTCGACAATGGCACCACGGTCAAGATCGCCCACGACACGAAACTGGCCCCCTATCTGCAAAACCTTCAGGCTGGCGATTTCGTCCGCATACATGGTGAATATATCTGGAACAACAGAGGCGGTGTGATCCACTGGACGCATCATGATCCCGGCGGACGCCATGAACCGGGCTGGATCGACTATAACGGACAGAGGTACCAGTAAAATGAAGCTCTATCTGGTTCGTCATGCAACGGCAACCGACAAAGTCGGCGGACTAATTCGCAGCGACGGCGAAAGGCCTTTAACGGACGCCGGAAAAAAAGAGGCCCAGATAGTGGCAATGGCCCTGCGCCGTTTGGGCATCAAGGCCGATGCTCTTCTCTACAGCCCTCTTGTGCGGGCCAGACAAACTGCCGAAATCTTTGCCGAGGTGTTTGCTTTGAAAGATAAGCTTCAAGTGTGCGACCCTCTGGCTCCTGGAGGTGCCGCAGGCAATCTGTATAAAGAACTACAACAGCTGCGCCGAGCTAATGAACTGTTTTTGTTCGGACACGAACCGGATATATCGAGCCTTGCTCAAACGCTGTTGTGGGCTGATCCGGAACTGAACATGTCTTTCAAGAAAGCGGCCGTATGTAGAATCGACATCGCCGATTTGCCACCAACTTTTCCCGGGCAGCTCAAGTGGTTCATTACACCGAAAATCGCGCAGGCCTTGACGGCCGGCTAACAACAAAGCAACGCTTTTAGAGAACACAGTCGAGCCATTGGTAGAAAATGGGCGGCTACCGGGCCCGCCCCTACAGCTTGAAAAGCCCCTTGTAGATCTGCTCTGCTGCCTCTGTAGTCATCGCTTTGTACTCGCCATTGCCTAAGTCAATCAAGCGGCCGTTGGCTGGCAAGCTGATCGAAGTTTCCCCAAAAACAAATCTGGTGGCACCCGGCAATTTCACTTCTCCTAACTGCTTAGCTGCGCTTGCAGCCCCACGTTCCCAGATGTTCTGTTTCAGTAAACCTTCACGACTAAGTGCGCGAAAAAGCGTATTGGCCTCTTGAGCACCACTGACAACAAGCACGCTATCGGCACTGAAAGTTCCGGCCTTGGCACCACGATAAATCAGCGTACCAGCTGTGTCCATGCCCACATCGGCATAGTTGAAAGCGCTCCGCCACGGTCGCATTGCCGGATTAGTCACTTCGGCAAAAGTCATGAGTCCCGCTTTACTGGCGTCAAACCCAACTCTGGGCGATACTGCTGAGCGCGCCACATCATCGCTAAACGGCGCTACACGCGAGAGCATCGGCATCCAGCGACCACGCGTCACATAGCCTATTCCAGCAGCAGCGGCAAGCCCGATGACGGCCGCTGTCCCCGGATTGTCTTCTATCCACTGTGCTGTGGATGAAACTGCGTTAGCACCAAAATCGTATGCTTCAGAAAAAAGACTTTTGCTGGCTTCGTTCACATCTGGTTCGAGCGGTTGCCTCTGCTGCAGCCTATCGACTTCGTCCGCGCTCATGTTGATTGACTCCGGGATTCCTATGCTTAAGCTCTCAATGTAGAAGTTGTTGCTCCTCAGAAACACTGGGGAAACTACGCAGCGATTTCAAAAGTCGGCTATAGTATGCGTCTATATGTCTGAATATCCGCGCGCTCTTGGGCTCGATGTCGGCGACCGTCGCATCGGCATCGCTATTTCAGATCCGTTATGGCTAACAGCTGCCGGTCTTGATACGATCACGCGCAAGAATATGGACACAGATGTCGTGAAGATTGCCGAACTGGCTAAGCGGCACCACGTCATTGAAATTATCATAGGCATGCCTTACAACATGGATGGCTCCGAAGGTGAACAGGCACTAAAGGTGATGGCATTCGGCAAGAAGCTGGCGCGCTACACAGAAATACCAATCATCTACGAGGATGAGCGCCTGTCAACGGTGACAGCGATCAGAACATTGACGATTCAAGGCGTTAAAACAGGTCACAACAGGGACATTGTCGACAGGCAGGCCGCTGCCATTATCTTACAAAGATATCTGGATTCCAAGGAACCGCCGCCTTCGGCTTAGCGTGTCGGCTCAGATTCAAAAATGATTCCCGTCCGCGGCTGCACAGTGTACTTGTTGCCCTTAATTGGAACAGCCTGGTCACTTGGTACGGCATCTTGCCCGCCTGGCAAACTGGTATCAACTCTGCGGCGCCACGATCCTTCCGGCAGCGTTAACTCAAGAGGCTCCCAGTAAGCATTGAATGCGGAATATAAGCGCTTCGGTTGCGTTGCTGTGGCTGGCAAATCCCAGGCGATGAATCTGCCATCCGGCTGGAAGCTCTGTTCAAATGGCTTGGTGCCATGCCAGGTTATATCCTGCGCCGAGCGACGTCCGATTTCGAATTCTTTGCGTATCTGAGCCACTATCTCAACGAAGCTCACGGTGTCGGCGTTCTTGTCCAGCAACGACCAATCAAGCTTATTCAACTTTTCTTGCGACCAATAGTTATTGTTGCCCTTAGCCGTGCTACCAAACTCGTCTCCGGAAAGCATCATCGGAACACCTTGCGACAACAAGAGAAGGGCAAGGGCATTTTTTGCTTGGCGGACTCGTAGCTGCTCGATGGCAATTTTCTGCGCTTCCGGAATCTTAGCGTCTGCTACCGGACCTTCCACACCATGATTCCAACTGAAGTTATCGTTAGCACCATCGCGATTGCCTTCACCATTGCTGAGATTGTGCTTCTCGTTATACGAGGCCCAGTCCCTCAACCTAAAACCATCGTGAGCGGTGACAAAGTTTATCGAGTGGCGACCTTGGGCCGCATCAAACCATCGCGGCGAGCCAGCGATGCGCTCGGATAAATCAGCTAACATGCCGCCGTCGGATTTCAGGAATCGACGAACTGTATCTCGGAACACCCCATTCCATTCAGCCCATCTTGTTGGAGCAAAACTCCCCACTTTATACTGATCAATGCTCCATGGTTCAGCGATCAACTTGACACGGCCCAGAACTGGGTCCTTCTCTATCGCTTCCAGTATCGGCGTCCGATGTTTGTCTATTCCATCTACGTCGTAGTTGAAAACAGTTGCCAGATCGAACCGGAAGCCATCGACATGCATCTCCTTCGTCCAATATCTAAGCGTATCGACAATCAAAGCTTGCACAGCCGGTTCATTGACATTCAACGTATTGCGACAGCCTGTGTGATCAACATACTTTTCCGGCGCATTCGGAGCAAGCATGTAATAGACGTTGTTGTCCAAACCACGGAAGCTGATTGTTGGTCCAAGATGCCCATCTTCAGCCGTGTGATTGAACACGACATCGAGAATTACTTCAATATTCGCTTTGTGCAGTTCGCGAACCATAAATTTGAATTCGTTCACTTGCTGCCCGCGCACGCCGTCGGCAGCATAACTGGCTTCCGGCGCCTGGTAAGCAATCGTCTGATAACCCCATTGGTTCCTGAGCGGCTCGCCCGTTTCCGGATTGACGGGCTTTTCTCCCATCTGTCCGTTGAAGCTATCAATTTTTTCGAACTGTGTTACCGGCAAAAGTTCTACGGCAGTAACACCAATTCGCTTCAAATGAGGAATCTTTTCAACCAAACCACGGTAAGTCCCGCGCAGGTTGCCGAGCGCCTCGACGCCATTGGTGAAGCCTTTCACGTTCAATTCATAGATAAAGGAATCTGTCATCGCAGTTGCCGGAGGCTTGTCGCCTTGCCAATCAAAATCACTCTTGACGGCTACTGATTTCTGCATGTCCTTTACTGCATCGACATCCCCTGGTCTCAAATGACGCTGCGGATCGTTAGGGTTGCTGTTGTCATAGGCAACCGGACGATTAGAATCGCCTGTAACAGCCTTGCTGTAGGGATCCAGTAAAGCCATTTTGCCGTTAAAACGAGTGCCGTCAACAGCAGGATTATACGAACCAAATGCCCGGTATAAGTAAGTTGTGCCGGACGGCATAGCATCAACGTATGTGTGCCACACATCTCCTGTCCGGTTCATCGGCAGCGTCTGAACAGGCTCGGTGGCATGGACATTTTCACCAAACAGCAGCAGTTCCACTTTCGTTGCTCCGGTCGACCGCACCGCAAAGTTGATACCTTGATCGGTGACAGTAGCACCAAGCGG
>JADYXS010000608.1 GCA_021772155.1 Candidatus Obscuribacter sp.
GCAAATCCGAACGTGACAGCCAGGGGTACTGAAGCTGCAAGTTGCAGCATGCGTCGTCTTGTTGTTCCCTCAGTCATAATGCTTCCTCGAATGGCGCTCTTTCTACCGGGATGTCCCGGTTGTTGGTTGCGGTTTTGGGTTGGGCGAAGTTGTCTCTGGTTGAGTTGGTGCACCACCACCAGGCTGCGGAGCATCTGCCCCGACTGCCGGATTAACCGAACCACCGGTAGAGGCTACAGACATCACAGGCTCATGGTTGATTGTGTACCTGCGGACGTACTGCGCCAGTTTCTTGATATAAGCTTCGTCGAACGAGATGTTCTTCTTCGCGTCCTTCTTACCAAGGAAGTTCGGCATGCCTTCCCATCTTATGCCATTTGCGATGTGGTCATACAGAACATCGTCCGTACGGTTGAAGAAACGATCAAATTTCTGGAAGTTTGCCGGCATAGGTTCCAGGTTGCGCATAAGCGGACCATCACCATCGCCTTTGGTGCCGTGACAAACCGCACAGTTAGAGCCGAATACCGGATCGATGGCTTCCAGCTCCTTGCCGGTTAATGCCGGCTGCCCGATGGCGCGAGCATAAGCAACCGAGTTCCAGATCTCACGCGTTGACAACTTATTGCTGAATCTCGGGTGTCCGTTTTTGCCGTTGGCGACAACCTTATATATATCAATCGGTTTAGTGGCATTGGCCCATCGCTGATCGAATTTGAAATTTGATTGCTTGACAGGCTCTGCTGCATTTGCCGAAGGCATTCCTTCAGGTGACGCGGCAATCATCGCCGTGTCACCGGCACCAGATCTGGTGCCATTGGCTGTCGAGGCAACGCCGGTGTGACACTGGGCGCAGTTTTGTTGGAACGTCTGATGTCCATCTGGTATCGAAGGACGATCGTCTGGATAGACGATGACGTCAGTCGGCTGCGCAGTTAAGGCAGGGTTGGCAAGCTCGTTAGCCGTTTGCTGATCGAGTTTGACCTCGCCGCAACCGGAAAGGAGGGCCATTAGGGGAAGAACAGGTAGCAAATGTCTCAGTTTCATTGTGATCTTTCGCTTAGTATCCGAAGAAGGGAACCCAGGACAGCGACGCCCATAGAACGATTAATACGAACATGACGACCAGCGCTAGAGGCGGCGGTCCTTCACCGATGCGATACTCGGCCACTTCTTCGTAGTGTTCAAGCTCATCCTCGGGAACCGTCGCTTGCGCCACAGGCGTTTTCGCTGCCTGATTTGCAGCTGATGCAGAGCCTTTAGCTAAGGATTCATTATCGTCGGGCACTTCGATATCTCCTTGGTCGCGGGCGTCACGGTTGAACGCCCCTACTTGTCTATTGGTTCTGAACCTGTGCTCTTGCACGCTCGACGCGTAAGCGCGCCTGTTGAATGATCAATGAGTCAACGTCGTCGTCAAGCATGTCAAACTTAGACGATTCCATGTCTTCAAACTCGCCATTCTTGAAAGCCCAATGTATGGCAAATATCGCCGCTACAAAGAAAAGTGCGCAGACACCAAATGCAACGTAGACTCCGCCTTGCAAGCCCGCTTGATTCAATACGCAATTAGGGCACATAGTCTACTCTCCGTGAGATCCGCCGGTCTCCGGTTCCCAGAGCTGATTAGACAGCTTCGGCAAACGGATCGCGTCGACGGGGTTGAGCTGCTCGATGCTGTCCACGACCTGCTCGTTGTTCGTTGGCAACGTTTTCAAGTAGGCAACAAGATACCAGCGCTGCTCCGGGGACAAGACTTCGCCAAAACGGGGCATTCTTGTTCCAGGCACGCCTTCAGTGATTCTGAAGAACCACATATCATCTTGCCATTGCTTGTAGAACGGCCGGGTAAAGTTGGCCGGTTTCTTTAAGAGAGAAATAGCGTTAGGGCCATTGCCTCTCCCTTCCATACCATGACAGGCAGCGCAGTTTTGTGTATATATACCGCGACCAGCATTGGCTGAGGCATCAGCTGCGGTATCAACCGTCTTTTTGGCAAGGGCCGCCTTGTATTCGGTCGGAGCCTCAACAAAACTTTCAACCTTACGCATATTCCCCAGGGTTTGAAGATAGCCGACAAGATCGTTCATGTCGCGATTGCTCAAGAAGCTGAAACTGGGCATGATCGATCCCGGCTTTAAGGCCCGTGGTTGGACCAGGTGGGCTTTTTGCCACTCAGAAGGAAACTTCACGCCTTCGTTGGTTAGGTCTGGACCGTTTCTAGCCGTACCGAGCTGGTGCGGCGTTTCAAATACATAATCCCCGGCTTTGACAAGCGGACCGTAGCCACGATCTTGCAAGCGCGTGAATTGAGTGTGGCAGTAGACGCAGCCTTCGCGGATATAAATTTGCCTTCCCCGAACTGGGTCTGACACCTTAGCCACTGCTGTTTTCGAATAGTCGTTGCCATGTCCGGACGGTTTAGGATTAAAGAGCACCATCGGCAGTAGCACGGTGGAAGTGACGATTGTGAAGAAGGTTGCAACCACACCGGTCGCGCCCAAACGATACCCGTTCATTAAACCTTGACCTCCTGAACCTTCGCAGGAGCGACGGCTTTAACAGGCGTGTAGAGCGACCGATAGGCGTTGTAGCAGAAGATAAATTGACCGGCGAAGATCAGCACGCCGCTGAAGGCTCGGATCAGCCAGTAAGGTCTTATTTGTAGACCCCATTGATCAACGGGGATGCCCATCGCCCAGCCAGCTGATTGGATCAGACCCGCTGTTGTCAAAGATAACATCATGATCGTAAAACCAATGGTCTTAAGCCAGTAGTGCGCCCGGATCAAACCGATGCTGTACCACGGTCTGCCAGTCACACGAGGCAAGCCATAGTAGATTGCCGCCGTCGAGATGAAAGAGAAAGCACCAAGCAAAGCCAAATGCGCGTGACCGACAACCCACTGCGTGAAGTGCAAGTACCAGTTAATCCAGCGTGTAGCCTGGAAGGGTCCTTGAATACAGGTGATGTAATAGAAAACCGTGGAGGTAAGAACGAATCGCAAAGTCAAGTCCGTGACCATCATCTGCCACTTGCCCTTCATCGTCATAAAGAAGTTTGTCAGGGCAGAAAATACTGGAACTAAAAGGAAGATAGATGAGATAACGGCGATGGCCTTCAACCATTCTGGAACCGGTGATTGCAGCACGTGGTGAGTGCCGGTCGGTGCATAGAACAGGGCAATTCCCCAGAAGCCCAGCATTGAAAGACCATGGCTATAAAGGGGATTGTTGGTTAAGCGCGGAAGCAGGTAGTACATCATGCCAACGCCGACGATCGTGAACCACATTCCGAGAATGTTGTGACCGTAGAACCATCCGATGATCGCATCGTTCAAACCAGGCAGCGCCACGAAAGTGCGTTGACCGATGATGTAAACGAGTGGGAACCAGAAGAGAGCACCGAGGAAGTACCACAGAGACACATATAATTTCTTGACGCGACGATTGAGTACCGTGGCATAGACGTTCCACGCAGCGGCAATAAGAGCGGCAACAGCCATGCAGTCCAGAACCGCAGGCAGCTCGGCATATTCACGCCCTTCAGTAAAACCGTTGAGCATGCAGCCCACGGCCCCAATCATCATTAAGTTCCAACCCCACATAACGAGATTGCCGAGCCGTTCGCTCCACAACTTTGTCTTGGTCAGTGAGGGCACCATATAGAACATTGCTCCCATGTACGCCATGGAAAGCCAACCAATGGCCACCGCGTTCACGTGGAACATCCGCAGGTGGGGCATCGATAGTTGCGGAACGTTGTGCACAAGATCCGGAAAGGAA
>JADYXS010000609.1 GCA_021772155.1 Candidatus Obscuribacter sp.
ACTCGCACGCTAGGTGAAATCTGCGATGAAATTAATGGTGTAATCCAGACCGGTCCGTTCGGATCTCAGCTCCATCAAAAAGATTACGTTGACGAAGGAGTGCCAGTGGTCATGCCGAAAGACATAATTGATGGCAGAATTTCGCACGCTCAAAGTGCAAAGGTGCGGGAGGCTGATGCTCAACGGCTGTTGAGGCACCGCCTGCAGCCCGGGGAAATCGTATACGGCCGACGAGGTGACATCGGCAGGCAGGCATTGATTACAGAAACAGAGTCCGGCTGGCTTTGCGGTACCGGCTGCCTAAGGATTAGCCTCGGGAACTCGATTGTAGACCCGAGCTTTCTTCATTACTATCTACGTCAGCCTAGCGTAATCACCTGGATTAGCAACCAGGCGATCGGAGCTACAATGCCAAATCTCAACACAACGATCCTTCGCAGCGTGCCGATTTCCTATCCACGTCTTTGCGAGCAACGCCAGATAGCATCGACACTCGAATCGTTCGATTTGCTCATTACTAATAATGGGCGGAGAGCTGAGGTCGTGGATCAAATGGCACAACTCATATACAGCGAGTGGTTCGTACACTTTCGATTTCCAGGAGGCGACGGCGCGCAGTCAGAAATGGGGCACGCACCAGTCGATTGGGCTCCGAGACCGCTTTCGGACATCATGGATTTCGCAAACGGAGCGGCTATCAAACCTGGTGGAGCAGGTCCTTATCTGGCCTATGGTTCGAATGGAGTGATCGGCCATTCAGAATCGAGTAACTTTCAAAACGCAGTGATCATAGGGAGAGTGGGAGCGTATTGCGGTTCTGTGGTCCATTGCCCCGATAGATTTTGGGCATCAGACAATTCCATCGTGGCGTCACCAAAAGACAAGTCAGTCAGCTCAACGTTTCTCTTTCTCTTGTTGCAAGACATGAAGCTCCGTAGATATGCTGGTGGTTCCGCGCAGCCCTTACTTACCCAGGCGGCCTTAAAGCCATTAGAAACGAGAGTCGCACCAGCTGATGTCCTTCGAAAGTTTGATCTGGTGGCGATACCACTCATGGAGGCAAAAACGATACTTGAACAAAAGAATGAGTCGCTACGGGCTATGAGGGACCTTCTAATCGTCAGGCTTATGTCCGGAGAGCTTGAAGTATCGGACCTCTTCGAGATGCGCGACGCCCCGAGTATGACCTCGTCGGGTCGCACCTTGCACACGGAAGCACTGGTATGACAGCGAATAGCTCGCAACAGACTAACTATTCAGAGGACGCTCTGATAGAGCGCCCTGCTATTGAGCTGCTCGAAGCACTTGGCTGGAAGCACGTAAATGCGTTTCATGAAAAGTTTGGTCTGCAAGGAACCTTAGGAAGAACAACAGAGCGCGAAGTCGTCCTCAAACGGCATCTTCTGGTGGCACTCAGACGGTTCAACCCTACGCTTTCAGATGAAACGGTTGCAGAGGCCATCGACACATTGACCCGCGACCGAAGCGTCATGAGCGCTGAACGTGCGAATCAGGACGTCTACCGATTGCTCAAGGATGGCATTAGAGTTTCTATGAAGCAATCAGACGGCTCGGAGGAGACGGAAACGGTCCAAGTTATCGACTGGCGAACACCAGACAACAACGATTTTCTGTTGATATCGCAGTTTTGGGTCGCAGGCGATCTCTATCGTCGGCGGTGCGATCTCGTGGGTTTTGTCAACGGATTGCCAATCTTGTTCGTCGAACTGAAGGCTGTGCAAAAGCGCCTAAAAAATGCCTATGATGAGAACTTGCGGGATTATAGATATACCATTCCTAGGTTGTTTTGGTATAACGGGCTGATTATTCTTTCCAATGGCAGAGAATCCAGAGTAGGCAGCACTACTGCTGGATGGGAACACTTCTCGGAATGGAAAAAGATTGCTGCTGAATCCGAAGCAAATCAATTGTCTTTAGAAACGACAATAAGAGGTACTTCTTCAAGATCTTGCTTACTCGACATCGTTGAAAACTTCACGGTCTTCAAAGAAGCCAAAGGTGGGCTAATCAAGCGTGTGGCGAAATACCATCAGTTCTTAGGAGTTAACCGCGCCGTCGACGCAGTACTGCAGCTCGAAACGAACAACGGGCGCCTGGGAGTTTTTTGGCATACACAAGGAAGTGGAAAGAGCCTTTCGATGCTCTGCTTCTCGCAAAAGGTGCTGCGAATAATACCGGGCAACTGGACGTTCGTCGTCGTTACAGACCGCGATGATCTTGATACGCAACTGTACAAAGAATTTGTTGCTTGCGGTGCTGTCACCGAAAGCGAAACTCAAGCGACCTCCGGGAAGGACCTCCAGCGCTTACTTTCAGAGGATCACCGATTTGTCTTTACCTTAATCCAGAAGTTTAGAACTGAAAAAGGCACGGAATATCCGCTGCTTTCAAATCGTAGAGATGTTATCGTCATGACCGATGAAGCGCATCGAAGTCAGTACGACATCTTTGCGATGAATATGAGAACTGCGTTGCCACATGCAGCCTTCATCGGTTTCACCGGCACTCCATTGATGGCTGGCGAAGAAAAGACCAGGGAAGTATTCGGCGACTATATAAGCGTCTACAACTTCAAACAATCGATCGATGATGGCGCCACAGTTCCGCTCTATTACGAGAATCGAATTCCAGAAGTTCAGCTCACCAACGAAGAACTCAATGACGACATGGAAGATCTTCTAGATGCGGCCGCCTTGAATGAGGAAGAAGAGCAGAAACTCGAACGCGACTTTGCCAGACAGTACGAAATCATCACCAGAGGCGGACGACTCGAAAAAATTGCGGAGGACATTGTTCTGCATTTCATGGGCAGAGGCGTCCGGGGCAAGGCAATCGTTGTATCGATCGACAAAG
This sequence comes from Candidatus Obscuribacter sp., assembly GCA_021772155.1. Lineage (GTDB taxonomy): Bacteria > Cyanobacteriota > Vampirovibrionia > Obscuribacterales > Obscuribacteraceae > JADYXS01. Next base: position 2,875 of record JADYXS010000609.1, read on the forward strand.
TGACCGCTGTAAAAATGTACAACAAAGTCCAGGCGTATTGGGAAAAGGCAATACAAGCGCTAGCGGAAGAGATCGCGCTTGCCGAGCCGGATGCCCAGAGACATCTTCTTAACAAGCTTGACTTCATGAGAAGCACTGACATGGCCGTCATTGTATCTCAGTCACAAAACGAAGTAGCGAACATGAAAGACAAGGACGTCGATATTGTCCCGCATCGCAAGCGTTTGGTTGAGGAAGACCTAGAGAGTAAGTTCAAAGATTCATCGGATCCTCTGCGAATAGTTTTTGTGTGCGCTATGTGGCTGACAGGATTTGACGTTCCATCCTGCAACACCATCTACCTCGATAAACCGATGAAGAACCACTCTCTCATGCAAACGATCGCCCGGGCTAATCGGGTTTTCGGCGAAGAGAAGCGAAATGGCGTGGTAGTGGATTACGCCAACATATTCGGCAACCTGCAGCGAGCCTTAGCAGTTTATGCCACATCTGGCGATGACGATACACCAAATCCGGCTGTGGATCAGCCGATCAAGAGAAAGGAAGAATTGGTCGAAGCTTTAAGAGCCGCAGTTGAAGACGCTCGTAAGTTCTGCACAGAGCGTCAGGTGATTCTGAAAGACATAGAAAGTGCTATCGGTGCGGCGAAGGCGACTTTGATCCGGGATGCCGTCGATGCCTTGATTGCTTCAGAGAATGACAAGGTTACGTTTTTGTCCCACGTAGGCTATGTCAGCCGCTTATACAAGGCAATTAAACCAGACCCGGCAGCTCATGAATTTCTGTCGATTGCCGTAGCCTTGTCGGTCCTGGCTGAGACTATACGTTCGCTCAAAGACCCGGTTGATGTGACTCACCTGATGCATCAAGTCGAGGATCTGCTGGACGAGTCGACGGCGGCCGCCGGCTATATAATCCCAGCACAACAGAACCTCGGCGGAAGTGCACTAGTCAGCGAGGGAAGTGAGCAAGAACGAACATATCTTCTACCCGACCACGTCTTGGATCTATCAAAATTGAACTTCGATCAGCTCCGTGAGAAGTTTGGTCGCTGCCACAAACATACAGAAATAGAAAGGCTGCAGGGTCTAATAGAACGAAGACTAAGGGCGATGCTCAACAGAAATCGCACCCGAATGAACTTTCAGGAGACTTACCAGCGAATGCTGGACGAGTACCACGGCGGTCAACAAAGCGCGGATTTCCATTTTGCGAAACTGCTCGAAGTGGCGCAAAGCCTCTCAGAAGAAGAAAAGCGAGCAGTAGCCGAGGGATTGTCGGAAGAGGAACTAGCCGTATTTGATCTGTTAACCAAACCAGACCCCACCCTAACAAAACAACAAGAAAAACAAGTCAAGTCAATTGCACACGACATGCTAAAGCGTTTGAAGCATGAGCTGTTGGTTATTGACTGGCGGTCCCGCCAACAAGCACGAGCAGCTGTCCGTCTCGCTATTGAGGAGTCATTGGATCGTCTGCCTGATTGTTATTCCAAAGAGTTATTCGAAGATAAGTGTGATGCTGTTTACCGTCATGTTTATGACTCGTACGCTGATGCCGAACACAATATATACGAGCAAGGAGCAGCTTGATGCAAAGGATTGCTGTTAATTGCTGATCGGAGAACGCATCCAACGGTTACCGGCTCCGACTCATTACCTCTCCGTGCCCGCGTAGTGTCGTTTCTTGGCCAAATCCGTTTGCGCGCGGTAAATTTTCAATGCATCGAAGAAAGGGGCCGGACTCACGTCAGCGGGAACCACTGGATCGCTGATCCCAGCCAGGCACATCACCAATGAACTCGTTGGCGCAATTTGCCACGCTGGTATCACGGTTAGTTGGCGTTTGATGATACGAAGATCTTCCTGGTATAGCTCGGGCAGACCAGCCACTTGTCTACCCGGCACGAGATCATACCAACCGGCCTGCTGATAGCGCTCCAGAAACCCATTTAGATTTTGTTCGTTCATGGGATGCATATCCTGCATACGATGGACCAATAGCATCCTGCCTTTGGTATCACACTTCTTGCGCAGAAATTCTTCGCCAACACCGATCACGAGACGGTAACTGCTGGGTTCAGTTCGACGAATGCCAGTTATGATGGTAAGGCCGATCTTCTCTTCTGCATCTTCTTGCCCAATGTTCTTGCGCCAGCCTCTGAAGATTTTGGCACCAGCATCGGCGTTACTAAACAAAAAAACCAATTTGATAATTTCGTCGCTATCAGCAGAAAGAAAGTAACCTAATCCATTCCATCCAGCTTTATCCCACAGGCGCATGTTAATCACTGACTCGATCTTGAAATCTTTGTGCGATAGGGATTCAACATCGAGCATCCTCTCTGAGGGCTTACCGTCGCAAACGAAAGGACGAATCGCAGGCGATTGATCACTACCAGAATCGCCGGCGTTTTCTAAGGACAACGGACCTGTTCTAATCGAAGGAAATTCCTCAATCACACTCTCGTCTATGCGATCACCAGGGCTATATTTTGGTGCTTCGCTCAAAAGACTTAGCGTTGAAAGCAACGAAAGACTTGACCATCGTGCTCTGATATGTGCTTGATGTTCAGCAAACAGCCGATCCAGCGTTTTCTCAGTCGCATTCAAATTCAACTGAGTCATCGTCTTAACAAGCACATCGAAGAGAAATTTTTCAAATGCAGGTTGCCTGGCAAACTCGTAGTTACCTTTGTCAGGGAAACGCACGACGATTGTGTCTTCACCGCAATCATCTTCTTCGACGTCAACTGCGTATCGGTCTGCCGAGGTACTTTCTACCCTCATTTGAAGAAGTGATCTGGACGACATGCAACCGTTAATAGCTAACGCGGTGGACAAGAAGGCTTCAAGGTAACCGAGAGTTGTCTCGGCAACCAGAAGACTTGGCAAGGATGCGACAGTCAATTCAATGTTGCAGCCGAGTATCGAGCTGATCAATTGAGACTGTAAAATAGATTGTGTAAAAGGTCAAAGCCCAGAAGGTCCACTACACGGGAGTTTCGACCTATATGCCTAGAGATACTAGTGGTACCGTAT
>JADYXS010000610.1 GCA_021772155.1 Candidatus Obscuribacter sp.
CAGCCTGAATCATCTTGTCGAGAGTGAAGTATGGCTTGATTTGCGCTTCGTTCAGATCGTATTGCGCCAGTCGAACCTTTTCCGAGTAATAGCGCCAATCCCATGGCTCCAGTTGTCCAGCGATCCCATCCTTGTGCATCGCCTCAGCGAGTTGCGCCGCCTCTTTATGAGCAGTCTCAACAGCCGGTTTCCAAACCTTGTCCATCAGCGCGCTAGCTGCCGCCGGCGTCTTGGCCATCACATCGTCCAGCACATAGTCTGCATAAGTGTTGTAGGAGAGTAACTTTGCCTTCTCTACGCGCAGCGTCAAAATCTGCCGAATCAGAGCCTTGTTATCGAACTCGTTGTCGTTGTCACCGCGCTTAGCCCAGGCGCGGAACGCCTTCTCCCGAAGATCGCGACGTGGACTCAGCATAAGAAATGGCTCGATTGAAGAGCGTTGCAGCGTAACCACTTTCATATCGGCTGGCAATCCAACGCGATCCTCGGCCTTGTCCAGGGCCATGGTCCATTGCTTGGTGTCGTTCAAGACATTCTGAGTAAACTGAGTCGTCAGCGAAGCCAGTTTTTCATCTACTTCGGCCAATCGCTTCTTCTGCTCAGGATTCAAATTGGCGCCGGAAAGGACGAAGCGTCGGTGATATCGCTCGAGCAAACGCGACTGCTCTGGATTGAGCTTCAAACTCGAACGTTGCTCAAATACTTTGTCCATTCGCTCAAAGAGCTTTGTGTTCAACAGAATTGCACTCGAGTGCGCAGCCAACTTCGGCGACATGTCCCGCTCGACCGCCTGCAATGCATCCGATGTGTTCGAACTAGTCAGGTTCTGGAAAACGCCGTTGACGCGCCGCAGAGCTTCGCCATGCTTCTCAAGCGCCTCGAGTACATTTGCGAATGTAGGCGGGGCCTTGTCATTGGCGATCGCATCGATTTCCGCCAGCGCCTCTTTCATCGTCTCGGCAAAAGCGGGAGCAAAGTGCTCGGCGCGGATTTTGTCAAAGGGCGGAAGGCCGAACGGCGTCTTCCAAGTCTCAAGAAGTGGATTCATCGATTTTGTTTGTTTCTTAGTGGGGGCGGCCGCCAGAGTAGTGGCGGTGGCAGCAAGGAATGACCGGCGGTTGACGCTCATACCTTTACTATTACAGCTTTGTGGCTAAGCTTTGAGCCACCGGTCGAACCAGTCGAATGCTTCCTTCTGCATGTCGGAGTCAAACTTGTGCGGTCCGTTGTAGAAGGAACCTTTATACCGGTCCGGCGCGCCCGCCTTCTTGTACACTTCGGACAACATCCGGTCCGCACGCTCCATCTCAGGTAGCGTAAAAAGTTGGTCTTGCCGATTGTTAAGCACCAGCACCGGGTTTGGCGCGGCCAATCCCAGGATTTCCGGATAGTCGAGCTCTCGCGCCAGACCGGGAACGTAGCACATCCACGTGTGTGTGTAGCTCTTGTTCAAGAGATAGTCGCGCCAAGTCGTCATCATCCCAACCGCACATGCGCAGCGGATTCTTTCGTCAGCTCCAGCTAGCATCACCGTTCGCAATCCTCCACCAGACAATCCTGCGCACCCGATTCGGGTGGCATCGACGTCCTCCCGCGATGCCAGATAATCAAGTGCCCTGCGGTCATCGTTCACGAATACGCCGGGCCAGGTCATGCCTGCACAGGTCAAACTCTTGGCCACGAGGTGCTCGTGAGCACCTGCAAACTGGTTGTAAGTCTTGATTTCATCCTCGGCTTCGGGGTTTGCTTCAACAGCGTTGTTCCGTATCACCGCCGGCACATCCGCCAGCCTCACCCTTCGGCTGCCAAAAGTAAATGTGTCATGCACCAGCACCGCGTAACCTCTTCGGGCGAGTTCGTTTGCCCAGGCAAGGCCGCTGTAGTATTGCTGCTGGTGCCGCACCATGGCCGGAAGCGGATCCTTTGACATTCGAGTGATCTTCCTGAGGCCAAAATACTTGTTGCCGCCATGGTCATGCAAACCAACTACGCCCGGCAGCTTCCCGCGCGAATTGACCGGCTTCAACAACAGTGCTTCCGTTGGCGGACCGTACGGCAGTTGCCACTGCAAATGTTCGATTGCCAGGCCTTCAAATTCCAGCTTGTGCTGCACCACCGGCACAGGGGTCGGCGACTCAGCTGGTCCCGCAAGCAATTCCCGATATCGCGCCCGCGCCACACCTCGCCACGCAGCCACATCCTGAAACACAGTTTGCCGAAAAGACAGCCGCGGCGGATCTGCAACCATCTGGGCCGCCCAGTCTCCATAAGCTCCAAGCATGTTCGGTGTCATGCACTTTATCTTTCAGGACTCAGCCTCGCTTTGCAACACCTGCCGTCAACATTGCGATCTTTTCGACTAGTTTGCTTCCATCGAGCGGTTTGGCGATGTAATCGCTTCAGGCACAGTTCTCGATCCACAGCCAAAGCATGCGCCGTGAGCGCGAGGATCGGCGTCCTACCGCCAAACCTCGCCGGGGTTAGGCAGCACAATCGCGCCAGCTTCGACCTATTCCTCATCGCTAATCGAGCTGCCGCATCCAGCCCCACTCTCAACAAAAACGTTGTGACCATGCTCTATCAGCCTGGTCACAACGCTTGGCACCAGACCCACAAGGGTGTCGTTATCTTTAATTTCCTTCGGTACGCCAATGATCATTTTGCGGCCAGTCTGCCAATTAGAATCGTGCCGTAACTCCTACCCGCAACGTCCTCGCATAACCAGGAGTCAGATTGTTGTTGTTATGACTGTTGACAATATACTTTCGATCGGTCAGATTCTCGCAGTTTGCCTGAATCCGAAATCTCTCGCTCAGGCTATAAAACAGCGCAGCATCGGCACGAGTAAAGTTTGGGATCCGCACAGTATTGTCGATCGATGCGAACATCTCCCCTTGATGAATCAACCCAAGTCCAGCTCCGAGCCTCGGCGCAATCCGGTAATGATTCCACAGCGAAACGCTGTTGCGCGGGACCTGGGGCACCTTCGCTCCAGCTAGTGCCGCCGAGGTTCTGCTCGAAATAAAGGCATCCTGCCAGGCATAACCGCCAGCAATCGTCCAGGCCCTGGTCAGCCTTCCGTTCAAAGCCAATTCCACTCCCTTGCTACGCTGCGAACCAGTCTGCACGATGCGTGTTGGATTGTTCGGATCCGGAGCCGTCGTATTCGTCCGGTCCAGCAGATAGTAAGCGCCACTTACCGACAGGCCGCGGCCCATATCCCACTTTGTCCCCAGTTCATAGTTCTGGAACTTCTCCGGTTTTAAAGTCTGCGTCGTTGCTGTCAGCGATGCAAACTGATCACCTGAACCAGGCAGGTAAGAAACACTATAGTTGCCGTAAACAGAAAGCGATTGCATCGGCTTAACCACCAGCCCGGCCCGCGGAGACACCATGTTGTCAATCCGCCGCAACTTCGTATTCGTGCGCTGGTTCAGGACATTCTGGTCAAAATGATCGACGCGCAACCCAGCCACTACCTGAACAAATCGCGACAGCTCCATTTGATCCTGGAAGTAAGTCGCGCCCACCCTCGTGTTGACGTGATTGTTCGCATCCGTAGCAGATTGCCGGAACGTCACCGGACTGAAATCAGCAGACTGCGAGATTGGCACTGTCAACGTTGTCGCTGTGTTGTTAAAGTAACCCGTATTTCGAAAACTATCCGTCACCTGCCGCCCAACTTCGAGACCGGTCAGCACTGTATGCCGGATCGCCCCCGTCTTGAGACTCCTCACCAGATCTGTCTGGTTAAAGAAATTGTTACGGCCCGTGGCATCGTTGTAGCCGCTGAGGCTCACCTGCGTCGCGGCCGCATTCACTGCCCCTGGCAACACGTTCTCGTAGAACTTGTCGTAGTTGCCAAACAGAGTCTGGTTCCGCAGATTCCAGGCGCCAAGTTGCTGCTCGACAATCACCGAACCCAGATTCACGTTCGCCTTGGCATTGCTCACGTCGGGATTGCCAAAAAACTGCCTGTGGTCGACATCGAGAGGCCTTCCCTGAAACGAAGGAATTCCTCGATCTACCC
>JADYXS010000611.1 GCA_021772155.1 Candidatus Obscuribacter sp.
AGCCAAGATCGGCATAATTGTCGCCTTAGCTTTTGTAGCATCGCTCTGTGTGGCTCTGTTTGCCTTCATGGGCAAACCGGATATTTTGCCTGGCCAGCTGCCGATTCCCACGACCGTCACTGCCTGCGCGTCTGCCAAAACTTTGGTTCCAGCCAAAGTGGATTCAAATTTCAAAGTGATTTTTCCAAGCGATCCAAAGAAGCTTTTGGATTTGGCTAAAACCCTCATGTGCAGTGGCAACCTGATTGACGCTGATAAAGCCGCCGCCAAGGCTATTTCAGCCTTGAAGAGCAATGGCAAGGGCGCCAGTCGGGACATTGGCAGTGCCTATGCGCTGCTTGGCGAGATTAAGTTGGCAAGGCAAGAGTATCAAAAAGCGGACGGTAATTTGAAAAAAGCGCTGGCTATTCAGCAGCGTGAACTGACTCCGACGCATCCTGACGTTATTAGCACGCTCAATTCTCTGGCAAAGACCGCAGAAGGGCAGGGCGATTTCGCCCGGGCTGATGCTTACTACAAGCAAGCGCTGGCGGTGAAGGCCAGCCAGTAGGATCTTCTTTCTGCCAAAGGAAAAGCACTGCACTCAGGTAGCTGATGCAGTGCTTTTGCAAATGGGCCGGGAATTTTTACTTGGAAAGAACGCCGAGGGAGACTACTTTCAAAGCATTGTGCAAATCGGCAAGCAAGTCATCAATGTCTTCTATGCCCACTGAAAGTCGGACCAGATCGTCACCGATGCCGCGAGCTTCACGATCCTTTTGTGGAATTGAAGCATGGGTCATCGTCGCCGGATGTCCGATCAGGCTTTCCACTCCGCCAAGACTTTCAGCAAGCGAGAAAAGTTTCGTTGCGTGCAGGAAGTTCTTGGCGTTTTGAGCGCCGCCTTTAACGATGACCGATAACATGCCACCAAATCCAAGCATTTGCTTCTTCGCTAGCTCGTGCTGTGGATGGCTAGGCAAGCCCGGGTAGTAGACGCGCTCGATCGCGTCATGCTTTTCCAGCATTTCCGCTATCGTCATTGCATTCTTCTGGTGCTCTTTCATTCTCACTGCCAGAGTCTTCAACCCGCGCATAACCAGCCAGCTGTCGAAGGGACCAGGCGTCGCGCCGACTGCGTTCTGGTGGAACTTGAGGTTTTCGTACAGATCATCGCGACTTGTAAGAATGGCTCCGCCAACGACGTCGCTGTGCCCGCCCAGGTACTTCGTGGTGCTGTGCACAACCACATCGATGCCGAGATCAAGCGGGCGCTGAAAGTATGGGCTGGCGAACGTGTTGTCGACGACCGTAATAACCTTCTTGGCTCGTCCGAGCTTTACGTGCTCTTCGATATCAGCCAAACGCAGAAGTGGATTGGTTGGTGTTTCCATCCAAATCATTTTTGTGTTTGGACGCAGTGCTTTTTCGGTATTTTTGACGTCAGTGGAGTCGATGAAGGTAAATTCGATGCCGTAACGCTTGTAGACTTTGTCGAAAATGCGATAGGTGCCACCATAAACATCTTCGCCAACAACAACGTGATCGCCCTGGGAAAGCAGGTTCATCACCGTGTTGGTTGCCCCCAGTCCAGTGCTGAAACACAATCCGTATTTGGCATTTTCCAGCGACGCCAGGCATTGTTCAAGTGCCGTGCGCGTGGGGTTGCCTGTGCGGGCATATTCGTAGCCTTTGTGCTTGCCCAGCTCTTCTTGAACATAGGTAGACGTTTGATAAATTGGCGTGATGATAGCGCCTGTAGTTGGGTCCGGTTCTTGCCCTACGTGTATGGCCTTTGTGGAAAATTTCACCGTTTTGCTCCTACCGTATCTTCTGTTTCTACGTTCTGGCGGTTGGTGATGAACTCACGCAAGTGAGCCATCATGTCGAACTTGGTGATTACACCTGTTGCTTTGTGCTGTTCGGTAACTACTATCATCGCCGTGCCAAGCTTAAACGCCTTGTAGAGCTGATCTAGTTCTGTATTCATTTCGAACTGCGCAAAGGGGCGTCCCATGACGCTGCTCGTCGGTACTTGCGAGGGATCGCGACGCTCGTATACAACTTGCATTGTGATTACGTCGTTTATCGATCCGACGTTTTGACCTTCCTTGGTAATTACCGGCAGCTGATCAATTGCGTACTCCTGCATCAGCTCGATCGCTCGTTGGACTGGATCTTCCGGTTTGACAACGACCATCTTCGGTATTTTGCTGTGCTTGGCTTTGCGCTCGACGAGATCGCTTACATAGTAGCTATGATCGGCTGAAGGTAAGAAGCCAGAGGCACGCATCCATTCATCTGAGAACACTTTGCTCAGGTACCCTCTGCCGCCGTCTGCCATCAATATGACAATCACGTCATTTTCGGTCAGACCCTGGGCGTATTGCATGGCCGCAAATGTGGCAGTGCCGGCTGAACCACCGACAAGTATTCCTTCTTCTCGTGCTAGCCGCCGGGCGGTGACAAATGAATCTTTGTCGGACACGCGATAAATTTCATCGATCAATTTAAGGTCAGCGTTGCGCGGTATAAAGTCTTCCCCGATACCTTCAACCTTGTAAGCTCCGGGCATGTCGCCCGAGTAGATCGAACCTTCTGGATCAACGCCAATGATCTTGATTTTTGGATTTTTTTCTTTTAAATATCGCGCGGTACCAGATATGGTGCCACCGGTTCCCAATCCTGCTACAAAGGCGGTCACTTTGCCGTCAGTGGCGTCCCAGATTTCCGGACCGGTGGTCAGATAGTGGGATTCCGGATTGCGCGGGTTGGAGAATTGGTTAGGCTGAAACGAACCCGGAATGTCGTTCGTTAGTTTATTTGCAACGGAGTAATAGCTTTCGGGGGAATTTGCCGAAACGCTCGTTGGCACAATCACTACCTCGGCTCCGTAGGCCTTTAAAAGATTTATCTTTTCTGGTGCGACTTTGTCCGGACAGACAAGGATGCAGCGATAACCTTTGACAGCCGATAGCTGAGCCAATCCCGTTCCCGTGTTGCCTGAGGTTGGTTCAATTATTGTGCCGCCCGGCTTTAAGAGCCCTTCTTTCTCGGCCGCTTCGATCATCGCGTTTGCCGGCCGATCTTTTATACTGCCACCCGGATTAAAGGCTTCAACCTTCGCTAGAATTAGCGGCTTCAGGCCTGCGTTTATCTTGTTCAGCTTGATAAGCGGGGTTGAGCCCACTAATTCAAGAATTGTGTTAGCGTACTTCACGGTCGAAGCTCCATTA
>JADYXS010000612.1 GCA_021772155.1 Candidatus Obscuribacter sp.
CTTCCTTGGTTTTCGGCGGTTTCGCCACACGAAATTCAAGAATAGAGTTCGTGACGCAGACGGGCTCGGCACCATATTCGGTGTTCCAATGCTTATGCATCGCCGTGTGCTCGAATGGCTCAATGCCGTCGTTTGATCCACCCCAGTGAAGAACTGCTGCCACGTGCCACGGCGTTTTTGTGGGACAAAGAATCATCTTGAGCGTTACATTGCCCATGGAACTTACGACGTAAAAATCGTCCACGTGCGCGGCGTTTTCTTCTTCAGAATGTGGCAGCCAGCCATTGCTGCTGTTCTCCTTTGCTTCTCGGAACAGGTCGGCGTCGCCCGCGCGCTTCTCAGCAATCCACTTATTACAATCAATTGCACCAGCTTGCTTCAAAACAGTAGCCGGGTCATCCTCATTGAAATCGAGAAACTCGAACAGGTCGTTATGATCCGCGGTGAATATTGGCCAGTAGCCAGTTTGCTCTACCAAACCGCGCAGAGTTCGCCAGTAATTCATCGCCTGATTTTTCGGCACATCAATCATAAAAAACGAGTCGTTGGCCGATGTTCTTTTCGCTTCATCGTCGTCTTCTTCGAGCATGACTTTCTCAAACGACGACAGGTCTAATCCGAGCTGTTCAAGAACACCCTTCAGTTTTGTCGCGTTTCGCGCCACAGCCGCTCCGGAAGAAGTTGCGGCAGCCTCAATGTAGCCCTTCTTGAGTTTTTCAGCAATCAGCTTGTCATGCTCATGTTGAGCGATTTCTTCCGATTCAAAGGACTTGGTTTGAGATAAGCCAGCGGCGCCGATTCGTCCATATCGCACGGTCAGTTCTTGGCCATCGAGCTGAACTTCCCAGAACTTGTCTGAACCACCTGTGCTGAATTCGAACCGACGTATAGACATCTCTTCAGATCTCTCCATTTCCATTCACCACAAGAAATATACGCTGTTTGAAACAGATCGTTGAAGGCTTCCGACCCAATGTCACGGGATTCAACCCATAATTTCAGCGAATTCTTCCGGGACAAATCCCGTCAGCGATGGGCCTAGCCCATACTTTCGTGCGATTCGATGGCGTGTAGACCACCCACCCGGCACTGTTACTGAGTGTCGACTGTATAATGCTTGGCGAATCTCAGATGAATCAAGTTAGCGTGGGCGTCTGCTTGCTTTGCCGTATCGATATCTTGCATGACAAACCAGGTCGAGCTGAGAACAACGATGCCCGACACCAGCCATCTAAAGTCCCGAACTCCGATTTGACCGCGTCTGGTCAGAGCAAAGAAGATATCCAGTCCCGCAGCAAGAGCCATTCCGCAACCGATTACGACCAGTTCCTTAGTCACCATATCCGGTGTGGACATCGCGCACATCAATAGTAAAGCTGCACCCAGCAATCCCCAGGTAACTGCATAGACAAACTGCAGCATCAAGGAGATCGACTGGCGATGGTCCTCTCGGTCGCCTTGTAATCGATCAAACCAGATAGTAGTAATCGCTAGCGCGGCAAGAAAGCCGACTACCGGGAGCCAAGTCATAAGAATCACACTTTCATGTTGCGGTCGGTCTCAGCCTAAGTTGTAGCAGCGATCCAGCGCCACCACACTGAGTAAATGCACAGTCTTGCGCTACGCACATACGCAATCTTCAATCCCAACCATCTGGGGCGGTGCCTCGCAAAATAAAGGCGAAATGCTCACAATTTGCTCAAACTTGATCGCTATAGTCGAATAAATACGAAAGTTTGTGCGCGCAATTCGGTATTAGAAAGGAGGCAATTCAACGCAACATTCCGCTGGCTGAACCATCTATATAGAATCCGCGTTCCGGGAAGTTGCATTTTTCCGCCCAGGACGGAAATTTCTTTTCACAGTTAATCAAGTGTTAAACGGCGCTCATTTCAGGCATTCAACCGTTGGCAGCATAATTGTGCACAACCACTTACGGATTCGCACATGGTCCCATGACATCCTCGCTCATATTCTGTGGGAACACACAGGCGTGTAGTTTTTTGAGGACAGGACAAATGGCTAACGGTCAAGACGTACCACGTGCAGAGCTCGACAAAATGGTTGAGGCAGTTCAACCAAATGCAGACAGCACCAACAAATTTCTCGAATCCGTAAGTACGGCTTTAAGCGGAAAAACAGGACCAGAACGTCAAGACGAACTGAAGTATCTTGTGGCCAAGCTAGAGAATGAAGGCAAGTTACCAGGACTACTACTTAATTCCGGGATGGATAACAAGGACTCGATGAACTTCCGTGCCACTACACTTGGTGGCGCTGAGATTCGGAAAGACGAGTTTGACATTCTCGCCAAGAACGGCACGGTTGGACGGGACACAAAAGACGCAGGCAGCCAGCTTTTGGCCACAGCGATCATGAAAAAGTTTGATGACATTGATGCGACAGGAAAACCATCCTATCAACCCGACGGCAAGTGGGGCAATGGCAAAAGCAATGGCAAAATTGTGCCTCAAGAGATGAAGGACTGGGCGGCAGAAGCGACCGCGACGACC
>JADYXS010000613.1 GCA_021772155.1 Candidatus Obscuribacter sp.
CATTTAAAGGACGAGGTCTTCGTCGGCAGCCAGGTCCTGATTCCATTTGGCAATCAGGAGCTGATCAGCGGCTATGTGGTGGCATTGCACGACGATCTGGCCGCCACGCAGTTTGGTGCCGAGCGCATTAAAGAAAGCGCTTTGCAGGCAGACGGACAGGTTGTTACGCTCCCGAAGACTCGACCAATCGTGGAAGTGCTCGAGTCCGAACCATTGTTCGACCGCGCCTACGTTTCGCTGCTGCATTGGGTTGCGGAATACTATGCCGCGGGAATTGCGGAAGTCATAGCAGCAGCTATTCCGTCGGACATCGGACCGCGCATCAAGCGTATTGCCCGCCTGGCAGTCCCAGCCAACGATACCCTCTTTGTCCAACTGCCCAGGTCCTTCGAACCGCAAGAAGAAGTGATCATGCGCCAGTTGCAAAATGCCAAGAGCAAAGTCGTCTCTCTCAAGACGCTTAAGCAGCGCTCGGCGCTGACGCAGTCAAAGTTCTACGCCGCGCTAACACGCTTGAGACAGCTCGGCGTCGTAATCGTTGAAAACGAGAACGCGGCCAAAGCGGCGCCGAAAACCGTGCAATGCGTTATCGCTACAGGCGAGCCTGGGAGAACCAAGAAGCAGCAAGAGATATTGAGCGCGCTTAGCCGGGCCGGTGGGCAACTGCCCGTCAGCCAACTGAGCAAGACCGCCAGTACAACTGCCAGCACTATAAAGAAGATGTGTTCAGACGGGGTCCTGCAGGTCACTCAACAGGAGATATTGAGAGATCCTCTGCAATCCCTCGTTGACAAGCATGCAAGCGTGCCGGCACCATCATTGACACCACACCAGAGCGCCGCTTTCTCTACACTGAGCGAACAGTTAACCGACATCCTGGACCATGGCCGCCCCGTTGAAGGGCCCTGGCTGCTTCACGGCGTCACCGGCTCGGGTAAAACTGAGATTTACATGCGCCTGATTGAAGACGCTCTCAAACGCGGCCGGTCGGCACTGATGCTCGTACCTGAAATCAGCTTGACACCACAGTTGGCACAACGCCTGGTCGGGCGATTCGGCAATCAAGTCGCAGTCTGGCACAGTGCGCTTTCTGCAGGCGAACGATTCGATACCTGGCGGCGCCTGCGAGCAGGGCAAGCCCGGGTGCTACTTGGCGCCAGGTCCGCAATCCTGGCATCTCTGCCCGATCTCGGACTGATTATTCTCGATGAAGAACACGATTCAAGCTATAAGCAAAGCAGCCCTAGCCCGCGCTATCACGCACGCACGGTAGCTTTTGAGCGAGGCAAGCGAGAAAACGCGCTAATCCTTTTGGGTAGCGCGACACCGGATGTGGCAACTCACCGCGATTGCGTCGCTGCAAACCGCATTGTTTTGCTGCCCGAGCGAGTGTTCAAGCAACCTTTGCCGAAATCAGTGCTGGTGGACATGCGTCAGGAATACGTGATGGGCAACGGAGGAATATTTTCCCTGCCGCTGCAAGAGAAGATGGCTCAAAGGTTACAGCGCGGTGAGCAGATCATCCTGCTAATAAATAGAAGAGGCTACGCCAGCCACGTGTTCTGCAAAGCCTGTGGATTTGTTGTGCGCTGCCGCAACTGCAGCGTATCTCTGGTGTTTCACCAGACAGCCGGTGAACGCGAAGGGCGCCTGGTATGCCACCACTGCGCGTTCACCGCAACATCGTGGCGAACATGCCCGGCATGCAAATGTCCTTTCATCAAACAATTCGGACTTGGTACGCAACGCGTCGAGCAAGAAGTGGCCGATCTTTTCCCGGCTGCACGCCTGCTCCGACTGGATAGCGATATCACCGCCAAGCGTGGCGCATTCGAAGAAGTTTTCAATACTTTTGCGTCGGGCGGCGCAGACATTTTGATCGGTACGCAGATTGTCGCCAAAGGGCTAGACATTGCCAAAGTGACCCTGGTTGGAGTTTTGGCCGCCGACTCGGCCTTCAACTTGCCGGACTATCGATCTATGGAACGCGGATTTCAATTATTGACGCAAGTGTCTGGACGAGCAGGGCGCGGGGAACACCCGGGAGAAGTCGTCCTACAAACCTATAGTCTCGACCTGCCCGCACTAACACTTGCCCGAAAGCAAGATTACGCTACGTTTGCACAACAGGAGCTAGCCAGCAGAGAAGCGTTTGAATACCCGCCATTTAGCCAGATCATCCGCGTCGTGCTTTCCAGCGAAGCTATCGAACAAGTGGAAGCGGCCGCCGACCAACTAGCAGAAGAGCTCAGCTCGCACCTGGAGCAGGACTTCACGGAAGATCAAGTCAAAATTCTCGGACCTGCACCATGTTTGATAGAACGCATTCGCGGGCGTTTTCGCTATCACCTGATCATAAAAAACCTGGCAGAAAATCGCGGTCGCACTGCCATCACGCGCTTCCTTCGCACACGACGCGGACAAGGCGGCCTGGTTATGGCCATTGACGTCGACGCACTCGATCTTATTTAAATTGAGCGGCCTGTTCACTCGTTCAGGCTAACGGGTGTGAATTGAAGCGGTGAATATCTTGTATAGGAGCATTCATCGATCCGTGGGTCATTGGTCCCAGATAGTTGCCTGTCAATTGACCTTGGACTTAAGGTTGACTTCCTTGACACTCTTAGAGCTTCGCGTATTGGAGCGCATGTTCAGCAACTCAACGAAGGCAGAAAAGGCCATTGCCGAATAGATGTAGCCCTTCGCTACGTGTTGCCCGAAGCCCTCGGCAATCAAAACGACACCGATCAGCAGCAGAAATGCTAGGGCGAGCATTTTGATCGTAGGGTTGCGTTCGATGAAGTCAGATACCCAACCGGAGAAGATCATCATAACAAAGACGGAAATAACAACTGCCGTCACCATGATCCAGATTTCGTTTGCCATGCCAACTGCCGTTATGACGGAGTCGAGCGAAAACACAATATCCAAAATTGCAATTTGCACAAGCGCGCTCATGAAAGTGGGAACCGGAGCTGTTGGAACGCCGCTGACGTGCTCCTCGATATCATGAACTTTCTCATGAATTTCATGCGTGCTTTTGGCTACTAAAAAGAGTCCACCAAAAATCAAGATCAGGTCTCTGCCGGATACTCCATGGTCCATTACCGCAAACAACGGCTTGGTAAGACTCATAACCCAAAACAGCGAGAACAGCAGCGCGATACGCGTGCCCATCGCCAAACCTAATCCGATCAATCGTGCACGGGCCTGCTGGTGAGCGGGCAACTTACCTGCAAGGATTGAAATGAAAATGATGTTGTCTATGCCAAGGACAATTTCAAGGGCCGTGAGCGTTAAAAGAGCCGCCCACATTTCAGTATCGTGCAGGAATTCCAATGCCAAAGCCTCTAACCCAGATTTGTTGACTTAACGCCGATGCATTTTGTTTCCACTTAAACACTATGCTTAGAAATTTGATGCGGCAACAGAAGTTAGTATGGCTACTTTTCTGTCCACTGCGCACTTGGTTTCGGCGATCCAAGTGCTCCATTGCGGTAGATCCCATGGTCCTTGGTGACATGCATCAAGCAGGCGGTCATTTTTAAAGCATTATTGGCAAGCCAGCGATCATCGCGGCTCGAACTTTGCAGCAGTCTGGACAATATTTTAGACGTTTGGAACAATCCGAGCATTGAGAATTCGGCCAAAGATGCGTCTTTCTCGGAATTGGTTTGGAACCATCTGACATTGCGCCGCCCGATTCCATCGCCGGAGATTACCTTGACAATCCGCTCGTTGTCCGCTCCAATTATCATCTCGTCACCAACACCAAGACACACCGTCTGACTGCCAGTGCTTACTTTGGCCGACTTGCTGCGGCGCTCCCAGACGTTGTAGATTTTGACAGTACCGCTGTCGACCGAAACAATAACTACGGTACCAGGTCGCAATGTCACTTCATGACCAGAGGCGTTGACAGTAATCTCTCGCTTAGCCTGCACCAGCGCTTCACCGTGAATTACCTTTACAGCTTCTTCTGACACGACAACCTGCGCACCTGGCAAAAACTTGGTGACCAGCGCGTCGGTCTGCAGTGTTTTCACGTTTTCAGGAAACAGGAACGAGGGGCTTGTATGGGCAACTGGTTGCAAATCATTTTCATACGAGACAAGGCCCTGAAGATCAAAATTTATTCGATCTGTGGGTATTCCCAGATTGAGAACGGATGGCAGCAATGGCAGATCGGCAAATGACATGGTTCTGCTTGAATCCGAGGTGCCCGCGGTGGTTGGCAGTAAAGTGGCTACCACGGTCACCGCTGGCGTTGCCGGTAAAGTAGTAGGAACAACTGCAAGTTGTAGCGAAGTTTGACTTCCGGCAGTAACAGTTCCTGTCACATTAAGAAAACTCAGTGCCACTAATGTCGCTCTACCACCAGGAATTGCGGAAAGTGCTCCGGCAACGTTTATTGAACCTCCTGGAGAAATGAGACCAATGGGTCCGGCAGGAAGGCCATTGGTGCTGAGCGTCGAAATTGCAGGCACTGTAATTCCCTGGGAAGCCACCACGCCGATGGCACCACCTGGCGAAGCGCCACCGCTCATGTCGATACTGGGCAGGGTTATGGCACCATTGGTGCTGATGGCACGAAATACTCCGGTTTGGATTGCCGGAAGGCTTGAAACGGAAATGGTGCCAGGCGCTACCAGAGTAAGCGTTTGTGCCTGTGGCAATGCACCTGCTATCGAGCCGATTGTCAAAGCACCAGTGCGTGAAACAATCGGGGCCGGAACCCTGATCGGCTGATTTAGCGTGATGATTCCGGATGGTGCATTGATTGAAGTAAATCCTCCGGGATTGAATCCAGAGACGGCTCCGGATGTAACAGACAAAGTGACATCGCCTGTAATCGATGCCTGAGGCGAACTTGGCGTGCCAACAAAATCCGCTGCAGTCAAAGCAGGAGTGACAACTCCCAAACTGGTGGCAACAGTTGGATTTATCAGGGCGTAAATCTGTCCAGATCCCGAAAGACCGCTCCTGGTAATGCTCGCAGTCGTGATGCCTGTGCCTGATGTAGCGCCTGATGAGAGCCATACATCGCCGCCGAAGCCGACCCCCACAGCTTGTGTAAGAATAGCTCCGGTTGTGATAACGCCATGGGCAGTAATGCTTGCATCAGCGCCATTACCGACTGCTTGAGCGCGCGTTGTTATGGACCCTGTGGTGACAGAACCGCCGTCACCCATATTAACGATCACGACCTGCCCCGGAAACGATCCGGCCTCGGTATTGATACTTCCCATATTTAAGGATGCAGGACTACCGCCCTTGCCCGCAACGGCAACTACCTGACCACCCAAACCACCCGCTGTTGCACGGCCTGAAGCAAGTACGGCCGAGGTTGTAAGATTGCCAGTCGAGGTCAAGATTATCGAGCCTGCAATTGCCCCGGCAAAAGACTGTGACGACAGATTGCCAGTTACAAGATTGCCGGCGCCAGAATTGCCCGCAGACAATATGATGTCTGCGCCGACATTACTTGAAGTTAAAATCGAGGACGCAGTCAGGTTTCCCTGCGAGAAAATGTAGACTTGTCCGCCACCGGAGCTTAAACCGTTGGTATCGATATCCTGCACAATGACACTTGAGCCCGCAATGGCAACACGTCCTCCAGACACACCAACGGATCCGACAGCGGCCGCTGTGTTAATTGTCCCTGCTACCACAGGCCCACTTGCCGATGTCAACGTGACAGTCGAAGTCGGCACAGGTAGGCAAAGGAAGCAATTATCACTAGTAGCCGTTATTGCCCCAATCGACATGCCCAAAGGTGCTTGCAAGCTAATATTACCGGCATTTCTCTGATTGCCGCTGGAGGTGATCGCTTGCGTCACAATGGTTGTTCCGGCAGTAAGCGTCACATTGCCACCAGCCGCGATTGCCGTCGGTGTAGTGTTTATAGCCCCGGTAAACGTAATTGAGCCGTTGACAGTGTCCGATGAAGTGTCAATTTGCACTACGCCGCCGTCACTGTTGAACGCCGGTGAGCGAAATGGACCCGTTCCGGTAAAGATCAGATCAGGATCGCCTGTAATGGTCAACTCTTTTATCTGCATGCCGTTTGTACCAGCGTTCACGGCCAAGTGCGCGGTGCCGGCCCTGACACTCAGAGCACCTTGAATATCGTCGATGCTTAGATTTAAATGCCCATCGCCTGATGAAAGCAAAATCTCTTCGGCACGAATCGTACCGCCACTAATAGTGGTGTTGTACTTCAACGCGCTATCGGCTGTGACAGTGGTGATCTCGCCGAGAAGCGCACTTATGATGCCGCCATGGTCCGACAGGATTTCGATTCCAAGCGCCGGTGCCGTGGTGTTGGTTACGGCAATATTTCCGCGAATCGATTCGATGACGCCACGATTGTAAATGCTGGCGACATCCATGTTGATACTACCGACAGTGGCTGATACAAGTCCCGCATTATTCAAAGTAGCAGCAGTTAGGTTAAGGTTCTGTGTCGCCACCATGACTGCCTGTGCCTGGTTCATGATTGATGCACCAGCTGTCAGACTGAGGTTGCCGGCACTGGAAATTGTGCCGCCGTTTATGATGTCGCCCGCGGCGTACAGGTTCAAGTTAAGGTTAGATACGGCAGACACAAAGCCAGGCAGTCCCTGAGCAGGCAAGATGGACGTGAAAAGTGCCCCCGATTGGTTGAAAATATTGGCAGCACTAAAGCTTGCGCTATTAACAACCGGATTGGACGAAAGAGCATATATCGTCCCGGCGTTAGTCAAATTGCCGCTGATGATGATCGACTGGAGCAAGGCCGCGTCGTGAATGGCTGTGACATTGCCCGGAACAACCAGATTAGAGACCGGCTGAGCCGCAACAGAACCAAGATTGAACGATCCGCCCACGGCTTGCCCTTCCGTACCAAGCACCAGCGTTTGCGAACCTGTATTCATCACCTGCTGATAAGCAACGTATTGCGCCGCAGTCAGTGCCGTACCAGGTGTCACCGAAAGCGTTGTTTCTGCCACCTGTATTTCTGTACTGGCAGCCGATAATGCTGTCATTGTCAAGGACGTGGATGAAAGGTCGAATTCCGCATGAGTATTGATTGGTGCAAGTGCAGCTGGAGGTTCTTCTGCCAACGCATTCGGCAAAGGCGAACACACAACAGCTAACAGCACGCAGACGTTTGCAACAATTCGATTGCCTAATTGACCGACATTCATGCCACCACCCACGCCGCCACGCATATGCAACAGCTATACAATATCATCTGATGCAATTCTGTGAACAACCAATAAGGGTCAAATCGGCCGCACTTAATCAAACAGTCTTGATGTACAAGAACTGCTTGTTGGAATGCTGCACCGACAACGGATCGCTCAACGATAGCTTGCAGAACAGCCAACGAATTTCGTTAGAATGATAAGGATCGCGCAGTTGGCAAGGGGGAGTTTGTGAGCGCAGACCCGAATTCGGCACTGATACTCGAATTGGCTTGGGGACTGAGTATAGTTGCTTTGTATGTCTACTTTGCCATGCGGTTTGTTGCCGAGAACGAGCGCATGGTCATCTATTTTGACAATCGACCGGTGCGCGTGGTCGGACCTGGCGCAGTTTTCGTTTGGCCGTTCATCTATTGCTGCAAAAAGCTAAGTATCGGTGCTTGCGCCGCAAACATCTTTGACGTGGTGCTAACCAGCGGTGCACGAATGCCGATCTCATGCACATTTGTATTTCGTATCGCCGATGTCTCGAGGGCAGCGGCGTCAAACGACGACCTGCTCAAAAGAACAACTCGTGCCGTCGAATCTTGCCTGTCGGAAGTATTGTCGGCAGCAACAATTTCGCAATGCCTCACTGACAAAGTCCGGCTGGAGTGCCAGGTGGCAGATTTGGCGAACAAACGAACAGAAGACTGGGGAGTCAAAGTGGCCGTTGTTGACTTTGGCGACCTGCAGCTTCCGCGTCAAGTACTAAGAACAATCATGGCGCAAGCAGATGGAATCAGTCTTCAGCTGCTCGGCGCTATCGGCAGTGTTTCAGTGCTGACGGCTACTACCAGTCCTGAGCCGTAAAACAAAGATGCCACCACACAGGTTGCCCCCGGGAGCGCAGGCGTCCCGCCTGCTTTTAGGCTGCAATGAGAAGCGGGCAGGATGCCCGCGCTCCCGGGAAGTGACACCAGATAACGGTTTACACCGGCGCCAGACGAATACCTACGTCAAAAATAAGCCGCTGCACTACAGGCCGTGCCGATAAATTTGACCAGGATCAAACCGCAACCCACAGCCAGAATGAGCGATAACAAGCCATAGCGATTTCGGTACATCCGTCTATGAACTAAGACGCTTACAAGACCGATCAGGAAAACGGCACCGACAGTCATGACTCCTATAAGTATGTTCAGCGCCGACCGGCCGCTATTCGGCAAACTGTCGCCGCCCGAGTCGGATGACGCCCCCCCCGCCGATGATATCGACCGTTCCCGGGACAGTTGTTCCGATTGAGATTGGCCAAATAGCGAAAAAGGTTGCGCCGGAGAATTAGGCTCTCGGTTTTCAGGGCGGGCAATCGATCTCATTGCCGGTTTCGGCAGCGCCGATATCGCTGTGGTCGTTTGACGAGTCAGCGAGTCAGGGCGGACACTTCTTTCGATTGCTTGATCAGAAGAATTTGAAGCCTTGTCGTCCGTCACGTGTCCATCAACTGACGCAGCGACACCTGGCGCCTTGCGCCCTGACCCTTCGGAATTCTCGAACATAGGACTGGCAGTTGGAATTGGCGCTGCGCTAACTGGCGCACCAGCACCAAATGAAAGGGTGCCTTTCACCTGGGATGAATAATCCGGATATGCTTTGCCGTAAACGGGCGGATCAGCACGACCGGCGGCCTGACCCATATCATCAGCGGAATATCCTCCACTGGCGCCGGCTTCGACTTGTTGCTTAAGTTCCTCGGGTTTTTCTATCCCGTTGATCTCGTAATCGGCAGCAGCTTCAAGAACAATGGCAGCAGTGACCGGAGTAACGAGCTTAGCCTCTATAGCAATTTCGCGCGCCCAGGATGTTTCGTCGTTTAACAAGTAGGAATCGATCTTATCTTTGGTGCACAAAGCTCTTAGCTCATTGCTCATAGCGCCAGCATTCGGTGCCCCGGCAGAACCACTTGCATTTACGTATCTGTAACTGAACTGTGGCTCGCCTCGCGCACCGCATACTTTGTTAAGACATTTTTTCAGGTCCTCACCCAGAGTATCTTCGCTGGAATGCACCGCAATCGCGCCCGGCAAGTATTCTCTTAAGGCATTTGAGCCACCACCGATGTGCATATCGTAAAATCGACAAGCCTTCACGTCCGCTGCTTTCCATCCTGGCACGGCAGAGGCAAGTGGCTGAGGACCATGCAACCAAACCACTGCGTTCAAAGGCGTCGCTGCCGCCAAAGATATGGCTTCCGTCAACGACGGTATGTTATCCGGTCCACCAACGAAAGGAGCCAATTGAAGGTCTCTAAGTTGATCAGCTGAGACCGCAGGTGTGGAGCTAGCGTCCCTTTTTTTCAAGCTCAAGCTAGACAGTTCGTCAGAAGCAAAAAGAAGCGTAGTGGTCAAACTTGCTGGGACGCAACCCAGCGCTTCTATTAGCTTGTTCTTGTGGCGAGCCAAGTTTGCGCTGCCATCGACCACGACGAAGAGGTTCTTCGGGGCAGGAAGACGGAATGATACCAATACCTCTTCTGCCATCTGACCCTGCGGAGCTTCGGCGGCGAACCGTAATGCCGCTCTGGAGCTGCGCTGACAGAGAATCGAATTCTCATTTAAGGTACGCGGATAGTTTTCTCCTTTGCCAGTTTCGGCATTAACAAAGCGCGCTGTGGTTTCTATTTCGTCAAAATTTCGCTCGACAAAGATAGGTAACGCAAGCCTTGCAGTTTCCTTGTCGGCAAGCTCCATTGGAGTGGTTATACCAATCTTGATCTTCATCTCGCCCCCCCTTGATCGCGGAGGAACGGGGTAACACTGAATCATGATTCTGTCTGCACCATGGGTTGTGACAAGCAACGGATCACGCTGCCCCAGCACCACATTTTCGTAGGCTCGACGGGCAGTATCTGTAGCAGTTACCGTCGCATTGCGCGGCTCACCGTTCACCCAGAGCACCGCGCTCGATACCACGGCTCCAGCTGGTAACAGGATTTGAGCTCGCGCTTCTTGCTGCGAATCACTATCATTTACAAATGACATTTGCCAGGATAGATGCGCCAATGCACGGTCTGCATCGATC
>JADYXS010000614.1 GCA_021772155.1 Candidatus Obscuribacter sp.
CGCATCAGTCGCCAGAGCAAGCCCGAGCGGTAGTTCTCGCACGCTAATACGACCGGCCCCAAGTTGATCCCGTAGTGGTATCGCGAGGTCCAGCCGCGCTTGCCCTGCGACTCGTGGGGAAAAGTCAAATTGAAGCTGCACTTCAAGCAATACTTGCCCGTAATCTCCGGGTACACCTCCTCGAAATGCCGAACCGTCGGCAGGACGATCTCCGGCGTGAAGGGCAGCGAGGCTACCACTGCCCACGGCGCGACCGTCCCGTCATCGGGGCCGTACGGCACGCCGCGCGCCACATAACCGAAGAACCGCCGCTTGACGCGAGCAACCTCTCGCACTGTCCGCCCGGGCCCATCGCTCGCGGTCAGCCCCCAGAAGTATTGGCCGTAGCCTACGAATCCATGAGGGTTATCAATCGCGTACTGCTGCTGGACGTGAGTCGCTCGCCGACTGTTCTCGAAGTAGTCAATGCCCTTGTCGCGCATGAAGGCATCCTGAATGCCACGGAAGTCAATCCACAGGTGCGAGAATTGATGGATGAAGAGCGAACTGCCATATAGGAACTCGTGGTCATAGATTTCCTTCCACTGGTAGGTCGAGGTGCATGCCGGATAGCTTTCCTTTGGCAGCGGGTACGTCGGCGACCCAAGGCCCAGCGCGTACAGGAGCAGGGCTTCGTCGTAGCCTTCCCAACGGTACTTCAAAAAGCCGCTCTCGGGCTTCCAGCCGTGGGTGATCGTTGCTCCACCGTTTTGCGCCCACTGCCAATCGGCACGGCGGTAGAGCGCATCGGCCAACGTGCGAATCGCCCGCTCGTCCTCGGAATCCTGATCGAAATAGATTCCGGCGGTGAGCATTCCGGCCAGCAGAAAGGCGGTATCAACGGTTGAAAGCTCACACTTCCCGGCGCGTTGTCCGGTCTTCATGTCAAGAAAGTGGTAGTAGAACCCTTTGTAGCCTGTCGCGTCCGGTGCCGTTCCCTGCGGGCTGTTCCAAAAGAACCGTAACACCGCCAACGTTCGCTCAGCCGCTTCGGCGCGGGTCATCCATGAGCGCTCGACGCCAACCGGATATACTGCCAGGGCAAACCCGACGGCGGCGATACTCGCGGGAGCGTTTGCTTGCGTCTTGTCTGCCACCAGGCCGTTCGCACGGTTGGTCTCATGCAGGAAGTAACCGAAGGCGCCACGTTGGAGCGCTTCCAGCATCTCTTCGCTGCTGGCTGGCTGATTCGGATAATTCGCTATGTGACTTGTCATGGTCGTCCATCCCAGAAACATGTAAGCGGTTGGCGACCATCATGACCGCTATGACGATGACTGTTACGAACGTCGTCGACAACAACCGGCCAAGCTCATCATTTGCACCAAATGCGGAACTAAAAATCCAGTGCAAACTAAATTGCTCATTACGTTTGTCTTTCGAGACCTATCCGTATGCCGGTTCTGCCACGCCTTTCCTGTCTAAAATTCCACGAGCGCGTGCTATCTCGTCAGCCGAGCCTCTCAGTATGAGCAGATATTTGCTCGGTGAGTACGTGCTTTCATATTGGACAATGGTATTTCTGGGTGTGCTCATGCCAGATAACCAGGCTGCAACAGCTCCGATGAAACCGAAAATTAAAGCATTTATCACCGGCCCCCAGAGGAGCGCCAAGGGGTTTGCCGCAACGTGAAAACTGAAATAATGCCCGAGCCCAGGCGGGAAATGAGTAATGCCTGGCAGATTGCCGTATCCAGGAATATGCACAAACAAAGGCCCAAAGAAAAGTCCCCAGAATACTCCCCAGAACGCTGCCCAGCCTGCCCAAACGAGTACGCGTTCGGCTGGCCGATAGTATCGCAGTGCATGTTCTTCTGTGTACGGGTCCGCTCCAACGATTGATAGTTTTTTGATTGCGATGCCGTCACGCTCAAGCGCGCGTAATGCTTCTTCGGCTTTGCGACGTTTATCAAACGTAGCTACAGTTAGGTCTTCAAACATAATGAACTCCTTTTGTTTGGACACTGTAATCGTGCCGGAAGTTGCTGGAATGAGATTTTTCTGGCATCGGCGTCTATTCGATCTATCTATGCATTTGGGCAGACAATGCAGCGGGCCGAATGTTCCACTCATGTGTTCTTTCCGACTAGCCGACAAGCCTCAAGTTTTTGAAGCGAGAGGCGTGAGGGTTTTGTGAACTTCCTCATGCACATACGTACACTGTGCATTCATTGGAATGTGCGAATGGAACTTCAAGTTAGCCAATCAGTCTGACTTAGGATAAATAAAGTTCGGAAAGGAGCGCATCATGGTTGCAACGATGGAATCAGAACGGACGACGACGAAACAAAACAATAAAGTTTCGATGGCAATTGCAGCACTCAGTTGTATAGGAGCCTTAGTAGCACTCATCTGGCTTGCGGTTGTGAGTAGCAGTTTGAACGAAGCTCGCGCAAAACTAGACAGCACGCAGAACGCCACAAGGATTCTACAAACCCAGCTTGCTGAGCTGTCCCAAAAAACTCAAAGCCATGGGACTATGCTGAACATGCGTCAGATGCCACAAGGGGCGCCAGCAGATGCAAGGACTCCGATGCAGGGCATGCCTGGGACGGGTATGGAACAGCCACCAGGCGGCGTAACTATACCCCAACATCCCCCAGCTAACGGACACGACATGGGCGACATGTAACTCATAATCCGGCTAATAAATGAGATCACTCGCGATTATCAACTGTCGATGCGATCGCTTAACCCAACTAGAGGCGCTCTTCCGGCAAGAAGGGCACTTCTTGTTGGGTTCATGTAGCGCCCCGGCTTATGCGGCGCTTCTGAGCTGCTGAGTGCGCTGTGTTACTCGGTTCGTTATATGGGCGTGAAGTGTGCGCAGTCTGGTTTTGTGCTGCTTCCTGACCATCCCCGACTCTGAAGCAATCAGTATATCGTCAGCAAGCAATTTGATGCTTTGCAGATCGAACTGCCTGCGCGCCACCTGAGCTAGTGTCATAAGAATTTCCAGTAAGCGCTGCGAAGTCATGAAATGATTCGAGGCATAAGGCACCAGTTGGCCAATCGTTAGTTCGAGTAGTTCACGGAATGGTGTTGGCCGCGCTATTAATCGAACACGGTTCGACTCATCGGTACGATATTTGTTGGGGTATTGCCTTTCCAACATTGCATTGAGCGCTGCACCCAATTCATTTATGCAAACGGTGGCAGTCAGTAAGTCGTTGATTGCTGGGGACAGCGCTTTCATTGCAACACCGACTAGTTGAATCGCCGGATAGCGGACGTCTTGAAAGACGGTTCGCGTTGACCCGACGGCGATGACTCCATTGATCGCTTGCTGCAACCCCGGCAGATCTTGGTCATTATAAAAGACAGCCGTTGCAAGCATTTCTCCCGGAATGAGGAAGTCGCCCGGCTGCTTGCGCATAACAATGACGGCATCAAATTTCGATGCCGTTGCAACCGTTTCATCGTCGCGTAGAGACTGGAGATAGCCTCGCTTAATGCATGTGAGTGGCAGTTGTTTCTGGCGGTTCAAAATGAGCGGAGAACTTCTTTCGGCGGAGGCTGCGGAGCCCATTCGCTCTGGGTACAGCATATCAATTGCAATGTGCACATCTGCCACAACTCGTCCGACGAGGCTTTCGAGCCGCAGCATCTGGGAAACATGGTGGATGAAGTAGATCAAAACCCCAATACTTACGATCGCCAGCAGTACAGCAACCATGATCGATACATCCATTGCAAATGGTTGCTCCGTTCGATGCACGCTGCGCAAGACGATCAAGCAGTAGAGAAAAGTTCCTGTAAATAGGCCTAATACTGCTTGGTTGCCACGATCCCGCATCAGATTGGACAAGATGTGCGGTCCATATTGTGACGCGCTGACAGTAAGTGCGACGATCACAACAGAGAACGATACTCCAGCAACCGTGATTACCGATCCGGCAATCGTGGACAGCAGAGATCGAGCGCCCTCCGCGCTGTTTATGTAGTACCAGCGAAAGTCGACTTGATTCCAAAAATGAGAATCAAGGTAAAGCATGGCGATCCCGAGGGCAATGCAGAACGCGCTCATACTGGCCGGTACGAACCAATAGTTTGAAAACAGCCGAGTTATGGACTCATGTAACCGTTCCATCATGCCGTCCCTGCAATCTCCTGAAATCCCTTTCGACCAATGAGATTGCGAGGCTCCATCGAGTCTTTGTCGTCCGAACCAGTATTTTCACGGTGCGGCTCCATGACGAGACCTGCATCAACAACTTTCAGGTATAGAGTCTTGTCAGGATTCGGCAAGCTGCCAGAGGAGAAATCGTTCAGGCTAGAGCCGGTCATGACTTGATCCCGCGATATCATTATTACTCCATCGGGTCAGCCGTCGTTCCACTCGACTTAGTGCGGAGCTAATCACCTCATGATTGGCTCGCGTGAAGCCAGTGCGCTGTGCCAGCTCGGCTTTCAACTTATCGGTCCAGCGCAGGGAGAATCGTAAGCTGTCCGCTTCGGCGCGCGAAAGCTTACCAGCTAATACAGCAATCTCTAAGCGATCACGCAACTGTGCCTGAATGCGGTTTATATCATCAAATGACACTGTCTTCATGGCGCGCGCTACTGCTTTATCGAGTCGATTAGTGAGTTCTTGAAAGTCCTGAACAAGCAAGGTCGTTTCACCATAGGTGAATCCGCCGTCTGATTCGCGATATCGCTGGTACTGGTCTTGTAAACGTGTAAGTTCGAATCGTAATTTCTCAGCTTCGGTCTTCGAAATGTGACCAGATTTGTGATCAGTGGCAATTCGTGAGGAAAGCTGCTTCTCTCGATTAGCGAAACTCCTGCCAATTAGCTTTTGGTTAGGAGTCAAAGCCGTATTGTCGCCAGATCCCAGATAATATTTGACCATTTTCTCAAGCGTCAGTGCGCTTGCAGGAGTAGGCGGAAGTCCTAGGAAAAGAACTGCTAGCAAAATTGAGTATCTGTTTTTCATGTGATAGGCCTCCTGCCGCCAAAGGAATCGGCATCCTTTGCGACGAACCGGCGAAAATATCGTTCCTTTCTGATAGCGTAAAACATGAATTACCTGAGCGGTAACTATCCCGCACTTGCATAATTCTCAGCAATACACGATTCGCGTGCTCGTACACAGCACACTTAGGATAAGCCCTACCGCAGTTGTTGCTGGGCTAACCGTATCACCACATGCGGTGCTCCTAGACTGATTGCCGCGGACAGTCCGTATCCCAATGCTCCCCGGCTGCCCATCTCGATTTGTCGAGCATCGCTATCTCACGATTTACAGCGTGTTACTAGTTCGTCAAAACTGTTTACTCATCATTTGTTTCTTTCCGGCACTGTTTAATGCGAACATCGATAGGCGGAATGTCTGTTAACTGGAATGTGGCAGATGCTAACTCTACAGCGCCTTCCGTTTTATCGAACTCGTGCATAATGCCTCGAAACAGGCTGTCTTTTGTGAGGCGACGCATCCTGAATGCAACGATGTAGCGAATGGTAAACTCAATCCAGTTGTCATTCAACGCCATCGTTACCATAGGTTCTATCCTCGCTGACTCTACAAGATACTTTCTCTCAATTCTCTCCCAGTGCTGTTGCGCGTTGGATACGTCGACTTCGGTAACCTTTGTCACAACGGTTTTTAGCAGAAGGTCGGCGAGCTTGTGATCTGATCCATACTTAACCGGAATGGTGATCTCATCCCATAGATACGGAAAATCGCCAGAGTAATTGAACATGGGCTCCTTGAAAATGAAACCGTTGGCGATTCTGACAATTCTGCCTGTATACAAATCTCCCTGCACCCACTCTCCCAGCTCCATTAAGGTGGTTCGCGCAAAGCCAACATCAATGACATCACCTTTGATACCACCTACCTGGATGCGATCGCCAACTTTGTAAAAGTCGCCGAATGTGACTGCTACCCAGCCCGCCAGGCTCGTTATCACATCCTTTAGGGCAAATGCGACTCCAGCGGTGGCGGCTCCTACAATCAGTGCCAGATTACCCAATGCATCCTTGAATACGACAAGCGCAAGAATGAAGATGAGCAAGTAGCCCATGAAGGTAACAATTTTGCGGGATGCATAACGATGCGATGCTTCCTTCACGAATGAACCAAGCGACCGCTTTATGAGCAAACCCACTATTGAAATTATCAATGCGCCAAGGCTCACTGTAATAATTTTGAGAGACAGGGGATCCATCATCAAATTCATGAAGGACTTGCCAAAGTAAGAGGGCCTGGCATTTTCCAGAGCACCACTCAAGCTTTGTTGTGCTTTATTTGCCTCGATGGCAGTCCTTAAGGAACCGGCGAACTCCTCGGCCAACTGTTGCCTATTGCGATCAGCTGCCTTTGCGTCCGCATCAGTAACTGATGTAATTATTAATTCACCGGCAATAATCTCTGTGCTGTTGCTATCGTTGAGGACACTGATAGATTCTGGGTTGATATCAGGATCTGCTAAGAGCTTCTTTAGCCGATTTGCAACATTAGTGGCGCGAGCCTCCGCGGAAAATGGACCAAGGTTTGAGCGAATTACAAACAGTTGCTTTCCGTCTAAAATGACAAATCCATGTTTCTGAGCAGACTTGGTCGTCTGAGCGTCTGCTGGCAGAGCTGGTGAACAAATAAGACAAAGGCTTACCAGCCAACCCGTGATGGTTAATAGTGAAAGTTGAATTCCGCTCTTCGTTGTCACCGTGCGTCGCTCCTGCGCTCGACTTTACCGTGCACTATCTGATGCATAACCGGGCTGTTGATCTTTCGCAGTGAACTCTCGCGCGAGCTGAGCCGGAGCAATACGGCACCTACCAGCATTGCAACAAGCGAAGAGATTAATATCGAACTAGTGGCCGTATCCATAAGGATCTGGCTGTCAAATGCCAGACTGGCGATAAACAAGGACATCGTGAATCCTATGCCTGTGAGCATCGCGATTCCGCCCATTTCATTCTTGTCACACCTTCAAGTGGTGCCGTCCAGCGCATGCGCACCGCGGCTTCACCGATCCGACGTAGTTTGACTGATCCAAGCCTTTGAAATTTCTCCGGATCGATTTTTGACAACAATATGTCTGGCTCCTTGCACCTAGTAGCGAAAGATTGCGCCCAAGACCGAGAAGCAGGACTTATCTTGCTTATCGTGCAACCGTCCCAGTTCTTCAATAGTAAGGGTGTTTAAGTCCATTTGACTTTGACACCCCCAAGGTCGCTTAAATGGACCTCAATCCGGGTTATTTGCTGGCTAAATCGAGCTCAGGGACGCCTCTATCCGAGCGCCGATCTCTTGAGACAATTACTCAGAGCCTGCAGTAGCGTTATCGCTGTTAATTTGGACTTGCATAAACGCCCCCTTATTTGGTTACTTGTATGATGGTGCGCACCCCCTTTGGTTCCAATAATACTAAGCAGTCGGCACAGAACGGCATGCGGCAGTCAAGCGAACCGCGTCGGCAGCAGTGGCACATCGTGGTTTGCGATTCGTCTACCCTGAGCTGACGGGATGGGGGCTAGTTATGACGTTATTTCACTTGAACACAGCCATTATCGCAGCAGCGTTATTGCTGGCTGGGTGTACGCAGCAGCAACAGTCAGCAATTTCATCATCTAACTGGCAGCGCAACCTTAATGAGTCAGTCGACACCTTCGCTAATGGCGCACAGGTCAATCTGGAGCACGCAGGTAACTGGTTGAGTACTGAAACTGAATTGAGCAATCTGCAGGCCGCTATTAATCGCGCGATCGAAGACGGTTCAGTGAACAAGAGTCAAGCCGCGAGTTTGCGCAATTCGCTGGACTATATTGACCGATTGCAAGAACGGAGTATTAGCTCCGCTAAAGGAATAAGCACATCAGAAAGAGCGCAAATATCCACGGCAGTCGAGCGCGTGGAAAGTAGATTGAATGGCTGGGTTGCGACTGGCTCGAAACCGAACATGTAGCATTTTCTAAATGAGATGCCTTCGAACCACATCAAGTCGCTCAAATTGCCGCCAATCAGTAATGCCAATCGAAAGGTGATGACAGAATCGTAACGAAGGCATTTAACGTATGACCAGTCAGCTGAAGCCGCCTCCTCAAAGAAGCGACGAGCCACGCAGGGAAGGGCAACTAGCTCGTGCTACCTGGATAGAAGTTGGGCTTGTGACGCTCAGCTTGATCTGGCTTTTGCTAATAGGTCTGGAATTTGTTTACGGAGAGCGGCCTGGTTTATCGGCCGCAATTTATTCAATCTGGGCTATCTTCGTAGTCGATTTCCTGGCGCGTTTGCTGATGGCGCCGGACAAGCTGGACTATTTGCGCGCCAATTCTCTAACTGCGTTAAGTCTGTTGCTACCAGCACTTCGCGTTTTTAGATTGCTTCGCTTAGTGCGACTGTCCCGTATAACAAGACTGTTTAAAGTGCTTGGCTCAATGAATCGTGCATTCCGTGCTTTGGGACGCACGCTTGCGAACCGCGGGATGCCGTATGTAGCATTGCTCACCACCATAATCGTATTGCTGGGAGCTGCCGGCTTTTATGCTTTCGAAAAACCGCCGCACGGTTCGCTCGACAGTTATCCTGATGCGCTATGGTGTGTTGCGATGATCATGACGACAATGGGTTCGGATTACTGGCCCGTTTCGCCGGAAGGCCGGATTCTGTACTTTATTTTGGCTTTGTACGCAATTGCTGTATTCGGTTATTTCACAGCCGCTCTTGCATCATTCCTTATTGGCACCAGGACACAGGACGACGAAATCGCCAGTACGCTGCGCCAGTTAAATGAGCGCCTTCAAGAGCTTGAAATGACCAACAAAGGTACGCGGAATGCCGATGAGTGAATAACGCGCAAATCGCTTTGTGGAAACTTGGGAAGGCAACGAGGATTTTATCCTTCTTCATAAGTCAACGCAGCAATGGTCGCGTTTTTATTGCCAGTGTATTCACCTGTGCACAATCTGATGGATAACCGGGTCCTTACGCACAGAAGCTTTTCGCGAGCCGAGCAAGAGCAGTAGGGCACCGGCTGACATTGCAACAAGCGAAGCGATTAATATCGAAGTGGTGGCCGTATCCACAAGGCTCTGGCTGTCAAATGCCAGACTGGCGATAAACAAGGACATCGTGAATCCGATGCCTGTAAGCATCGCGATTCCGCCCCACTGCATTCTTGTCACACCTACAAGTGGCGCCGTCCAGCGCATACGCACCGCAAGCCAACAGGCTAAGATGACCCCGGCCGGCTTTCCTATAACGAGCCCAACGATAATACCGACTGTCATCGCATTGAGCGCAAAGGGAGTCTCATTCAAGGCAATTCCAGCATTGAAAAACGCGAATGCTGGCATGATCAAGAAAGTGGACCAAGGATGCAAGAGATGTTGAATTGTTATCAGCGGTGGCTGCACCTGCCGGACGACTGATTCCAACTCCTTTATTGCCTGTTCCTGCTCGCCGTCTATTAGTGGGGTAAGAGTGTGTGCCGTGGCTTCGCCAATCCGACGTAGTTTGACTGTTCCAATCCTTTGAAATTTCTCCGGATCGATTTTCGACAACACTGGAATTGTACCCGCCACGGCCACACCGGCAATTGTGGCATGTACGCCCGAGCCAAAGAGAAACGCCCAGACGCCAAATCCGCCGACCAGGTATGGCCAAATCGCTTTAACTCCGAGCCTGTTAAGCACAAAAAGCAGTCCAAGCAGAGCGGCAGAACAGGCCAGGTTTGTCAACACCACATGTCCAGAGTAAGCCACGGTGATGACTATAATGGCTGCTAGATCATCGATTATTGCAAGCGAGGTCAGGAAGAGCTTCGCCGACGCAGGTACTCTAGAACCAAACAGAGATAGGACTCCAAGTGCAAAAGCAATATCTGTGGCCATCGGTATCGCCCAGCCTGACAGTGTTTCGCGACCGAGATTAAAGATAACGAACAGCAGCGCGGGGAAGAGCATGCCACCAAGAGCGCCAGCAAATGGAAGGATTGCATTCTTCACAGAGGCAAGTTCCCCCGCCAACATCTCGCGTTTTATTTCAAGGCCGACCACGAGGAAAAAGATAGCCATTAGTCCGTCATTCACGATGTGCTGCAAGGTTGCATGGGCCATCCAGGCACCAGCGCTCAGGGAGATCTCAAAGTGCCGTAGAGCAAAATAGCTCGTCGACCCCGGAGAATTCGCTAGCGCTAAAGCCGCTAATGCAGCAAGAAACAAAAGCAGCCCGCTGGCTGCTTCTGTTTTGACAAACACTTCGAACGGTGTTTGTGCCTCAGGTCTATCCGCTAATTTCAATGTGTCGGGCACCTTGCACCTAGTAGCGAAAGATTGCGCCCATAGATGCATTAGCTAGGTCAGTATTGCTGGCGTGAACAACAGTGCCACCATTCAAGATGCACTCTGCCGCAGCCAGATTAACCAAGTCTTCGTTACCATCATTTTGTAATTGATCGATTCTGACTTGGTTGGATTCAACGTCAAACGCTCCCCAAAGCTGCCCAGAGTCATTTACTAGCAACGCTTCGAGTCTGCCATGCTTGGCTGCAGGCAGTATCTTTTCATTTGAGGAAGAAGCCAGACCAGTTCCCAACTGCTCCTTGTATTGAGCCACCAGGCTTACAGTGGACTTCTTGAGATAGGGTTCGACGATGGACTTCGCGTCGCGATAGAGATCCGAAATTACTATCCTGCCTGAGCTACCGGTTAGAGACTCCTGCAACAGGTTTGAATAACTGTTCACAGTTTTGTACATGCTCACCAGATATTCCACGCCGTAGAGCAGTAGCGGTGCTTTTTGATCTTTTAGGGCTCCGTCGATTGCGCTGCCTATGTTGCGCAAATGTTTTTCGATGCGAATTTTGTCCAGGTCAGAAGGGTCATGACCGTGAAAGATGGCCTGTGACGAAACACTTCCCGGACCGTTCGAGTGTCCTTGTAAATCATCTGCTATTTCCAAGCCGGCCAGAGTTTCTTTGAACGATTCTGGAAGTCCTGGGACGACAACTTCGTCTAATGAAAAGCTGTTACCTTCAAATAATTGAACCGATTTAAGCCCGAGTGTAAGTACAAAAAATCTTTGATCTGCAAAGAACAAAGGAATCAAAGGTCTAGTATGAAATCGGTCTGCCACCAGTATTAGTTCTGGCACTTCAATTGGCAGTCGAAAATATTGAAAGAAATCTTTGGAAGCAAAGAGTGCCAGTGCATCTCTCTGGTGACGCCAAAATTCAACATCATTTTCCAATTTGCGCAGTGGCTTGAGAAGCTGGTCCGCGTCTGCCGATCCTTGTGACAGAAGCTTCTGTCTTGTCTGATTCAGAAGGTTTTTGAATCTAATTGGATCTTGTTTTGTATCGGCACCGGCACGGTGCGTTTGCATATAGATCGACACGCAGGACTTGTCTTGCTTGTCATGCAAGCTTCGCAGTCCTTCAATAGTAAGGGTGTTTGTGTCCATTTGTTTATCCTTGGTTCTGGACGGGATCTAGTGAGTAGCGCGGTTCTGCAGACGTCCGAGAGTCGATTCAACACGCGTTGCCATCTTGGTAGCACAACCATCAACGGCCTGCGCTAGAGTGCCGGCCTTATTGCTTACCGAAATGGGCCGTAGTCCCTCAAGTCGAGCTTCGATAACGCAGCGGCTCTGATCTCCGCCAAGGTCGCTTAAATGGACTTCAACCCGGGTTATCTGGTGGCTGAATCGAGACAGGGACGCCTCTATGCGAGCGCCGACCTCATGGGACAATTGCTCAGAACCTGCAGTAGCGTTATCGCTGTTTATTTGGACTTGCATAAAAGCCCTCTTCTTTAGTGGTTCTGTAAGATGGTGCGCCCCCCCCATTGGTTCCATTAAATACAAATCGTCATAAGCACTTCATGGTCGAGGGAACCAATCAAAGGCAGTCAAGTCCCAACAATGGTGGACGCGTTAATTTCTGACGCGGTGAAAAGGCGAAGCTCGGAGAATTTATGGGAAGTTTTGAGCTATTTATTGGAACAGATGGGCAATTCTATTTCCGGCTAAAAGCGGAGAATGGTGAGATCATCGCCTCGTCGCAGGGATATACGACTAAGCAATCGGCAGAGAATGGCATTGCCGCAGTTAAGCGGACCGCATCGCCCGCACAAGTTGTCGATCTCAGTCTGTCGCAGTCGGCAACGAGTTGAAATTAAGTGACCGGTTGTCACATCGTGTCACATGAGACTGTATCAGCGATCCCGACTTGAAAATTCCCCCGAGTGAAGACTTTCTGCACGACCGCGTCGAGAACTGCAGACGGATCGGTGATGGTTCACATCTGTCTCTTCTCAGCATTATTTGTCTGTCCTCCACCCAGGAGTGGTTTGAAACGAGACGGATACAGCCCTCAGCACCATATCGCTGAGCAGCGAGGCAAACCTTCCAGCAATGATGATACACATTACAGGTGCTCGGGGTACCGGTCGTGGTGCCCGTCGATCACGGACGGCAGCGTTCTTGAAGTGTGCGATGCCGTATGTTGTGCCCTGCAGGCACGAAATGATTCTGAGCAAAGGGAGTTGAGAGGATTTTGCTTTCGCTTCATGACGCTCTGGACTCTTCGACACCACCCGGGTGTTGATCGATGGTGGCTCACGTATCAAAAGCACGCGACAAGAACATCGCCACAGATATCACCATCGCGCTCAAGAAAAGGAGGTAACCACCGAGTGAAAGTGCAAGGTCCACTAGCATCACTGTTCCTTCTTAACTGATTTTGCGTTTTGCTTTTGACGCTGCTCGACCGAGCAGCTGCTTTTGCTCAGTCAAGTCTGGATGCCGAGCTTCGGCAGAATCCATAATTGAAGCACGAGATACAACGCAATTATTGCTACTGGCCAAACAAACTGATCCATTACCGCACCTCCGTTCTAGTTGTATAACAGACACCGGAAATTCCTACCACTAATTCCTCATCTCCGCCGGCTGTCAGAGTCGCATACCCGCACTAAAACTTCTGCAAAGGAGGCACCATGGCACTGGGGGATGATAGGGGACAAGCAGATTTTCCTTACGGATATGCAAAAACGATGGCTGCGCCATTCGATGAGGCTCTTCAGCTCGTCAGGAAAGAACTGCAGAGCGAGGGCTTCGGAATCTTATCCGAGATTGATTTGCAGGCTAAGCCGAAAGAGAAACTTGCAAACTTGCAGTCAATTTTCGTAAGTATGGTAATTTGGTGCGCCTGCCATCCGAAGCTTGCATACCGGCTCTTGCACAAGAAATGGAATAGGACTAATGCTGTCCTGTAACGTTATTGTGTATGAAGACGGTGCGTTGTCGCCAATTCACAAAGCTCGAAGACTCCCTGACCACGACGGCATGCGCCCTAGTTCCTTTTCTTGCTCTTGCGTTTGCCTTTGGCGAGCTGTTTGTGTTGTCCATTGTCTGAATCCGCGCCTCCTTGAGCGTGTCGCTTCATTGCTTCAAACCAAGCCTCCTGCGCTTTCTGCCTTGCTTGCAGTTGTACTTGCTGACTGGTTCTAATGTACGCTTTCAGTGTGGTGCGTGTGTCGGTATGGTTGAGTGCAGCGCGAACAATCGAGACGTCCGCACCAGTGTTCGCCATTGATGATGCCAGGCTTCTGCGCAGGTCGTGAATCCACAAATCGCTCAGTCCAAGCTTATCGCGTAGCGATTCCCAGGCATTGCCTGGATCTACCATGTGCCCGGAAGCTCCTTTCCCCGGAAAGACCCATGGGCAATCATCGTCAATCTCTTCAGAATCTTTGAGCAGTTGTTCACGGTCGGTGAGCACTCCTTTCTCAATCGCACCGAGTGGTATCAGTTGCGCGCGTCGCGTCTTCGTTTTCTCTGCTGGGATGCTCCAGGTTCCGTCCTTAAGATCCAATTCGTCCCAGCGCATGGTCATTACGTTTGACTTGCGCGCCCCCGTCAAAAGCGAAAGCAGAATGAAATCGTGTAATGTGCGTTCTCTTGAATGATCTGCGGGAATAGATTCAAGCGCAGTCAAAAGCTTCCCTGCTTCTTCGTCCGAAAGGACTCTGTCTCGCTCGTTCTCCCGGTACAACGAGACCCCGGCAAACGGGTTGTCAGTGCGCGAAATGAAACGAGTCTTGATGCCAAAATTGAACATCGCTCGACCGAGTTGCACGGCGCGATTCGCGCTGCCTGGAGTTTCTTCCATTTGCGTGTGGAGGCGCGCGGCGTCTTCGTGCGAAAATTCGTTTGCCTTCTTCTTGGCTAGATTTCGCTTAGCGAACCAGCGCTTGAAGTTGTTCTCATTGTCTAGTACTCGCTTTCCTCGTTTTTCCAAGTGGTTCTCTTTATAGTGGTCGAACAGTTCCTGCAGGTTATGCGAGGACTCCTTGCGTGGCTGGTCAAACACGTTTTCGCCACGATTGAGACGTGCCGTTAATTCAGCCGCTCTCGATTGCGCTTCGAGCATGACGTCACGTACTAACGCGTCAGGGAGCTTGTCCTCAAATTTGCAGTTCAAATCCAACGTGCGCCACCGACGCTCTTTTGATTCATATATTCTGAAACAGAACGCTTTCTTGCCGCCCCTGCCGACAGATACGTATAGGTGAACGTCGGGCAGCACGAAAAAATAGTGTTGTTTCAAATGCGTGGGGCACACAAATGCCCGAATCTGCTTCGCAGTGAACTTCTTGCCCGTTTTTTCGCTTTCTGCCATCGTTCCCACCCAAAACCAAACGCCTAATGCAATGCCTAATGCAAATCCATTATAAATCGACCAGATCGATTAAGTCATGGCAACAAGATTAAATCCTGAAAGTGCCAACAGGCTTAGAATTATTGGGTTCGGTTATGGGTTCGGAAAACCCGTCAAAGTCATCGATTCTTGGCTCATAACCCAAAGGTCGTAAGTTCAAATCTTACCCCCGCAACCAAATAAGCCGACCGCAAGGTCGGCTTTTTCTTTGCCACTATATACGGTGCGGCCG
>JADYXS010000615.1 GCA_021772155.1 Candidatus Obscuribacter sp.
ATGAAGATGTCCACGTACATCGTGGCTTACGTCATCGGCGAATTTGAAGTTACCGACCCCATCGTCGTCAACGGCACCGAGATCCGCGCTTACTGCGTGCCCGGTAAGAAGCACCTGACCACGTATGCCCTGAAAGCTGCGCAGTTCGCTTTGACCTGGTTCGAGCGGTACTTCGGGATCAAATATCCCGGAAACAAGTTGGATCTCATTGGCATCCCGGACTTCGCGTTCGGTGCCATGGAGAACCTCGGTTGCGTGACGTTCCGTGAAACCGCGCTGCTCGTCAGCGAAGAGACTGCCACCATCGGCGAGCTCTTGCGTGTTTCGGAAGTCGTCATGCACGAAATCGCGCACATGTGGTTCGGCGATCTGGTGACGATGAAGTGGTGGAACGGTCTGTGGCTGAACGAAGCGTTCGCCACATTCATGGCCACCAAGGTCCAGGACGCCTTCCGCCGCCAGTGGGAGCGCTGGGTAAGCTTTGGTCAGGAGCGGGCAGCTGCCATGCGTACTGACGGCCTTGCCAGCACACGTTCTGTGGAAGCTCCGGTGAACCACCCAGCGGAGGCGCTGGGCATGATTGACGTGATCACCTACCGCAAGGGTTGTTCGGTCCTCCGACAGCTTGAGCAGTACATCGGTGAAGACACGTTCCGCGACGGCATCCGGGTGTACTTGAAGAAGCACGCCTACTCCAATGCCGAAACCACCGACCTGTGGGACGCCATCGCAAGCGTCACTACGTTGCCGGTGAGGGAAATTATGACCACATGGGTGTTCCAGCCTGGATACCCGGTGATCACCGTCAGCGAAAGTGCGATCAGTGGCGGCGTCACGCTGTCACAGGCTCCCTTCAAGTACCTCGCTGCAGCGGTCGACAAGTCCCAGACCTGGCTCGTGCCGGTGCTCCTGCGATTCAAGACTGCCGAAGGCGTGGGCACCAAGTGGGTGTTGTTGGACGGCAAGGAAAAGAGCATCTACCTCGGCGAACAGCTGGAGTGGGTGGTGGTTAATGCGGACGGACATGGGTTCTACCGCACGAGCTACTCTCCCAAGCTGGCTAGCAAGCTCACGGCCAACATGAGCGAAACGCTCAATTCGATCGAGCGGTTCAACCTGGTCAACGGTGCTTGGGCCTGTGCTCAAGCCGGGTTGACATCAGCGGAACAGTACCTCGATATCGTGGCCCTTTTCTCAGAAGAAAGGGATCCCAACATCTGGGGATTGCTGCATTCTTCGCTGGCGAGGATCTACGATCTGCTCCCCGAGCGCAACCGGTCAGTCTTTGCGAAGCTGGTACGGACAATCGTCATGCCTCAGTACAACCGGCTCGGCTGGACGGAAAAGGCTGGCGAATCGGCGCAGGATCGTCAGGTGCGCGGCACCGTGATTCTGATGCTGGGCACCATCGGCAACTACAGTTTGCTTGGCGACGCAGCCAGACAGCTGTTCGGCAAGTACAAGACGGATCGCTCGGCAGTGGCCAGCGACGTCGTGCCGGCGATGATTGCACTGCTTGCCCACAATGGTGGCAGCACAGAGTACGACGAACTGGCACAACTGCTCAGCGCCACGCAAGTGCCGCAAGAGAAGGTTCGCTTCCTGATGGCACAGGCAAGCTTCCGCGATGTCGCGTTGTTGGAGAAGACTCTGGCATCGACTATCACCGCGACAGTTCGCACACAGGACGCTCCGTCGTTGCTGGTGCGTCTGTTGGGCAACGGTCGCATCAACGTGAAGGCCTGGCAGTTCATTAAGGACAACTGGGACTACATGGTGGCGAACTTCCCGGAGACCGGTCTGATCAGCATGGTCAGCGGCGTCACAGCTCTTGATCGTCAGGAGCTGGAGACCGACGTGATTGCGTTCTTCGCAACGCATCCGGTAAAGGGTGGCGACAAAGCCGTGGCTCAGAACCTCGAGCTGTTGCGAGTCGCGGTGGA
This sequence comes from Candidatus Obscuribacter sp., assembly GCA_021772155.1. GTDB lineage: Bacteria > Cyanobacteriota > Vampirovibrionia > Obscuribacterales > Obscuribacteraceae > JADYXS01. The sequence goes on from JADYXS010000615.1 coordinate 1,944, forward strand.
GTTCAAGTGTCGTGAGGCTGGTCTGCTGGCTGCGAAATTCGCCATGCCCGTGGTGACTCTGGAAACCGCGCCGGTCGTTGCGACCGACGAAAGCTTTGGACCAGGACCGGCATTGGTCCGCCAAACCGGTTCAGAAATCGAAGGCGCTCAGGGCCCTGCTCCGACCACCGTGCTCCAACCGAGCGCGGTGGTGGACGGCCCCGGACCGGAATTGGTCCGTCAAACGGATTCGCCGACCACTGAGTCGACGGATGGTACTAGCGGCGCGTAACCCTTTTCGTAAGTCCTGATGCTGATGCCTTTGGGCACCAGTCTTGGTGGCAGACGAAGGGAAGCGATCGCTTCTCGTGGAAGGGCGCCACACTTTCGTGGCGCCCTTCTCTTATCTGCCCTAGGCATCAGTTGGACCGCACACCTCAAAAACCAACGTGCGGTCCCTTAGGAGAAACTACTATGTTCTGGATTGTTGCAATCTTGATCGGCGGGCTGCTTAGCGCCCTTGCCGGTTGGCAAATCGGTGGAATCCCCGCGGCCATTTTCCTTGGCGCGATGGGTTCCCTTCTCACGTTGGCGGTAAGGGATATTTCCAAGCACCGCCACGCGATTCTCACCGGCACTTTGATTGCCGGCCTCGCCGGATTCTATTTCGGCGGTGCTCAACTGGGTGTCCCACTGGCGGCGCTCGGATTCCTGCTGCTGCTCGCGCTGCATGATTTCTTACTCAAGAAGGATGCGGTATTGCCGGTCGGACTGATTTTCATGCTGGTCTTCGGCACTGCCGGATACTTTGCCATGGAAGGATCGGTTGCCGGCAAAGGTGCCGTCGCCACGGTAGCAAGCCTGATCGGCTTCCTTCTGTGGATCGGCATTTCCGACTTCTACCTGCAATCGAAACACGCCATTCGCCGCAACTTCCCCATCCTCGGCTGGTGCCGGTACGGCTTCGAGTTAATCGGAGACGAGCTGCGCCAGTACTGGTTCATGGGCAACCGCGAAGAGTGGCCATACAATCGCATCACTCGTCGTTACCTCTACAAGTCCGGCAAGGGTTTGAACAACAACCTTGGCTTCGGAACTGAGGAACCGTATCGCGAAGTCGGCAAGCTCCACCTGCTGCAGGAAGGCTTTGCTATCCGCGATCGCGAAATGGGAACCATGCTGCCACGGTTGGTGATCGGTAAGAAACGGCGCAAGCCGTGGATTCCGTCGCACCCGATCGGCATTGCCCACATGAGCTTCGGCGCTCTGTCCGAGGAAGCAGTCCGCGCGCTATCAAGTGGTGGCATGAAGGCTGACATCCACATGGGCACTGGCGAAGGCGGTTTGACGAAGTACCACATCGACGGCGTGGAGCATCCGATCACCTGGAAGCAATTCTTTGGTTATCACCTCTCACTGGCGTCGCACTACTGTCTGCATTTCGGTAGGAACGAGCGGCCAGTGAAGCCCCGGGGCAAGATCGTCGGCGGCGCGAAAATCGTCGTCGAGATCGGACCGGCCAAGTTCGGCTTCCGTCGGCTGATCACTGACCCATTCGTCGATGCGAAGGCCCGCGGTTTCCGCAAGGTCTGGAGCAACGAGTTCGACTGGGATAAGTATGCCGAAGTGATGCAGAACGAGCAATTCGTCGCCAGTGAAGTGAAAGGCGGCCAAGGTGCCAAGCCCGGTCAGGGTGGCAAACTGCCCAAGGAAAAGATTACGCCCGAAATCGCGGAGATCCGTGGCGTAGAGGAAGGCGTTGACTGCTACTCGCCCAACGCCTGGGATGAATTCGATACCGTCGAAGGACTGGTCGCGTTTATCGCCAAGCTGCAGGAAGCATCCGGCAAGCCCGTCGGTTACAAGACTCCGGTCGGTACCGAGAAGTTCATACGGACTCTGGCGAAGCACATGCAGGAAAGCGGTAACGGTCCGGACTTCATCACCATCGACGGTGGCGAAGGCGGTACCGGCTCTGCGCCGAACGTGCTCGCCGACTCGGTTGGGCTGCCGCTCTACCATGCGATTCCCAAGGTCGACAACGCCCTCCGAGAATTCGGTGTGCGCGACCAGGTTGTGGTGATCGGCTCAGGGCTCATCGCCAAGGGTGACGACATCATGATTTGCATCGCACTGGGCGCCGACATGGTGCACATCGCACGTGCATTCCTCATCGGTGGCCTTGGATGTATCATGGCACTGCGCTGCCAGACCAACCGCTGTCCCACCGGCATCGCCACGCAAGACCCGCGTCTGCGTCGCGGTCTGGATCCCGTGGATAAGTACGTACGCGTGTACAACTACGCCAGCGTGCTACAACGCGAGATTCTGATGCTGTGCAAGTCCATGGGTGTCCGCAACCCGTGGGAACTTACGCGCGATCACGTCTCTGTGGTCAGCGCACCGATGGTGTCAACGCTACTTTCGGAAATCCATCCGTACCCGGACAACGGCAAGCGCAACTTGACGCTGGCGCCGCCCCTGGCGGATACCGATGCAAACCACGACCAACGTGGTCCGAAGCTGATTCAGTTGGAAGTGCGTCCGACGCGCGACCACTAATCAACTCAAACACAGGTAAGCGCAAGCCAGCTTGTGCTCCCTTACTGCGACACGGCAACTGCAAGGTTGCCGTGTCCGCAGGTGGGACGGAAAGTCGGCGGGGGTATCCCCGTCGACTTTTTGTTTGCCTAGTTTTTACCATCTTCTATAGTAGAATAATGCTTAAAAAGTCTAAATAAAAATTCCGAACCGAGCGCTGACAGAAATCACGCAAACGGTTGGAGCCACCATTCGAGTGTTTCAATCGAAGCCGAATACAAAGCATGAGGCTTCTGTTGACTGAGATCAACTCCGGCCAAATGGACCATGCTATTGGTAACTATCTGGGCTTCGGCTCTTTGCAGAAGCCATCTATCATGATGAATATCACAGCAGTAATGTATTCCACCGTTTTCCACAAACAAGCAATAACGTTCCACCAAAAAGTGTTCCAGGGTATTTTCCTGCGCTGTAAACGGTGGCCCAACCGGTCGATACCGTCCCACAAAAGCGCTGTCAGCTCCGCGAGAGTCGACACGCACACTTTCGTATTGACTCCATTCTCCGTCCTTTGAGAGATTCATGGTGGCATTGAAATACGGCAAATGGAAAAACGCGCGTGCACCGGCCACAGTCAGCTTACTACCGGCATCTAATGAGAAGAAATAGACGCCTCTTTTTTCATTGCAAGTGACGTAGGTGCGCACATTCAGCTCGAGAAACCGCATAGCAGTGACAGGGCAACCACGTAAACGCACTGTCATTGCAAACGGCACCACACCAATCCAAGCACTACCGTCGAACGTATCAATTTCGAACCTTTCCGGAATCGATGGTCTCAAAGCGCTAGATTCGACAGGCCAGTGAAGGAAAGCAAGATCGCTCCAATCCTGCCCCATGACCCAAGGACCGGCGTTCAGTGAATACGGACGATGGTCCGTCTTGTTCAGTAAATGGTGCATCACTCCGGTATTATTACGCGGTAATTACCCTAAGAAATCAAATCGAATAAGCTCGGCTATCAATGCGGCAAACAACGATCACCGGACCTACCACGGACTTCGTTTGGTGACTCGTCCTCGAACAGTTGCGGCGGTTCTCATAGAACTGTATGCCCACGGGGATCCGTATGGATCGCGAATTTCCGTACCAGGAGATTCAAACTGGTCAGGAGAAAATGCTCGCCCTACATCCGCCATCGCATCAGCCGGTTGGACAGGTCGGCTTAACCGAGCGCGTGCTTGGGAAGCTACAAGTTGCACACTGGTGGATGGAGCGGCAAGACGGATTTCGGTTGAAGGAACGGAAAGTCGAGCATTGGTGCTCGGAGCTGCCAACTGAACGTTGGTAGCGGGTGCGGAAAGCCTTAGCTGAGTGCCCGGAGCAGCCAGCCCAAGGCGAGTACTTGGCCCACCGAAGCGGACAGTGGTCCTCGGTGCCGATAGACCGATACCGGTCTTTGGCAACCCCAGAGCAATTCTAGTGCGGGGCGCAGCCAGCGAAATCTGTGTAGAGGGACGATTCATCTTAGCTCTGGCCGCTACAGAAGCGCGAGATGGAAGTGGAATGTGATTCGGTTGTAGGTAACGCCTTTCGGTGTTCATCGGTGCCAAGCGAACGACGCGAGCCGGTTTAACAACTGATTGCACGTGGACCGTCTGCGCGTAACGACGAGGTCTTTTGACGCCGACTTCGCCTGGCCGAAGCCTGATATACCCCTTATTCATCTCCTGCATCCCAAGCCAACTCCAATTCTTGAGATTCGGATCTCTTTCAACCACATCCTGCTCCCAGCCGTCGATATTTCTCCAGCCAGTGGTGGAGCTGACCGCGTAGCTCGGTTTCTCTTGCTTGCCCGAGGGCGCTCCCAGGCGGCGCACAGCTTTGGCGCGGCTGTCCACCTGTTGTGCAGCGACAGCCGCTGTCTGTGCAGGTACCAAAGCCGAAGCCGGATGCCGGTAAAAGCTAGCAGTTTTGCCATCTTCAATTGGTCTAGCCTCAGAAGCAGCTTGCCAAAGCGACGCTCCGATACAGGCGAAACCAACGCTGAAACCTAAAAGATGCTTTTTGCTAAACAAAGAATGGGCCGTCATGAGAAGGGACAAACTTAGACTAAGCGAGCTTATTAATTAGATCAATTCGTGTTTTCCCCCACCTGGGACCGTATTCCGCCGGTCGAAACGTCCCGTGGGCGCTGCACAATGAGACTGATACTACCTATTGATAGAAAGGTAGAAGAGTTACCAATTCGGCATTTCAGATTAAAAAGCCGATAAAGTTCGTTGCCAACTTTGGCTGAATTGTGACTCCGTGCGCCCCGCGCAACAACTGTTGAGCTTACCGTTGCCCCGAAGGCAGGATTGAGACGGCAAAAAGAGCCCCATAGTGATCATTGGCACTAACTAACCAATTACCAAAATCGCTGGAAGGGCGCAGCCTTACCCACTTCGGTCTCGACAAAGCTTGGACAACTGTAGAGTTTCCTTCGTATTCCTTGGCCTGGCGTGCAAACTGAACGATTTGCATTTACACTTGTAATCACCTTTGCACATATCATCTGTGCAAACAGCTGCGCCACGTTACAATTACGCCTTTTGCACTGGAATCACAATGTTACAGCTTCACAACATCAGCAAGGTCTTTCCCCACGGGGAGCCGTTGCAAGAAATCACCTGGGAATTAAAAACAGGTGATCGTGTCGGCGTTGTTGGTGCTAACGGCTGTGGCAAATCTACTCTTTTCCGCATCATCGCCGGTGAAGTTGAGCCGACCACCGGGCAGGTCATCTCGCAACCGGGAATCAAGATCGGTTATCTAACACAAGAATTCGATGTTCTAGAAGGCAATACACTTCACGACGAGTTACTGCGTTCATACGTTGAGCTCAACCAAGTTCAAACGAAGCTTCACGCTGTGGAGTATGCTTTGGAAACGGCATCCGGCGATGAGATGAACAAGTTGATCCGCGAAATGGATCTGCTTCATCGTCAAATGGATCACCTCGGTGGATACGAAGTACACATTCAAGTCGACAAAATTCTCCCAACCTTGGGCTTTAAACGCGAAGATGGAGATCGCCTGGTTAGCAGCTTTAGCGGCGGCTGGCAGATGCGTATTGCCTTCGGAAAACTGCTGCTTCAAAATCCGGATATCTTGTTACTTGATGAACCTACTAACCACATCGATCTGGAAACAGTTGAGTGGCTTGAAAATTATCTCAAGCCTCTGAGCAAGCCGATGGCTATCGTTTCCCATGACCGCATGTTCTTGGATCGGGTCTGCACCAAGATAGTTGAGATTGAACGCGGCAAATCGTCCGAATATTTAGGCAATTATTCTAAGTATCTTGAACAGAAAGAATTCAATCGAGCTAGCCAGCAAGCCGCTTTCGATAGACAGCAGGAAGAAATGCAGCGCCAGCAGCAGTTCGTCGACCGTTTCCGGGCCAGCGCTACTCGCAGTACGCAAGCCAAGAGTAGAGAAAAGCAACTCGATAAGATTGAGTTGATCGATGCACCAGATTCGGAACTAGGAACACTAAAATTCCACTTCCCAACATGTCAACGCAGCGGGCGCGAAGTACTCAATATCAAAGAATTGATGCACGCCTACGACGACAATATTGTTTTCATGGATGCAGAACTAAGCATCGAACGCGGCGACCGTATCGCATTGCTCGGACCAAATGGCAGTGGCAAGTCCACTCTTCTGCGATTGATTATGGGCGAAGAAAAACCGCTTTCTGGAAGTTTGCAAATTGGCGAACACAATGTACTTCCTGCTTACTTCGCCCAGAATCAGGCTGAAGCGCTCGATCTCGAGCGGACAGTACTGGAGACGATTCGCGAAGAAGTCGTTGAATGGAAAGATTCCGAAGTACGCGGACTGCTTGGTAGATTCATGTTCAGCGGCGACAGCGTCTTTAAGCGCGTTCGCGATATCAGTGGCGGCGAGAAAGCACGTCTGGCTCTAGCCAAAATGCTTTTGTCTTCCGCCAATTTCCTCATCCTCGATGAGCCCACTAATCACCTGGACATTCCCGCCAAGGAGACACTCGAAAAGGCGCTGCGCGAATACGAAGGAGCCGTCATCGTGGTCTCACACGATCGTTACTTCATCTCGCAGATTGCAACCAAAATCGTCGAACTACGAAACAACAAAATGCGGGTCTTCGAAGGCAGTTATGAATACTACCTGGAGAAGGTCGGTGAGCAGCGCATAGCGGAAGAGCAAGCCAAACAAGAAGCGGCTAAGGAAGCCGAGCTTGCAGCAAAGCGTGCCAAAGCAAAAGAAAAAGAACGCTCACGGAAGGAAAAAGCCAAGGCCTAGAGCCGGCGTCAGGCTGCCGCCCGGACGCGAGCGGGCAAGCCTCAACCGTCATAGAATCAGGCGACATCTGTTTTATACGCACATCGAATAGTAAATGTTTGCTTTAATCGACTTCACTTCATCCTGGCTCATGTAAGAATGAGAGTCGATTTAGTCAGGCCGTTTTGCTCAACCTTTGAGTTCTGCTGGTCAAAGGTTCAAATTGCAAAGTCCGCTTTCCGACAGAAGAATTTCAACGAAAATCGATAACTCCGTGCTTTAGCGCTTTCAACGCTAGAGACTAAGTATCAGTTTTCGATTTTCCTGTCCGCAGATTTTCAGATTTGCCTCCTCGACTTAATCCTCTGCCTGGGTGTTCCGGTTCAGAGTGTCTATAGCGTAAACAGGTTAAGAACAATGCAAAATAAGTTATTCGTCCGAAATCTATCTTTCAATACCACTGATGCCGAACTGCAAGGTTTGTTCGCAGAACATGGTTCAGTAGTTTCGGCCAAAATCGCCACCGATCGTGACAGTGGAAGAGCTCGTGGTTTCGCTTTTGTAGAAATGACTACTCAAGAAGAAGCTGAAGTTGCGATTCGCGCACTTGATAGCAGAGAATTCAACGGTCGTACAATGTACGTCGCTTTCTCAGAGCCGCGCGAACGTCGTCCTAACACAGCTTACGGCAACAGAAGCTACTAATAGAATAAAGCGACTTACAAGCGGCGGCCTCAGGCTGCCGCTTGTCGCTACTATCCAAATCGACCAGGAAGTAGTAGTTCTTCAGATACCGCAACGAAATTGGCCATTCTTCGCTACAATCGGTTATCGAGAAAACTTGTGTCAGATGCATGTCAATGGGATAAGGTCGCAACGCAAGTAACAAGTTCAACCACACGGGACAGGCAACAGTCAGATGAGTATTTCTTGGGGAAAAAAAGACCGCTTCAAATTCAACGCCGTTGGTTCATTGTCAAACTGGGACCCACGGTCGGTTGCAGCAGTCTACGCCATCACATGCAAGCTTGATCCAGAAAAACCTAAGGCACACACAGTGCTGTATTTCGGACAAGTAGAAGACATGTCGCGCGATGCACCAGAGTTGAATAGGCAGGTAATCGAAGCTTGGACACAAAGCGGGCATGACATTCACGATCTGCTTGTCTTCACTCACGAAATGCCGCTGTCAACAAGCAATCAACGCTCAAGAATTCAAGAGCAACTAATTTCAGAATACCGCCCTCAGTGCAATCGCTGAGCAATTAGCTCGCAGAGACTGTTTGGGGTCCGGTATTATGCCTTTGGACACTCGTGCAATCAACGAGTCGACTTCGCTTGTCCGCAACTAGCAGGACGCAGCTCACCTGTCTTGTCATTTGTCGACGTGCTGCTGCTAATGACAATGCCACGCAAAGCTGAACTTGAAGGAACAAGAAGAAAAGGTCTTGACCTATCTTCTTGCAATGGCTATTAGATGAAAATTTTCATTGGGAAATTTGAACTCGCTGGTAACAAGAGTAACGCCAGACTCCACTGACGAAACCCAGGCAAACAACTCGTAGTCAATTGCTGAAAAGCAATCGGCAACATCCTGAGCGGTGAACCCGAACTTCTCCAGTCCGCATCCGACATGTACCTCTATGTCGCAGTCTGGCCGATTTTCAGCAAGTAGCCGCTTTGCGCCTTTAAGTACGTGCACTTCGAAACCTTCCACGTCGACAAACAAGATCTGTGGAGCACCATATTTGGTGGCAAGATCATCTACGCAGTAAGCTTTGACCTTTTTACACAAAAACTTATCGTTGGCCACTGCAACCGAGCCATTGAAATTTTGCTCAAATTCGATCTCGCCGGAAACATCACTGCCGGCGGCATGCAGTATCTGTAAATTGTCTATGCTGTTCAAAGAAATATTGGCTTGCCCAATTTCAAAATTGTGTTCACTTGCCTCCAGGGCAACTACGCTGCCGCCTGGCTCCACAATGCGAGCAAGCATCATCGCTACCACAGCTTGATGGGCGCCGATATCGAATACACGAGCGCCCGCTTTCAGCCTGTGCTGACGCAGCAAATCAACCGTTGGCTGTGCCGGCCAGTCGTGGTCATACCAGCCCTCTGCTAGAGGATCAGCTATGGTCACATCCAGAGGAAAACCTGAGTAGCTGTGGCGCACCACGCGCCGGCTATAGGCATTGGTGATTTGCTTAACGCGGCCGTTGCGCAAAAGCACTTTGAAAAAATTTGGTACCAGGCTTTTTAAAACAGCGCTCAACGTTGCCATAGCTTGCCTGCCTTTTAACGAAATTAACCCAAAACGACCCACGAATGTCAGAAGCTTATACCGAATTGTCTAATACGTGGCTTTTGCAACCGAAAACTCTGCGTTTTTCAGCCACTTACCAGGTGCCATCAAGCATTATTTTTACAGCCAAAGACAGACCAGTCCGCTGAACTGGACGATCAGCATTCGGAATAATGTGATTTAACTAACTGGCTGCCTAACTAACCAGCTAGCAAAAACGCACCCCGGCAGGGTGCGTTTTACGAGAATAAATGGCGGGACTGACGGGGCTCGAACCCGCGACCTCCTGCGTGACAGGCAGGCACTCTAACCAACTGAGCTACAATCCCAAATCGTCATCGTTTATAGACAACAGATAGGCAAGTATATCATAGCAGGCTCCAACTCTCGGCTGGGCTCAGCTATTCCAAACAAATATGACTGAGCTTGTGTTTCGTTGAAATCGTGGCACATAGGAACAGTTGGTTACTTGAGATGGAGATCAGTCGGTGCCAGCTTATCCAGTGAAAGTGCTTCTGGATAAAGAAGCTACTCGAACTCGAACGAACGTATTAAAAGCGCTGTACCAAGCATTTACGTTACTTGGCTTGCACAGGCATGAGCAGATACTTGTAGTTCTCATCATCTTCGGCCTTGAAGATGAGGGGTTTTAACGGCCCTGTCATTTCGAGACGGACGTCAATGCCCTGAAGCTTTTGCAGAACGTCAAGCACATAGCGAACGTTCACAGCAACATCGAGAGTTTGCCCTTCGAAACGCATAGATACTTCTTCCTGTGCCTTACCGACATCCGGTGTATTGGAAGAAATTTGCAACGTCTCTGCTTCAAAATGAAACTTGATCAGGTTGGTGCGTTCATCAGACATGACCGCAACGCGCTCTACGGCTGCCTGTGCTTCTTCTCTGGTGAAGGTTGATAAGTACGTGTATTCACCTGGGAATAGCTCGTGATAACGCGGATATTCACCGCTAATCAAACGCGTGCAAAGGAAGTGTGTGTCATTTTCAAACAGTATTTGTCCGTCAACCAGAGCAACACGCACAGTGTTACCAGGATCTTTAGCATCCAAAATTTTGAGTAATTCGGTGCAGGCTCTAGCCGGAACAATGGCCTTGAGATCAACCGGCTTTTCCATCGTTGCGGTAGCTGACTTCGATTCAGCCTCATTGCCGATTTCTTTATCGCCGTCACCTTCTGGGCGGCGCGATGGCATATTGACATTGAGTTCTTCACGTCTGTGAGCCAACCGGCTGCCATCTGTTGCGGTGGCTTCGAAAATTCCGTTGCTAACGAGCAAGTAAACACCGCCCAAGATGCTGCTGGAATCATAACTTGCAGCAGCGAATGAGGTTTGTGTTATTGCGCGACGAAGTACGTCTGCCGGCATCGAGAAACCGTCAGTGCTGACCGGACTCGTTACGCGCGGATAATCTTCTGCAGGTAATCCGGTCAAAGTAAAACGTGAACGACGACACGTCACTACAGTTTCACAAGTTTCTTTGTCGATCTGGAATGAAACTAGATCACTAGGAAGCTTGGAGACGATTTCCAACAGCTTTTTACCAGGCAATGTTATGGAGCCTGGCGTATATACGACTGCTGGCGACTTGGCTTGAATCGTTAGGTCTAAATCTGTTCCGACGAATCTGAGACTGACATCATCAAGACTCTCAACAAAGACGTTACTCAGCACTGGTTGGACAACACGTGTCGCAATGGCGTTGCTTACGTCTCTGAGTGCTTTTACCAAAGCTTCTTTCTGAATGGCGAAGTGCATAGTCAGTCCTTCTTCGGTCGGGCAATGTGTAAAAGGTTAGCTTTTCTCGATGCCTTTTGCAAGGCTGAATGCCCACCTTCCAGTTCTTTCTGCTGTTTAGTTTTTTAAATTGAATAATATAGAAGTAGGAGGCACAGCCCTTTTCCGTAGATAACTTCGATTAGTAGCTGCCTTTCCGAAACTGCCTGTAGAGAACCTGTAGTTGGATTGTGTAATTGGCGATCCTTGTCTTCTTGCGGGTTCTAGAGAATAAACAGATCACTGACGAAGATCGAACGATCTTTCTACGAGTTTTCTACACTATCTCAAAGGCTCAGCTGGTGCCGAATTTGCTGAACTGCCTGCGTCATTTGCACGTTCTTGGGCAATTCTGTTTTTATTTTTTCGATCGCATATATAACCGATGAGTGCTTGCGATTACCGAAGGCTTCGCCAATTCTTGAGTGACTCAACGACAAGATGTCGTGTGCCAAATACATTGCTATGTGTCGTGGTAGAGCCAGGTCTTTAGATCGATTAGCAGATCGCAAGTCCGAAGTATCGACTCGATAGTGCGCAGCTACAGCGCCAATGATGGTCTCGATCGTTATGTTATGTGCTTTGGATACAGGAGCTCCAATTTGTAATACGCTGGCCACGGTCTGAATGTTCAAAGCCATGCCGGTTAAACTTGCGTAAGCATGTACGCGCAATACCGCGCCTTCCAATTCGCGGATGTTCTGTGTGTACGAAGAAGCAATGTACTCTAAGACAGCGTCCGGCAGTTCTTTACTTTCTGTCTGACATTTCTTACGCAGAATGGCAACACGAGTCTCCAGATCAGGAGGCTGCATGTCAGCAATTAGCCCGCCATTGAAGCGGCTGCGCAAGCGTTCTTCCAGCTTTGGAATGTCTTTAGGAGCACGATCGCTTGAGACCACAATTTGCTTTCCACTGTCGCGAAGCGCGTTGAAAGTATGAAAGAACTCTTCTTGAGTGGATTCTTTCCCTTCGATGAATTGGATATCGTCAACGAGTAGAACATCTACCTGTCTATATCGCTTTCGAAAATCCATCATGCTATTTGTTCGTATTGAATTGATTAGATCATTTGTGAATCTTTCGCAGGTTATGTACCGCACAATGAGACGCGGGTTATTTAACATCACATGGTGCCCGATAGCCTGCATGATGTGGGTCTTGCCAAGCCCAACTCCGCCGTAGATGAAGAGAGGGTTGTAAATTTGCCCTGGCCGTTCAGCGACAGCCATTGCGGCTGAGTGGCAGAAACGGTTGTGCGAACCGACGACGAATGCCTCAATCGTATACTTGGGATTGAGATTGGCTGCCTGATTACGGAACTGCGCGTCATTGCCGAGCTCTGGGCCGGATTGTGGACGAGGAGCAACGACGATGGAGGCGATCGAAGGCGTGTAGTCCTGAGTGGATTCAAGAGCAGGATCTACTATTAAACGCACCGTGATATCTGTGCTCAGCACTTGGGAAAGCGCCCAGCTAATGTCATCTACGCGATTAGTTACAAGCCATGTTCGCGTAAAGTCGTTGGCGGCTGCGATCACAGCCTCGTTGCCGTCCAGTTGTTGCAGTTGCAGAGGCTGGATCCAAGTTTTGAACGTTGGGAGCTTGACGCGCGTCTTGAGCAGCTCTTGTGCTTCAGTCCATATGTCATTGAGCGAGCGCTCAAGCTTTATTTCATCCATAGCGTCCACTGTCATGCTGTTATCGCTTTTACGCGTGAAGAAAATATAAAATCACCCGACACGTGAAAATGACTGCGGGTGAGCCCGAGAGCTACTGTATATCGTAAATTTTTAACGCACTCGCAGTAGGCGAGAGACGCTGACAATCTTGCTGAGATGATAGCATAAGCCTTTATTTGATGAAGACTAGAAATTTTTCAAAGCCAGGTCGCGTTTCGGCCGAGCTTTGATCGAATATTCCGCAGGAGTTTAGCTAGCATGAAAAGAACATTACGCGGTTCTATTCGCAAAGCGAGAAAGAGCAGTGGTTTCATGAAGCGAATGGCTACTAAAGCCGGACGCAAAGTCATTAAAGCTCGTCGCGCTAAAGGACGATACAAGCTCGCGATGGGCTAATGCTGCCGCGTACGGAGCGCCTGACTAAAGCAGGCCTTTTCCAGCGATTGCATTCGGCCAGAAAAGTAATTTCGAATCCGTTGCTTTCGCTCTATGTTCTTGAAAGGCAGCCGAAAAGCGCTCCCCGACCGCCCCTGGTCGGCTTTGTCGTAGGCAAGAAGGTTCATGCCAAAGCTACGCAAAGAAATCGCGTCAAACGGCGTCTGAGAGAGGCCTACCGCAGATTTTATAAAGAAATTGTGGCGTCTGGCGAGATTGAAAAGTACAACTTGCCACAATGGTACGCACTGGCATGGCATGTCAAACCTGAAGCCATCAGTGCGACATTTAGCGAAATTTGCCAAACTGTCGCAGAATGTCTTGAAAAAGCCGATCAACGGTTTGGCCGCAGAACGAAGGGCAAAAGTGGATGATCAAGCCGCTCGTACTGAAAGCAATAAAGCTCTTCCAAATGACACGTGCATTTCGTGCACCGTCATGTCGTTTTTACCCGAGCTGCTCGGATTATTCGATTGGATGCATCGACCACCACGGGCTCATCCTGGGTTGTCTTCTTAGCGTCTGGCGAATTCTTCGATGCCAGCCCTTCCATCCAGGCGGCATTGACGACGTGCCTGACAAGCTGCGTCTGCCTGCGTGGCTGCTACAATCGCTTCCGACAAAGATTTTGAAAACGTGGACATAACCTATTCAGTAATGGTGCCCATCCTGCAAGCGTTCGCTAAGCTGACGCATAGCTATGGATGGTCAATTATCCTGCTCACCTTGCTGGTGCGCGCCTTGGTGTGGCCGCTAGTCACTGCCTCAACTAAATCGATGCAACGCATGTCGCAGTTGCAGCCGATGACAAAGAAGATTCAGGAAAAGTACAAAGACAATCCTGAGCTCTATCAGAAGAAGACCATGGAGTTCTACGCCAAGAACAAAATGAATCCGCTCGGCGGATGTCTTCCTACTTTAGTTCAGCTGCCGATTCTGATCGCCTTGTTCTCCACTTTCACCGGTCCGCCTTTCCAAGACAAGGAAATCCCTGTCAAGGTGATGCTGGCTAAACCGGCTGATGCGCAAAGCGTCAAAATCGTGAACACTCCAACTTCCGGCGCTAACAGCCCATATGTGTCACCAGACGGCACGCTGGCCAAGTTTGCTGTCCAGCCAGGGGACCAAACCTTGGTCTGGGGCAGGGATGCCGCCGGCAAGGAAACGAATGAATCGACGGTTATAGACTTCCATGCCATAGCAGTTGAAGGCGATGCGCCGGCGAACTTTAAGCCCGCTTGGAAAATAATTACCGACCCTAACCGTGCGCTTATCGATCCGGTATCCGGGCAGGCAACCTTCCCGGCCGCAGGCGAAGTCATTGTATCTGCCAATTTCCCCAATGCTAAACCGATAGAGATTCCGATCAAGGTCGAGCCAAGACCAGCCGGCGAAGACCCAGGTCCGCTCGGTGGCTTCCTGGGCGGCGGCAAGGATCCTTATCAAACGAAGACGGAGCGCGCGCCTGAGCAAACTACCGTGGATGTGAATGGCAAGACGGTCAACGTAACCGTCTCACCAGGACCATCCACAGTCGTGGCTGGTCGTTCGGGAGTCCAGTTTGAAGTCAAAGCGCTTGATGGTGGTTCGCTCGAAGGAATTAAGCCCAGGTGGGCCATAGTTAAAGACGCCAATTCGTCTTCAATCGACGTGAACGGGCGCGCTGTATTTCCCAGACCCGGGGAGATAACCATTGGCGCAGTGATTCCCGGTGAAGCCAAGGACGAAAGTTTCGGTCCCATCACCAGCATTGGAAAGTTGGCTAAAGGCGTTGAACTGTTTGAACCACGCAACTTTGATGTGCTTTTCTTGCTCATCGCCTTTGCTGGAACCATGTACCTGTCGTCGATGCTGATGGCTCCGGCTGCTTCAGCTTCGACCGATCCGGATCAAGCGGCAATTCAGAAGCAAACGCAGCAGACTATGCCAATTGCTGTCACCGCCATGTTCTTTTTCTTCGCGTTACCTGCAGGCGTTTTCTTGTATCTGGTAGTTTCGAACATTGTCCAAACTCTGCAGACCTGGCTCATCTATAAATCTCCACCAACGCCATTCGTTGATGTGACGGCAGATGACGACGGTGGTGGAGACGACGGTGGTGGGAAGATTATTGATATCACTGGAGCGGGCGACAATGGCGACTCCGGTACAAAGATTTCGGTTCCCCAAAAGAAGGCTAAGAAGAAGAAGTAAACGATGACTATAACCGCCGAAGATACCGCCAAAACATACCTGGAGAAAATGCTGGCAATCCTCGACATCGAGGCTGTGGTCCACGAGGAAAACGTCGATGAATCCACGACATGCCTGCGTATAGATTGCAAGGCCTCAGATGCCAAGCTTTTGATCGGACGAAAGGGGCAGACGCTGGAAGCGCTGCAGTTTCTCATTCGGCAAATGTGTCGGGGTCCGCATTCGGAGCCGCAGCACTTCATGATAGATGTGCTCAACTACCGTCAACGTCGCTGTGAGCAGATCATTGATCAAGCCAAAGAAGGCGCTGTGAATGTTCTCAACGGAGAAGCCGAAGAATTTGGACTGCAGCCGATGTCTGCATTTGAGCGCCGTATCGTTCACAAATACCTGCAAGAGCATTTTCCGGAATTGTCCTCTGGTAGCCGCGGGCAAGGAGAAACTCGGCACATTGTCATTAGCTACGTGGGAATTTCCGAATCCGAAGAAGACCGGGAATATGGCTCGCAGCTTGATGCCGAAGAAGAGTCGGTACCTGAACGGAAGGAAGGCACTGTCTCCTAGCCGAGCAGCCTGATAAGATTAGATGGATCAAAGGCTGGAGAGCAGTATGGCTGATTCCGATTTATCTGACGTTCAAAAACCAGCGATTTTTGAAGGTTCTGATGCCAAAGAAGCATCACCACCGTCCGCTGCTGAAGACGAAGAGAGTTTTCCGCCAAGGCGCGGTGGCTTCCGTAACGTCTTTTCGGCAATCAAGTATGTTAACGAAGCTTCCGCTACAGAGTCTGTTAAACAGCGGGTTTCGGACTATGTGACGATCGGCTTGGTCGTCGTCTGTATTCTTAGTCTCGTGGCTGCAGTGGCATTACCTGTAGAGCCAGGACTGAAACTGCTTCCGCTGATTTTCACAATTGGCGCTGTGGTCTTCTATATCATCAACCGGCTTGGCATCATTGTTAGCCTGAGTTCCAGGCAGGCGCTTATCATCTGGCAGATTTTGATTGCTGCCTTTTGGTTGGGTGTAACCTCAGCGATGTTTGTAATGATGGCTTGTTTTTACGTCTTCGGAACCCGCGCAGGAAGTTACTGATCATTCGGTATTTATGCGATTGATGGTGTCCAGACCATAATTTCCTCGTGATTTGATGGCGTGGATGCCATGAACCGGGATGCGATTGTGTCCAGACCATTTACTTCCGCGCGATTTGATGGCGTGGATGCCATCGCTTACATAAAAGTTTGGCGCGGCGAAACGCGACCGTCCGATAAAAAAAGCACCCCTGCGAACAGGGGTGCTAATGGCGCTTTTTAAGGAGACGCTTGATTGCAAAGCGCCTAATGACGCCTTTATGTCACGCTACGGATGCAGCGATATTACTGAACTGCTTTACCATTGACGCACAACGGTTTGTCGCCGTTATGTTCGCGGTACCAACGAAGGGCTTTTGCCCAGCGGTGGATTGCACGCCGTCTATGGGAGGCAATTGAGTATGTTGGGGGCTGCAGGTGGAAGTAACGTCCTTCATCTCCACAAGCCTGGCTGAATGCTGGTGTTGCGCCAATGGCGACAGTTGACATAGCAGCAAGGACAACGAACGCCTTTTTCATGAGAGGTTCTCTCCTTTCCTTGGTAACCGGTTTTTAATACCGTTTTAGCACTTGACTCGAACGCGTAAAAATCCTTAGCAATTGTACGACAGCCTAGAGGACATTCGATATGTCAAGCTGGCAATGTAAATGTACCCATGAGTTAGCACAAACCCCCGGTTTTCAAGTAGAATCATGTCGAGGCATATGCATTAGCTGTCGGCTCCATGCAGTTGCCGAGTATCATTTTCGGTCGTCCCACAATAGAGCGAATTTTGAGTAAAGGACAACACGTGCCTGCATCTTCTGGAAAAGGCGCCCTGCCAGTAGACGCGCGCGAAGCTCTGCAATGGTTCGTCAATAACTTTGGTTTGTACATCGGTTCTTCTCGCGGTTTGTTTATCAGCGACTGGGGCGACGCACAAGCGGCGACCCTTGAGGCCGCAATTATTAATCTGAAGTCTCGTGGTTTTGCACCGCTGGCGGTTACCGGCGACACCCTCTACAAACAAGCCGATTATCTGTGGAAGGAATCTCGAACGCACACGCAGTTTGGGCGCCCACTGGCCAGCAAATTAGAGCTGGAGCTTGGCGGCAGTGACGTCGTCATTGTGGACAACCTTGAAGCGCCGGAGAACTCGAGGCACCTTTGGTATCTCTATAGTCATCTGCTTTATCCGCGGGCGGTCGCTGGAAAAGCCACGATTATCACAACTCCGCTGACTTTTCCGGAGTTTGTCCGTTACGGGGATAGCTGCCCCGACCCTGATTTCTGCGGGAAAGGGATTAATTGGGAAAAATTGCTTTGGCTCATGGAAGCGTCGATGATTTCGCTCGACACATTCAAATTGGCCCGCGAAGAGTCTTTACCGCCGATGTTGAAGGCAGAATATTTCCTCTACAGCGCGCTTAAGGAGCGCGGCTTAAATGTCGTACCGCAACACGTTTTGGGCGACTTTATGCTCGATTTTGCCCTGTTCGACAAGGATCGGAAGCTCAATATTGAATGCGACACGCTTTCGGCAGTTGGGGGCAGCGAAGTTCAGAGGCAAGATGCAAAGCGAAATCTCGTTCTTTTAAGTGATAGTTGGCAGGTTCTCAAGTTCACTACAGCAGAAGTGATTGGAAGCAAAGGTGCCTGCGCAGATGTAGTCGATGATGTTTGGCGCTCTGGAAGGAAGCGGGGATCCATCGGTAGGTTGTTGACTGGTAACACTGTGGCGCCGATGCCAGATTTGCCCGTTGATGATGATGTGCAACTAGCCGCCATTACATATGGTGGCGGACCGGCTGCAGTTACAGGTGGTGCTGGTACGGGCAAAACGACTTGCATTGTTCAAAGAGTTGCTTATCTATTGGGACAGGGTGTTAATCCGGATAACATTCTCGTTTTGACATACGCGGCCGAAACTCAAAAGGCGCTCAAGAGAACCATTGAACAGGTGGTGGAGAAGCAGGCCTTTCAGCGACTGACGATCACATCTTGGTATGATTTCGGGCTGAAGGTATTGAAAGAGCACCTGCCTGCAATTAAACGCAAGCCGCCTCTAAAAGTTGAGTCGAGCCCACAGAAAATTATTCAAAGACTTCTTGCAAAGGTCAAAAAAGAAATTGATCCGGCCAAGCTGGAACTTTCTGTAGATTTGGATGAATTCTACATCTCCGCAGTAATTTCCATGTACAAGTCGCACCTTATCACGCCGAAACAGGCGAAAGATGAGGCGACTACCTATGGCGAGGAAATCATCGCAAAGATCTATCAAGCGCTAGAGGATCAGTTGCAGAAGGCGAATCGCGTCGATCGCGATGATGTCGTTTCGATGACCGTCCAAGTGATGTTGGATAGTGAGGAAGTGCGATCTCGTTATCAGCGACAGTTTGAATTTGTTCTGGTAGACGAGTATCAGGACGTAACTGTAGCCCAGGATATGCTTGCGAGGCTGCTTTCGGCTCCGCAAGATAATTTGTTTGTAGTTGGCGACGAAGACGAGACCATCGCCGAGTCCAAGAACGCTTGCCCCGAATTGTTTACAGAGTGGTCGCTCCGGTCGCCACATGCTCGGTGTTATATCCTCGAGCGTAACTGGAGATCGCACCCGGCTATCGTTGACCATGCCAGACAATTGCTGGTTGGGTTGACGAAGCGGCGTATCGTCAAAGAATTCGTTTCTGCCTGGGGTCAAGCCCCAGCAAGCGCAATCATCGGGCCGACGGTGGTCAACGATGAGCACGAGGAAGCAACCTGGGTCGCGAACGAGATTCAGTTGCTCGTGGATAGTGGCCGAAGCTTCGGCGATATAGCTATCCTCTATCGTCATCACGCCTATGCTGCCATTCTCGAAGAAGCGCTTAACGAGAAGGGCGTGCGATATCAGGCATCAAATCCGATCGTTAATTTCGTTCCGGATGAAGTTGCCGATATGATGGCCTTTCTGAAACTGGTAATGGATCCCGATGGACCAAGAGCCAGAGAGTCTTTTGAGCGAATCTGCCAATTGCGCTCCCGGGAAATCGATCCCAAGCTGAGTGCCACCATAGCTAGTTTCGCAGAAGCTAATAACCTTTCGTACTTGAAGGCAGTTGAGATTTACTCCGAAGCAACGGCGGATCAGTCGTGCCGGGAGTTAGAGCAACTTGTGCGAATCATCCGCACGATGCATCAAGAAAAGCTTCCCCCAGCCGAAACAATCGCTCTAATTCGGCGCACGCAGAGGCTGAACGATTACTACAAGTCGATAAAGATTCCTCCTGGCGTAAACTACGAACCGCTTAAAAAATTGACTCAGCTGGAAGAAGAATCCAGAAATTTTAAGACTATTTCCGAATTCATCAAACACGTGAGCAATCAACAGCAAAATGGAAACGGTGTCGCGGATACTGGTGTCCAAGTGTTGCCTATTCTCGACTGTCGAGGTTTGGAGTTTCCAATCGTATTTATGGTTGGGATGTCGGAAGGCATCTTTCCAGCGCAAACGACGATCGATCTCGAGGAAGAGCGAAGAATCTGTTATGTGGGCTTCACCCGGGCGAAGGATCTTCTGTACTTAAGTTATCCCGTGATGTTCAGCGGTGCTATGTTGCAGCCGTCTCATTTCCTTGTGGATGCGCGATTAATGGTCGCCCCACCGCCCATGCAGCAGCAGCCGATCTACGAACAACCAGTATTCCAACAGCAACCTGAACAGGTATACCAAGATTATGCGTATCAGCAACAGGCTGAGCCGGTCTACGACCAACAACCTGTCTATCAGCAGCAACCCGAGCCTGTTTACCAACAACCCGTCTATCAGCAACAACCCGAGCCTGTTTACCAACAACCCGTCTATCAGCAACAGCCCGAGCCTGTTTACCAACAACCTGTCTATCAACAGCAACAGCCCGAGCCGGTCTACCAACAACCTGTCCAACAGCAACAGCCCGAGCCGGTCTACCAACAACCTGTCCAACAGCAACAGCCCGAGCCGGTCTACCAACAACCTGTTCAACAGCAACTGCCTGAGCCGGTCTACCAACAACCTGTTCAACAGCAGCTGCCTGAGC
>JADYXS010000616.1 GCA_021772155.1 Candidatus Obscuribacter sp.
CCTCCCAAGTGCTCTAAGGCAAAATCCCGCCTCGGAAAGGACAAGCCCTCGTTGCGTTGATGGTATTGAGCGAACCACATCAGTCCACAAAGTCTTAAAAAAATGTTGAAGAGCCTCCAGCTTATCGGACACGAGCCCCAGTTTGAGTATGCTGTAGTACTCGCTTTTCCTCGACGTTCTGTTCGTCATGATCTCGTTGAATGCATATTCAAACTTGCCGGCCATGCATGAGTGAAATACCGCTTCATGGAGAGGGCTCAGGCCTTCTCTTCCTTCGGGCCAGTACGGCACTGATTGTTCAAAATAGTCAGACAATCGTTCATGAGCGGCACGGTGCGCTCGAGGCATGTCTCGCTTAACTTTTTGAGCGAAATATTCTCGTACTAGAGGGTGCATCTCGAATTCGAAACCACGTGCGGTACCAGTTGCGGAAAAGACCTTGGGCGCAGGCATTTGAAACTCCGCAAGATGGTCTCGTGCGTAATTGCATTTGTCTGCAATCACTCGATCATGCCCCTCAATCGTTGGCTTTTCCCAACGCAATGCTGTGATCAAACCTAGATTTAGCAAGCTCGAAACGCGAGCCGTCCAGTCCGCTTCAGTCAGATCGGCAAGCACATCTGTCAGCTCAGGAATAGAGGGTTGCTTCCTCAATGCTTCTAAACACGGGGGAGGGGCGGGGCGGTTAAGCATGCCGAGAAGCCTCATTATTGCTAGCTGCTGTCGCGGCCACAAATCAGGTGTGCGAACAAACCATGCTTCATATGCTTCCAAGATTTGCCACGCATTGCCGCCTTGGGCTTCGTCTGCTTTTGAAAGCCGGATTTCCCGCCAGCAATCAATGTCTCGAGCGGCGTCGTGAATATATCTACCAATTAGTTGGAGACTTAGCGGATGGCGCTCGACTGCATCGGCAATATCGAGTAGATGCGCTTCAGCACCAGGTACAGGACCCAGCCCATCATGTGAGTTGAGAAGAGATCTTAAGAGCGCGCAGGCGTCATGTAGATCCAATGCTCTGAGTGGAAGTTCTGAAACCGTTTCGCCTACATTCTCCACTAAGTCCGCCAAACGGAGCCGTGAGGTTACGACGCAAAGCCCACTACCAGCCCGTGCCAATGACGTGAGGAGTGCAAGCACGCCCTGGTCGCGAATTTGTCCTGAATCGGATTTAGTTGGATGCAAAAATGCATCGAGACCGTCCAGAATCAGAAGTGGACGGGTTTCATCTGCGATGTACTTCGCTAAACTAGCTCCCTTTTCCCATGGATGAAGAGAGCTGTTTCCGATCTTTTTACCTGTTTCGCCTCCAAAGAAGGTAAGTGCAGCACGGAGAAAGTCTTCTGAGGATGCATTGCCGTCGCGTCGGTACGTCCCTCCCTGAGCATGGAAAGACCATTCGAAAACGGATGTTGGAAGATTTCCGTTGCCTCCTAAAACTTGCTTTTCCCATGCAGAGACGACTGACGTCTTACCCGTTCCGCCCCAAGCGTGCACAACAACGACATTCGTTCGTTTGCTTTGCCATGCTTCGCTCAATAGAGCAATTTCAGCGTTTCTTCCAAGAAATGTTGACCTGCCGCGAGGTAGCTTGGGCGATGAAATTCGGAACCCCACCTTCGCGTTCTTGCCAGTCTCGAGGGGACGAATTGTGTCTAGGTGCTCTTCCACTACGGATACAAGCTGCGTAAGCGATGTCAAGTCGAGGTTTCGGGCCAGCCGAATCACGTCCGATTTGTCGAGTGGTTCAACCGTTACCTTGCCCTTCCCCAGCTTTCTACGCTCTTGCGCCGACAACGCAGGTTTGGTAGTGATGGAATAAATTATTAACTTGCTAAATGTGACGTCCATCTTGTGATGCAGGAACTGCTGGACTGTGTCCACCACTTTGCGTTTGGTCGGGGAAGCAGTTACTTGAATTGCGATCTTATTTTTCTTGTCTGCGATATCGATTGCTGGATAGTTAGTTGATTCGCTGGCAGTAAGTTCAAATGCTGAGCCAGGAATGAGCTTATTGAATAGGTCTTTAATAATCCCCTCGGCTAGGACCGAAGAGTCGTTCAAATTGTTGGACGATTGTGTTTGAACGAATTCGCTAAACGTCGCCAAGCTCCTGGCAAGCCGCTCCAATCGCTCTTTCATTGCGGACATGATGTGAATGCTTGAAGTGAGCCGGTTGCGCGTTTTGACACGCGGGCGCGTGATCTTACACAAAGATGGTTATCGTCTCATGCGCATCGATCTCGCGACAAAAGATTATGCTTCTATTTACTCCTTCTCTCTCTGGTGGCGACCGCTCTAGTCAACATGGTATTTCTTGACCTCACATAACTTGTTTTATGCGTGATCAGCACGCTTTGTTCGGATGCCAGTAGTCTGTGCTTCGGAGTGAGTACGGAATTGGTGGTCGCGACATCAGCTGCAACCGAACGGCGGAGTTGATCTCAGGGCCACCCAATTGATGCCGTGACAGCAATCTATAATTTCCTTCAGAGAGTCGAGTGGCACGTCGGTGATTCTAGGCAACCATACCTCACTCAGTATTTCGATTTATCAATTACAAGGGAGTGCTTATCGAGTCATCGTCTAAATTTGTTTATGTGGCTGTAGCAACTGTAGCTTCCGCAGGATTTGGCGCAATGCTTGGCGCGGCTTTTTTCGGAACGCTACACGCGGCGAACACGAGCCTTACTACGACCGCCAGAATGACGGTGTTCGCATTGCAAGGGCGAGAGATACTAAGACTGGAGGATTCCCAATACGGAATTGTCTGCTACGTTCAATCAAACAACGGCCAATCGTTGGGATGCGCAAAAAAGTAGTTCGATGGCCGCATTTCGACTAAGAGATTACAAGGTGCGCCTGTTCGGGGATGTCTCGATGTACTCAATGACGCTTCCAAACCGCTCAAGCACCCTCTGAATTCTCTTCACATTTGATTTCGGAGTTCTAATGACGAAGGTTCTGGCAAGGCTTGGGATGGAATGAGTCGGAAACAAGCGACTAGCTTCAAATCCGCATTCAGCGAGGGTGCCCAATACTTTATCAATCGACTTCTTGTTGGTGCCTTCGGTTAGTTTGAACAAGACGGGCATGGTGTTTCAGTCGGCAAGAGTTTTCGCATCTTACGCTTATGAAAGATCGTCTTATTCTAGCAACCAATTAGTGATCCGCCGTCAAAGCTTCACTTCCTCAAGCCCTTAATAGCGTTCGGAAGACTCACGAGGCCAACCCCGTACTTCTCCGATTTCGCGCCCCGCATTCGCGGGACGTTTATCGCTTTTGTGAGCAGCCGATTCCCAATCCATTTGCCACTTTTTGTTTTGTTCAATGCCTTCAACAGGGCGGCGCAACCGGCTACATGCGGTGCTGCCATGGAGGTACCGTCCCATGTGTTAACGGCTATGTAAAACCGTTTCTATTCGGCCGCGAGGACGCGGTTTTATTGCCTACAGCCGAAGCGATGGGTGCGACACCAATGCTGAGGGCTC
>JADYXS010000617.1 GCA_021772155.1 Candidatus Obscuribacter sp.
CGTGGGATAAGCGAGCAGGAAGAGGAAATCGGTCATGTGCGGGTAATCGTCTTGATTACCAATGTTCAGGGGGGCGGCAACATATCGGACGACATGCTAAAAAAAGCATGCCTGCATGAAATGGGTCATGCACTGGGCTTCGCTGGGCATTCCAATAACAACCGAGATGTCATGTTCTTTTCCGAGTCGCCCACAGTGTGGGCAGCACTTACTAAGCGAGATAAAGCCACAATGGCGCGCCTATACAGCGACTATCCCATTCAGTCCCAGCAGCCTCAATTCACCCCGCAACAGCCACCGCCACAAGCCTACGAGCCGCTAGATCCGCAATTCAGGCGCCAATATCCGCAATAGCGAACGCCAATTTAGCGATCTGGCTCTTTTTTAAGGCACTCTTTATGATTAAACAGCAGCTCAGCTACAACTAGCGCAACCGTGCGACGCGAAGTGTGGAATTTGTCGGTTTCTAACGATAATTCGTCATTACAAGGGCAGGTGTGCGCTTTCGGACACCAAGTGGGACCCGTTAGTCTAACTGCACTTATGTCTCAACCACGAATCTTCTCGAGCCCACACCACTAACCTAAAATCACCGCTCCGGCAAATTACCAGCACTCGACTCACCGCATCACAGCGGACAGCTGACACTTTTCCCCGATAAACCTGAATGTTTGGTTCACTCCCAGGTTGTCGGAAGCTAGCTGGTCGGGACTCTGCTGCTGGAATGCCAGTGACATAAGCGCGGTGTTTGTGGATGGACTCTTGAGTAAAGGAACCTTGAATGAACAGAAAAGGCTTTGCCGCTCTTCTCATCGCTGTAACCATCACGATCCTCGTGACTCGTGCCGGTACTCAGCAACACCTTGTGGGATTCCAGACGACAGCTCCGCTGTCTCTCACGCCGCTGTCTCTCACTCCGCTGCCGCTTCCAGAGCAGCTGTCTGAGTCAGCGCAACACAAGCTCGCGCTACCTGCGAACGAACCGAAAGTCGCAGGCGCGGAACTCATTCACGACATCGGGCAACCGCTGTTGCAAAGCTCCGACGCCACCCAACGCCAGGCGTTGACAAAGGCGATGCGTGAAGCTGCCACTAACAAGGCCGCTGGATCTCCGAACGTGCGTGAACCGCAAGCCCTCGACATACTCACCGCTGCCTACCTTCGGGAACAAAGCAGCGCCGTGAAAATTGAAATCATCAGCTCGTTGTCTGAGTTCAGCATCCCTGAGGCTGCGGAACTCATCAATCGAGCTCTCGAGGACGGCGATCCTGCCGTCCGAAAAGCTGCGCAGCAAGCAAAAATCCGGCGCGATCGCCGGATGATTTTCTCTCGCTGCTGCGAGTAACAACGGCTGCCGATTAATCGGTAGCCCATCTTATTCACAGCGGACGGCACTCCCGTTCCGACTGTACAAGGTTAAAACAAAATGCTCTGTGACACATGTGACCCTTTAACCAAGGACCAGGGACCCGGGAACTGCCAATCGTGCAAACGTCCTGTTTCTAGTCCGTCCTACGTTCTCTGTTGCGGGTGCAGCAAGATGCGCGGGAAATGCCGCTGCTGCAATCGAGGCGTGCTTCTCTCTCTCCAATCCATCACCGAAAGTGCCGCACCTGCGGCGCTGGCGCTGGCATTGGGGATTCGACTGCTCGCGTAGGCACCAAAAGCCGACGGATGAAGATACCCTGATGGGAAGGCAATGATGCCTTCCCATCAGGTCTTCATTTTTGCGCCATTTCTACCATATAAAATAGTATTACAAAAGCAACCAAACAAAGGCTTTCGCGCGTGGCAAATATCGCCAATCGCGTAACTTCTAGCCACCACTGAAGGCATCTTTCAAAGCTGTTCGCGCCGCAAGCTGTTTGCACGCTGAAGATAGTATTTCCGCTTCGCGTTTTAGACGAGTGGTGGTCTCTTGCATCTCAAGCAGCGTTTGCTGTTCATCGGGCAAGCCCGGGAAGCTCCCGGCAATCCAGAAAGATAGTTCCTGGGGAGCTGACGGCAAGTCATCGGGAAACTCAACGCTTTTGTCTGCTAACTTCGCAGAAAGCCTCACCACATCTTTGAGTAACTGCTTCATCTCGTTAGCTAAGCCATCGAGAGTTTCTTCTTGCTCTTCTGCATCTTCAATCCATTCCACTGTGCCTATCAGGTAAGGCTTATCGTACTTGTAGCCCAACACGCGGAATCGGTTGCGCCCGATTGTCAAAATATTCATGCGCCCATCGGGTAGCTTCTGCACTTCGAGAATGTCTGCTGAAGAACCAACCTCTGCTGGCTGGCGTGTCTCCGGGTCAACATTCAGGATGCCAAATGAATTTTCTTTTTCCAGGCAGTCCGCTACCATTTCTCGATACCGCGGCTCGAAAATGTGCAGCGGCAAGAGGCAACCAGGAAATAAGACAACCTCAGGTAGAGGAAAAAGGGGCAAATCGGTCGGTTTGGACTCCAAAGGCATTCTACTTTCCGCTTCCTGACAACTGATTAGTATACTTTAGCGTATCAATCAGCGAATGGCGCTCGACATTTATAAGAACTGGTATTCTCCATATGAGAAATAGAGGAATTCGCCACTAACAGTGGTGGCATACGCAGGAGCACCCTTGCTGATACACTCGCCGCGCTACAACACGCCATTGCACGAGTTCGGCATAAATAAGCCGTTTGCCCTCGATCGCGGCACTCGTGTGCAACAAAAGCTGGCTGCCGAGTTCGGTGATCGAATCACCACTATAGAACCTAACCCAATCACGGTTTCCGACGCCTTACTAGTGCACACGGCTGAGTACTTGCAGACTCTGCGGAACCCGACTACCTGGCGCGAAATCTTCGAATTGAACGAAGCTGAATACGACCCGACTAGCGCTAGCAGGCCACTGAACGAGCTGTTCGATGACATCGCCTTCAAGTCCGGTGGCACAATGCTGGCAGTTGAGCTGGCTCTGCGTAAAGGCTTAGCTGCCAACCTCGGCGGCGGCTATCATCATGCGTTTCCTTCTGAAGGGCGTGGTTTCTGTGTCCTTCACGACATTGCCATTGCTATACGCTCAGCACAGAAGCGTGATCTCTGTCGACGCTGCCTTGTTGTCGATGTGGACTTCCATCAAGGTGATGGAACAGCACTGATCTTTCGCGATGACGACTCGGTTTTCACGCTCTCAATACACTCTGCGGAAGGTTGGCCTGAGGTGAAACAACACAGCGATCTCG
Organism: Candidatus Obscuribacter sp.; assembly: GCA_021772155.1. GTDB lineage: Bacteria > Cyanobacteriota > Vampirovibrionia > Obscuribacterales > Obscuribacteraceae > JADYXS01. The sequence continues at coordinate 3,214 of JADYXS010000617.1, forward strand.
ATATCGAGATCCTCTCGTCTGAAACCGCGTCGTATATCGAACGATTGGAAGATGGGTTGAAGACGGCACTGAAGCGCTTTTCACCGGATTTGGTGATGTTCGTAGCAGGCAGCGATGCCTATGAACTGGACGTTCTTCCAGGTTCGGCATATTTAAAACTTTCGCTGGCCCAAATGAAAAAACGCGACGAACTGGTGCTGGATACGTTCGCCCGATTGGGAGTGCCTCTGGCAATGGTTTATGCCGGCGGCTATGGCCCAGACGTGTGGGAGGTTCATTATTTTGCGACTCGACGGCTGGTCGAACTGGCCCTATAATTAGTGCAATCTCAGAAAACTAGAAAGCCTCGTTGTGACACCACATCGAAAAAACCTACCGCGCGCCCTCCCCAGTACCAGCGGCGGTGCGGCAAGAAAACCATCACCATTCGTCAAGTGGGCGGGTGGTAAGACGCAATTGCTCGCCACTTTTGACGAGTATATTCCAGAGCACTTCAATCGCTATCATGAGCCATTCGTCGGCGGCGGTGCCATGTTCTTCAACATGTGCCGGCGGACACCTCAATTGTCTGCGTCTTTATCGGACCTTAACCAGGAGTTGATCAATTGCTATGCCATCGTTCGCGATGACGTTGAGCAACTGATAAAAGCGTTAAAGAAGCACAAAAACGAAAGTAACTATTTCTATCAAATACGTTCGTTGGACACCTCCTCTCTCACTGATGTCGAGCGTGCAGCCAGACTTATCTATCTGAATAAGACTTGCTTCAACGGACTCTATCGAGTCAACAGAAGCGGACAATTCAATGTGCCCTTCGGTTCATACAAAAATCCTCGCACCTGTGACGAAGACAATTTACGCGCCACAAGTAAAGCTTTAGGCAAAACACGGATCGTTCACCGCCATTTCGCCGAAGCACTGAAAACCGCTCGCAAAGGCGATTTCGTCTATCTTGATCCGCCATACCAACCGTTAAGTGCTACTTCCAGCTTCACTAGCTACACAAGCAAATGCTTTGGTGAAGATGATCAAAAGCAATTGGCTTCAATATTTGCCGAATTGGATCGGCGAGGCTGCCTTGTTATGTTGAGCAATTCCGATAACGAATTCGTTCGCGAACTCTATGGGGAATTTCGCCAGGAGGTGGTCTATGCAACGCGCGCGATTAACTGCAGAGCAGATAGACGCGGACGCATTTCTGAACTGCTAGTTCTGAATTACTAATCTCACTTGGCACGCTCTTTGCGAGCGACTTGTATAAAGTGATCGGCTTGTCCGAACTTTTCCTGCTTGGTGTACACATCAGCGAGCTTCGCACAGACAATAGCAATCGCCACATGCTCAGACGGATTACTCGTTTCGCGAATGCTGTACGCACTGTGCAGGTAGCGCTCCGCCTCGGCATAACTCTCTTTTAGAGCACACAGATCACCGATTTTCTCAAGGGTAAGAGAAAGGCTCGTATGATTTGATCCGAGTGACTGCGTCTGCAATTCTAAAGAGCGAAAGAGCAAAGGCTCTGCCTGAGCCAGTTTGTCCTGTACCCGATAGAGGTCAGCAAGAGGCAAGGTGGCCTTTAAAATCTCTGGATTAGAAGGGCCCTTCGTTTTTTCCAGCACGGCTAAAGACAGGCGATAGAGCGACTCTGCTGCTTCAAACTTTTGCTCAGTCACAAAAGATGCAGCCAGTGAAAGAGCGAAAGAAACATCATCAGGGGCGTCCTTTCGGGCTTCCGTCGCTGGAACTGCTGCCGCCCGGTCCATGATTTCCGGTGCGGATTGCCGATAAATGTTCAGAACATTACTGGAGATAGAAGGATCAAGCCAGGTCGAACCGTGCATCACAGCGCGGAAAGCCAATGGTAATGTGTTGCTTTCGAATTTCTTGAGAATAAAACCGTCTGCTCCGGCGCGAAACGAATTGATTATGTCTTGCTCGTTATCGTGAGAAGCCATCATGATTAGATGCGACTGGGGAACATTTTTCTTGATCAGCAAAGCAGCTTCTAATCCATCAATCTCCGGCATCTCCAGATCCATTAAAACAATATCTGGCTTCAACTCAGAAGCCAGTGAGACGGCATCCCTGCCATTCCTAGCGACTCCAACCACCATCACGTCGTCAAACTTATAAACCAAATGCTTGATTGCTTCCACGATGACTTCATTGTCATCCACAATTAGCAATCCGATCTCGTTAATCAGCAGAGTTTCGCGCTCCGGAACAGTCCTCAAAAGAGGCATCAACTGTTCTTTCAGTTTGGCCATCGATAATTGCCTCTGCGAAGGCACCTTCCGCAATGCTTGTTGAACAATCGCCTCCAGCGTTTCTGGAACGACCAGACGCGCATTAACCGAAGCCAACTTCGGCGCAGCTTTTGAAATGTGCTTCGTCATCACCTCAACAAGCGTGTCACCAATAAACGGAAGGCGCCCGGTTAGCGCCTGGAACATGGTAACGCCCATTGAGTAAATATCGCAGCGAGAATCAATGCTCTTATTCAAACACTGCTCTGGGCTCATATACAGCGGGCTTCCGAAAACAGATCCGTTTGCCAGACCGTGGCTGGCACTGGGCTGCCCCGTCGGCATAATTTCCGCAATCCCAAAATCAACAACCTTCACAGACTCCTCACCGCTCTCGGTGCGGCTAACAAGCACGTTGCTAGGCTTCAAATCGCGGTGTATAACGCCCTTCTGATGCGCATGCTCAATCGCATCGCAAATCTGTACGAACAGCTTTACGGCCCGAGTCAATTCGATGACACCGGCTGTTTTTATCAAACTATCGAGACTTTCACCTTCCAGATATTCCATGACCAAGTAGGGCTGCCCTTCGACAGAAGTACCAAAATCATAGAGTGTGGCGATGTTAGGATGATTCAAGCGACTAGTCATCCGTGCTTCCTGATGAAATCGCCCAACCTTTTTTTCGTCATGAAGGGCATCACCGCTCCACAGCAGCATTTTGATCGCAACTTGCCGATCCATCAACTCATGCCGCGCGCCGTAAATGATGCTTGTGCCACCACGACCCAGGACGGATTCAATTTTGTACAGGCCGGACACAGTGCTGCCAATCATGGGATTCGTGGTGGCATGCACAAGCAGCATGCCGTCATCCGGACAGAATCTGACCGAGCTGATAAAAGTCTGTTTACATCTTCGGCAAACTAGTTTTGAACTTTCAGCGGCATCATTTGCCATCATGCAGTCGCATCTCCTCGTTCGCTGACATTGTTCCCTGCTACAGACGGTTCTGCTCGCAACAGACGAGAACTACTTTTTTTGCTCAAAAACGCTGCGTGATTATCGGCTTCTTGGCAAGATTAGCCGCTATTTGCCTGCGCAGCGCCGCTAACCGCAAAGCTGTAATTGGTGGACCACAGGTGCAAGAGTTGCCGGTCCGAAAAGGGCGCACCAGCCCGCTCTTGTTGGTTTACCTGGTGTCAAGAGCTGTTTACAGGTAGTGGCAGCCATGTCACTCGATTGGATAGCCTGAAGCAGTATTCCAGTTTTCTCGCATTCACGCCCCAAAACACCTATCAACCAAAGCCCTGTCCCAAATTAGATTCGGGTTTGCCACTGCAATTACAACTAAGCGGTGGAAGGTAGTGAATCGGAGTTAAAGCGAAAACCTGTCAAGAATCTCTTCCAATATGCACATCTGTCGACCTCCTGATTATCAATAGGTCGCCGCGAAAGCCAGATATTTGAGTACCAATTTGAAATACGGGTGCTGGATGTTCGGGGTTGCAATTTTCTCCCTGACAATCGGCGCATTTATCCCTAGCAAACCAATCGCAAGTTCGACGAACGCAGCGCAAACGCGCTCTGTCCAATCTGCTCCGCAAGGACGCGGAAAAGGCGCTCCGGCAGCGATCGAAGAACTTAACTACTCCGACCTTGTATCGCTGATTAACAGCGACCAGCGGTCGACCATCAAGTCACTGACGTTTAAAAACGGCAGTGCAACGGTCATTGTCACGCGCGTCGACCGAGCAGATGCTCGTGTCATCGTGCCTGATGAAGGCGGTAAGCAAGACCTTAGACAATTGGCCATCCGTCACGGTATCGCATTCAATGTGAAACCTCAGGCAGAACCCGGTGCCAACCTTTTGGCTATCGCTTCTGTGGTCGCCACCTTTCTGCTCATTCTTTTCATTGCTGCCTCGATCATGAAGGCCCGCGGTGCCGGTGCCGACGGCGGAGTTATGGGAGTGGCAAAGTCTCCGGCTCGTCGTGTTGACCAGCTTGGAACGAGCGTGCAGAAAGTGAAGTTCGACGATGTTGCCGGCTGCGATGAAGCGGTAAAAGAACTTCGCCGCGTCGTCAAAGGACTAATCGGAAGAGGCGTTTATGCTTCGTTTGACGCAGAATTGCCGGCCGGCATTCTGCTGGTTGGGCCTCCCGGAACGGGCAAAACGCTTTTGGCCAAAGCGACTGCCAACGAATCCGACGGCACAATGGATATCCTCTCCGGTTCAGACTTCGTGTTCATGCTGGTAGGCGTGGGTGCAGGTCGTGTTCGTGACGCATTTTCTGAGGCTCGAAAGGCCGTAGTCAAAAGCGGAAAGCCGCACATCATCTTCATTGATGAAATCGATGCAGTGGGCGGTAAGCGCGGCGGTGGCGCAGGTGGCCATGCCGGTAACCAGGAGCGCGAACAAACGCTCAACCAGCTTCTTGTGGAGATGGACGGCGTCCAATCCAACCGGGGCATTCTTTTGATGGCTGCCACCAACCGGGTGGACATGCTAGATGAAGCGCTTCTGCGTCCAGGTCGCTTCGATTCTCAGGTGCGCGTTGACCTACCAGATCGAAAAGGTCGTGAGTGCATTTTCGCCATTCACTCGCGTAAGAAGCCCTTGCACAAAGAGATAACTCTGGCGGCTCTTGCGGCACGCACTTACAGCTACAGTGGTGCGGAAATCAAAGGCGTGTGCAATCGAGCTGCAATCACTGCTGCCGAGCGTTGGTTCGAGCAAACTCAAGAACTGCGCAGCCAGCGGCTCTCGGAAAAGGAAATCGAAAAGCAAATTCCCCGGGCAATTACGCTCAAGGACTTTGATGAAGGCATCGACTTCGTTCGCAACGGGAACGCTGAACCGGGCAAACAAGCCAGCATGACCGTGGAGCAAAAGGAAAACACTGCTATCCACGAGGCCGGTCACGCACTTTCTTCGTCGGTCGTAGAAGGATCTGACCCGGTGGTGAAAATCACCATTTTGCGGCGGGCTCGTGCACTGGGTTACGTCCAGTTCATGCCAGACGGTGATCGCATCACCTACACAATGAAAGAAGCGGTGGCACGCATCGTCACAGCACTTGCCGGACGTGCCGCGCAAGAAGTGCTGCTTGATGTCAAAGACGCCGGTGCCAGCAACGACTTTGAGCAAGCCAACAATCTGGCTCGAACCATGGTCACTCGCTGGGGGATGTCCCGACTAGGCCAGATCTTCGTCGGCGAAGCCGGCGCAAACGGAAGCGGGATTGCATGCGGTGCTGGGCTTGCAGATGAGATCGATCTGGAAGTGCGGCGCATCGTGGGCGCTTGCTACGGAGTTGCCCGAAAGATCGCCGAAGCGGATAAAGACCGCATCAGGAAGCTTGCGGCAATTCTCATGGAAGAAGAAACCATGCTTACCGATCAATGGCTTGCCTTCGTCAACGAGAACCCGAGCGCTCTTACGAGCCAGGAAGTGTCCTTTGACCCGACTGCATCTGAGAAAATGGAGGGCAAATGACCATGGAAAAGAAACCTAAACTGGCTTCTGTTGCAGATAAGATTCGCGGCTGTATCGCTATAGCTCTGACAATTAGCTGCTGGACCTATGGCGCCAATGCTACGGATCAACGATGGCAGGCTGTCGCCATGATCGCCGGGCTGCTGTATTTCGTGACGTCACTTGCTATCGTGTTCAAAGACGTGGATTGACGCAACGGGACTTGAGAGGGTGATGCGTATGCCTGTGCCGGCATCAGCTCACCCTCTTGGTCCTTTTTTCGAATTTACTACAAGATATAGAACCAAATCCACTTTGGGAATACTGGTGTCCACCGGCAGATTGACAATTTTATCGTCCCGCATTATTGCGTGGCCTTGCCACTTCCAATCTTTTTCAATAACCGATCATACGAGTCAAACCACCAAGAATCCAAATATTCATTGTTTTTTTTTCCCTTGCTCACCATGCGCTTGTAAATCTCCAGCGCACCTGCATCGTCCCCGCTTCGCTCTACAAGCGACGCGGCTGTCACCAGCACCGTATCTCGCTCATCAGCTGGCTTGAGCACATCATCTATAACTGCCTTGAAGTCCTCTGCTTTACCCTCCCGCAGAAGCGCGTAGGCCAAGACGATTTTAATTTCCGGAAGTACTAGATAGTCCTTAGCGACTGCAATCACGTGTTGCTCGCTTTGTTTGGCAAACATCGCCGCTTGATGGAATCTTTTTTGGCTATTCGCCACAGAGGCAAGTGTTTTTAACCCTAGTGCCGGACCCAAGTGGCATGCTGGCATCTGCTGTGCCTCCAGTGCCAGCTTGTCCAAAGACTCACCGAGCTTTGCCAAATTCGCTTCGCTTAGATCTAAATTGGGCGCACTGACTACGCCATCCGCATCCAGCGATCTAAGTGCATCACCATATTTATCCTGTTCATTATTTGCAATCGATTGCAAAGGCTCTAACTGAGCCATCACGGACCGAACACGTTTGCAATAGGCCTTCAACTGCGATGCATAGTCTTTCGGATAGGTATTTTCTATTATGGAATTTACGATCATCTTGGTATCTGGCTTTTCGCCTAAACGATCGAGCACCTCGGAAAAGTCATTTTTCAAAGCTTCCGTTGCCCAGACGAGAAAATAATCTGCTTCACTCTCGAAGTTTGGATGTTCCGCAATTTCCAGTTGCAGACTCAAAAGTAATTCACGCATCAATTTTGCAGTCTCATCAGGATGGCCGGCTTTGAGTTGAAACACCGCCAAATCTTGCTTCACTTCACCCGCAAATCGAACAGATCTGTAATCCGTTCTGTTCACTGTGTTCTGTAACACGCTGGCTTCAGCAATGGCTGAAGTTAAATTTCCGCTTCTGAAGTCATTCTCGGCTTTCTGCAGTCTCGCCTTCAAAGCGGACGGCGCCAAGTCCACCTCACCGCTTGCGGTGCCAGCCATGACAATCTCCAGCATCGACAAATTCGCAACTGTGCAACATGCAAGCGCTAGGCCAATACGTCTGATATCAACCATTTATCCAAACCCTCGAGTTGTTAGCATTTTACCTGTCTGTCCATGCTCTTTGGTATGCTTGAAGCGAACGGATGAGGTTAGATGGACGAAGAATACAAAGCTGTTCTGCTCGGTGAGCTGCTGACAAAAGCAGGCCTGCTGACTAATGAAATGCTTGGCGAAGCTCTTAAGAGAGCGCAGGAAACG
>JADYXS010000618.1 GCA_021772155.1 Candidatus Obscuribacter sp.
CCCAACGACCAACGTGCCTGTTTTCGGTCTGATAATTCAAGGCGTCTGGTCCGCATTTCTTGCCACATCGGGCACCTACAGCGATCTATTGGAATACGTCGTGTTTGCAGCTTTACTCTTTTACGTGGCGACGGTGATAGCAGTAATCGTCCTGCGCAAAAACCAGCCAGACACCCCCAGACCTTATCGCGTACCGTTCTATCCGATTCTTCCGATCGTCTATATAGTGTTAGCGGTCGCCATAATGGGCGGGCAGCTCTACATGCACCCAGAGTTCAGTGGTAAGGGTTTGCTAATCATCTTGAGCGGACTACCAGTGTTCTTTTGGTTAAGCCGAAAAGGTGATGTCACAAAAGCCTAAACTTGACATCAGGCTTAAATTTCGTTAAAGTAGCGCCGTCGATTAATGTTAATCGCAGCGTTGGTTGGAATAACACTGTTAGAAGCGTCGGCCTTTGCGCCGTGCTTTGCAGGACCTTTTGGGGAAGAACGGTGGCTGACAGTGCCCCGCAAGACTTTTCTCAGCATGATCACGCTCGCCCAAAGCGGGAGGGTCCTATGCTGACGCCTTTTGACGAAGAGTTGTTCGTCGGTAGCCGCTTTGCTGAGCGCTATCAAATTCTGTCTGTGGTCGGACGCGGAAGCATGGGCGTCGTCTATAAGGCGCGTCACGAACTTATGGGTCGATTGGTTGCTATCAAAATGCTTCGCGGGCAGCTGCTGCGTGATGAGCGCAGCGTCAAGCGATTTGAGCGGGAAGCTCGTGCCACCAGCCGACTGGATCACCCAAATGTAATTGCCGTGCACGATTTCGGATTGACGGAAAATCGTCAACCGTATTTGGTCATGGACTTCGCCAGTGGCGTCACTCTATACGAGATTCAAAAACGAGAGCGGATACTTGCTCCGCAGCGGGCTGTCCACATATTCAGCCAGGTGTGCGACGCGCTGCAACATGCACATTTACAAGGAGTCATTCACCGCGATTTAAAGCCATCCAACATTATGGTGATGTCTCGCGAAAATGATCACGATTATGTAAAAGTGTTCGACTTGGGCGTGGCGAAAGTAGCCTGGGGTGAAGAAGAGGAGAAAGAAGCGCTCACGGGAACCGGAGAGGTCTGCGGCAGCCCCATCTATCTCAGCCCCGAGCAATGCAAGCACGACCCGCTCGATCACCGCACCGATATTTATTCACTCGGCGTCGTCATGTACGAGCTGCTCACCGGTATGCCACCGCTTATGGGTGAAACCGCATACGATACCATCTACTTGCACGCGCACGAAGAGGCACCAGCATTTGCCTTAGTCACGGATGCAGTCCTGCCCGCACGCTTAGAGAAGATCGTGCTGAAAGCTTTGTCAAAGTCTCCAGATGATCGACAACAAACCATGCAAGAACTTAAGTGGGAGCTGCAAGCATCCCTTACCTTAAGTGATCCCCTGTTGCAAGTATTACCGCCAAACGCTTTGCCACCACTACGCAAGCGTCCGGGCGCTGAGGCCCCAACTGAACTCCGGGAGTCGGATAAACGCGGTCGCGGCACCGGTCCGCGCCTGCTACCGAACAGCGCAAGAGTGGGGTCCACAAACCTCCTTTCTGAACCGGAAGAAAAGTCCAGCAGGCCGGTTGTTATGACAGCTGCAGTCTCGTCCATCATAAGCATCGCAATCACCCTTGGACTTCTGGCTATCTTCAATTCCGGCAAGAGTACAACTAAACTTGTGCAACCGGAACCGGATTCCAAAATGCTGAACATGAGCCAATATCTGAAGGATCCGGGGGAAGCTAAGTCGGCAAATTCAAGTTCAGCCCGCGCCGTGGCCACTTTTCGGAAAACTGCGCATGTTGCACCGGACTTGCACCGTCATCCAGTTGCATCTGTTGTTGCACCGCACCCTAAATCCGGGCCCGCCGAAACGCCTCACTCAAAAGACAAACCATTGCCCGTAAAAGAAAAGCTTCCGATTGCACAAACAGCACCAACTTCAAATCCATTCTTTTCAATATTTGCAGCAGGCAAACCGCCGCCGCCAGCGGCGCAACGACCGGTCCAAGCGGCGACGCCGAAAGCTCTGGCGATCCCTAAAGTAGCAACAGGTAAAGTCGACGGGCAACCATCTTCCACTGAAACTGGTGCGCAGAACCCAGTTGTACAAACAGTGCCGGCAAATCCATTATCGGAAAGAGACCAACGTAACGCCATTATGTTGAACAATGAGGCCGTTACCATGCTTGGTTCCGACCCTGAAAATGCAATCGGAAAGTTACAGCGCGCGATAAAGCTGAATCCGCAATACACCAATGCAAAAAAGAATCTCGGCAGCGCCTGGCATAATTTGGCAATCCGCCAACGATCGAGTGGAGATACGTTTGCCGCCGTGAATAGCTACAGATATTCATTGGATTTGCTTACAGAGGTGCTCGGAAAAGGGCACCCCGCAACGTTGGCAACTCAGCAAGAATATGAGAACCTGGTTCAGAGCGTCGGTGCTTCACCAAACTGACCTGGACGGTGGTATTGATACTTTGCGTTGGATTACACCTTCGTGAAAGTGATCGTGCAGGGAGCTTCGTTCGGTCCTGACCCGATCTTTTCTGTGCCTGTGAAACCAAATTCTTTGGCCAACAGATGCGTCATTTCGGCATAGCAATTGGACATCGATTCCATTGCAGGTTCGGAAATGTTCATGCGTTCAAGCGCACTCCAGCAGCCGCACTCCTCGTATTCCACATGTGCTTGCTTGTCATCGCCCCAATAGCGCAGTTTGCTGCCGAACATGTTTGTTTCGTACTCAGTCCATGCTGTAACAAGATCAAGAGGGGTTTTGACGCCCTGTGCACGAAAGTTTTCGACTTTCAATTTTGCCCACTCATGGCGAACTTTCGAAATAACTTCAGGACCGGCTAGTTCTAGAACTTTGATCGTGGCGAACATTTGGGCTGTAAGTGCGTTCGATACCTGCTCTTGAATCTTGGTGACGGACCAGGTCGTCGTCGCTGTATTCTTCTGGACGGCAGCTGTACTCATTGCATCATCTCCATTGTTTTAGAGCGCATTATTATAGAATCGGACGGCAGTCGGATTCGGTTTCTTAAGAGTTCCACTTGGACACTTTTTTTGAATTGCTCCGTAGCAAGCCAAACTATTTTTCAACAAGAAGTCCCGGCAAATTTGCCGGGACTTCTTGATTCAAGGAACCGAACCATCAACTCAGCTGAACAGGTTGATGTCCCGGGCAAAGCCCACTAATGCCTCCATCATCTGCGGCAAACTAACTGCCACAACTGCAAACGACGCGGCGATGAGCACAGTCTTGCGCTTCGACCAGCCTGACGGCCCCAGACCGTTCTTCAGCAAAAGGCCAACAACCAGGTTTACGGCAATTGTAAAGCCTAAGAGTGAACCGAGTTTGGTCACAATTTGCATCAAGGCCTCAAGGTTGGCCAGGTTGTTGACACGCACAGTTCCAGCTGTGTTCACTCCAGATATCACAGTTGCATCCATTCCTTGTGGACCAACAGTTCCGTTAGTTGCGCCCTGTAACTGCGGTGCTTGCATCGGTCCCATGCCAGTTGCGCCTTGTAGCATCGGTGCTGTGGACGGCGTTGAACTTCCCTGAGTACGGTACATATCTCTGTTCATTGCGGTGATTCCATAATCGGCATCGGTCTCCAGAACAACTGCACCAGATACACTCGAAACTATCCGATATCTGTTTGCAAGTTCGCATGCATCTGTGACATTGCCGCGCTGGACCAGGCGCTCAATTTCCTGATGGGCCCAGAGGCTGGAAAGACGAGCGGCAGCGTCTTCTGTCGCAATGATTTCACAAGTGGGCTTCTCATCAACTCGCTGGAGGCTCAAAGACGTTCCGTTGTTCGAGGCAACAACATACTGACTTGGAGATGTGTGGGTAAGCCGGGTTGCAAAAACAGAAGAATTGGGTTCAGCTACAAAGATTTTAGCCGTGGATAACGCGTCGACAGGAACGTTGGCGCGCACTTGGAGGCCAGACCCGCGCAACGAACCAAATGATTGAATTGGTGTAGTGGACGTCAGGTGCACGTCCTGCTGGCAGTCAAACTTGAGATTAGACTCTACGATGTGGGGCATCGACACCGAATTTCTTCCATCTCGCTCATTTTCAAACGGAACTGTAATACCAAGCCTTATTTTCATCGTGCCACCATTGGCGGTGACCGGCGCTGCCAATATCTTAATGCGATTTGGTGCAACTTGCGTCACTAGCAGCGGGTCACGGTGGCGTACCACGATCCAATCATAAGCTTCTTTCACTTGCTGGTTCGAAGCAAATGCCGCTTCTTGCGGAACGCCATTAATCCAAAGCGTGGCGCGAGAGATAGCGGAGTTTTTAGGCAAGTCCACCAAAATCGATGCTTCTTTGTCCGTCCGGTTGTTGTTCTTGAGGACAAAGGTCCAGTACAGGGCGGCGGTCATAGAGTTGCTATCAACGACACCGGTAATGGTTGATCTGTCAGCATTGACGTGCCCGGCTTGCATAACCCTGTGAACTTCAGCAGCTCCCTGCGGGGTATGCACATCAAAGCGCTCGAAGGCATCAGA
>JADYXS010000619.1 GCA_021772155.1 Candidatus Obscuribacter sp.
ATCACACTCCACCGACCACAGATGTACCTTTCGATACACCCATGAGAAACAGCACTACTTTGCCGGCTCCACTGTCGGACCGGGGCAATGCGGTTTCTCTAAGGTGCATCGATGGGGGCGGCAGTAGCATGACGCCACTGCCGCCCTTCATCGAACACTTCAACTGACGGTTAACGAAAGTAGAGGACAAGCCCCTCCCTCCGTATGCTGCAAGTCGCCGTCACTTCGACTTCGTAGCCTGAGCGACCAGCAAATCGCCCACCTTTACCGCCGCATGCACTTCGCGCGGTAACACATTTCGCTCCGCCTTGGTGGCGCGAATTCCTTCAGCAACATCAGCTGCACACTGCGTTATGTGCGCCCGTCTTTCGGAAAGTTGTGCCTCCTGCGTTTGGATTCGCTCGGCCAGTTTTGCGCTGCTCTTAGCTCGACTCACTTTGTCCTGGCGATGCCGGCGATGGCTACGGATGTAACTTTCAACAATCGGCTCCTCAAGTGTTGAGTCGGCCGTCACCTCAGGCAATGCTTCTTGCTTCGCATGCGTGAGCTTTGCTGCTGCGGTATTATGCTGGGCCAAGGCGTAACCAAGTTTGCGGACAGCAGCCTGAGCGGCAGCCAAACGCGACTTATCTTCATCGCCAAGCTTGCCCTCAAGCCACAGTTGCTTTGATTGAGGCGATTTGCGAATACCGTCGAGCAGACGAGTTGCCTCGGTCCACAAGATGGATGAAATCAACCGCTTGCTCTCCTGTTCATCGGTGAGCACGGACGCAGGCTTAGCTGCCGCTGGCATCGGGTCACTCAAATCATCACCAAAGGAAGCACCATCGGCAGAAGCGAAATCGAACGTCGCCGGCCAAGTCGGCTTGGATTCAAGGGGTTCGACCTTGACCTTTGCTCGCAGTTCCTCTTCCAGAGCCGAAATCTGACCGTGCAACTTGATAATCGCAGCCAAGCGGATGTCGCAATCGGCAATCGTCGCCCAAAGCGGTGGCAGAGATAGCTCCATTTCTTGCTTGGCAGCTTGAAGGCTTTCGGCCCAAACGTTCGCGGATTGCATCCACGCGCTCACATCCTGCTCGATCGGTTTCTGCGGTGCGGGCGGACCAGGGGCGATCCGCGCCGCCGACAGCGCATCCTGTGCCGAACGGGTCTTCACGCCTGCAGTCCGCGCCGCCGACACTGCGCCGACCATCCCAGTGACGGCATCGACAAGTTGTTCCACAAGCGAAGCAACCTGGGGACTGGGCACCAACGGCTCAGCGGCAACCGGAAGCAGTTCCACTTTCCCAATTGATGGTCGATAGACACTGTCTTTGCCTTCGGTCAGAGCGATTCGCGAAATCTCCAGGAGCCGCTCGTCCTCTGAGTCCAGAAGCGTAAGGTCATACTTGACCAGCGCCGCCAAGCTGAACTCCAAAGTTTTAGCAGCCCGTTTATGGGCGCGAAGAGCTTCGTCGAAGACGATTCGAGAGGCGCCCCCGGCACGAGCAAGTTGCCGCAAGCTAAGCTGCTGCTGACTGAGCGTGGCGACAACTTCGCCAGCGCCGCCGCGATTGCACTTGGGAAAGCCATTCAGCGCGGACTGCTTCTGCGCGCTCAAATAAGCTTGTTCAGCTTGAGCAAGCGCTGTTTGCGCCGCCTGCAAAGCATGTCGTGCCTGCAAAAGCTTCTCGACTGCCAAAGGCAACGAACGGCGTATGCTTAGTAGAATCAGCTCAGGCAGCTCCGGAAGTTTGTTGAGCGATAGCCAACTCTTCTTCTTGCGCGGTCGCTTCGCCGGTGCTGCCGGGGCGTTTGAAAAGACGCCGTCAGCAACTTCCAGCTTGCGCGCACGCTCGGCAGCCAATTTCTTGCGCTGCCATCTGATGAACAGGTGTCCCCCAATAAGGGACGCCGCAATGCCTAGCACAATGAGAAGCGTTCCCATATATTTATTCCTCCTGTAAGCGTCTGTTCGCCTTACTCCCCATGCCTGAGAAGATTGTCTTCAAAAGTTTGGAGTGAGAAGCTATCAGCGTTGCTCACTAGTAAGTTGATTAATACACAGGGAAATCGCCAGTGCGGCGACTCGCGCCATGATCACGCTCCGGCGTGGTCATGTGTGCTCCCATGTTGAGTACCTTGCGCAGCTCATCGCAGGGTGGTCGATCCTCAGGCGGCATCAGCGACACGATGTATCGCCTCAACTCCTTGGCTGCATCCTTTCTGTCACGCTCATAGCGATCCACCGCCTCAGTCAAGAGTTCGATTTTGCTATTGCGCGATTCATTCTTGCGATCTGCCACCTGCTGCTCTTCGTCCTTGCGGACTCTCCAGGCGAGGCATTCAAGCCATGTAGTACAGGCCGCCGCCACACCGGTCAAGGTGACCTCAACTGCACCCACGCTCCGCGCAGCCTTGATCGCTGTGACTGACTCGTTGAGATGAGCCATGATGATGGCCAGTTGCCGAATCATTTTGCGAAGCTCATCCACTTGCCGTGTTTCCCGCCTAGAAGCAACCGGCTTCCGCAGCAGACAAAGCTCCCCGGCATGCTCAGGCTGGTTGGCAGACACCACACTGAGAGCGCGCGTCAACATCTTCGACACCTGCTTGGCAGTCGCCAGAGCGGTCTTCACCTTAACGCTGGTATCACCGTTCGGTATCGCATTAACTTTGCCGATTTCATCGGTGAGTACCCGCGTGCCAGCGGTAACTTCATCGATGAGAGTTTGTCGGACTGCTAGCAGGCGCTCAAGCTCCCAGTGAGCATTCTGCCTGCTTTCCACGGCGAGCTCCAGCTCCCGGAGGTAGCGTTGAATCTCCTCTTCGGTCGGTCGCACCGGCTCCTTCGTATCGGGGTCGCGAGTAACGCGCACACCTTGGAAGGCCGCTTCGATCAATGGACCGGTTTTGAAGGCAAGCGCTGATACCTTGGCTGCAGAATAGGCAGCCAGTGCCAGTTTATCCAACAACGCTAGTTGTTCAGCGGTCACCTCAAGTTCAACGGCCGCCACCAGTGCTGGTGCGCCATTGGGTAGCTCTTTGGGCACCGGCGCTTTCACTAACAGGTGCAGTGCCGCCAAGTAGACGTCGTCATCTACAAGGGCTCCGTTCCCCCCGGCATTGGTGCAAGCCTCACTCAATTCCTTGGTGGCGCGGTACCAGTCGACTTGCGCCTCGTCGAGTGTTTCCTTTGCCTGCCGCTCGGCCTCGACATCGGCGCAGTAAGCGAAGTAGCAATCGTTGCTTGTCGCCAGGTATTCGCGAACCTTGTTTTCGTCCTCGGTGGCGGTCAGGGGCAGTTCCAGGAACTGCTTGTGCCGGCGCTCAGCCGCCTTGGATGCCCGCACTTTAGCGGCTTGGGTTGAAAGCAGCTTAGGGTGCGATTGAAGCACCGCCGCCATCTTCGCCCTCAACAGCTTCCTGAGAGGGGCGGCTGCTTGCGCGGCCGTCCCTCCGTTGGATGCTGTGTCGGCGGAGACAGGCGTTTCGTTAGTTGTAACTGAATCGTTCATAATCTCCTCCGCTAGAAATCCTCACACGCTTTCCTGAGCAATCGTGGCGAGCGTTTCACCCATGGTGACAATCGCTTCGTCCATCGTCTGCCCAACAAGGTCGGTGAAGAACCGCTTGAAGGCGGGAATTTGGATGACATCGAGCGCGAAGTTCCAGGGAATCATCCCTTCTTGCTCGAACTGCAACACCAGATTGTGCAGTGATAACCAGGAACATTCAGACGGTTGCCCGTCGGACAGCATGAGCAGGATTTTCACATCCTTGCCACTCTTAGCAGCTGACTGTCCCATGTGCCAAAGCATGGCGGCATCATTGTTGCCGCCGCCGCACTTCAAACCAGAGACGCGCCCTTCACCGGGACTGCCACAATCGTAGATCGTGTCATTGGTGAAGCCCCAGAAGCGCGCAGACACACCGGGAAGATTGATCGTCGCCTGCTCCAGCACAAGCGCAAAGAACTTACCGAGCTTAAACTTGTCGCCCGGCTTAAGAGTGGCAGTAGCACTTGCCATTGAAGACGAGCAGTCGAGCGCGACTTCAAGATGCACTGATGGCTTCGGGACTTCGTCAGCATTTACGAAGATCGAAGTTTCTCCAACCAGGGCCAGCTCTGCCTCATCAACCAGATCGAAGCCTTCCGGCTGATCGTCGCGGTCGATTACCGCCTTACCGCACTTCTGCAGATAAGGGCGCAATTGCTGAGCAAGAGCATGCACCAAAGGCTGGAGTTCATCAATAACCGCCGGGTCCGGTTCCACAGGCACCACGTTGTCGACCTGAACGAACCACTCAGTGTCCATGTCCAGCGGCACTTGCATGCTCACATCCATCAACGAGGGCATCGGCATCAGCAGCTCAGTGACGATAAACTTCTTGATCTTCTTTCGGAACAAGAAGCCGAGCAAAAGCAGAAGCAGCAGCACAACGATCAGAATCACCAGCAGCCAGGGGCTCACCTGACCGGCGGCGTAGCAGACCGCGTAGATGATCACAATCAAAGTTGCCACCGGCAACGCCACCACTGCCAGCCGGAACATGGAATTTCTCCACAACCTGGTGAGGTGTGGTTCCACTCGCCAGTAGGCTCTGGTGCACACACGTGCGATGAACCTTGCCGTCGGCATGATGACGCTGCGCCAGAACCAGACGCACGCCCGTGCTATACCGATGCCGATAGCGGCGAAGAACCTTCCTACGCCCTTGAAGCAAGCCTTGATGCCTCCCCAGACGGCCGACCAGAAATCCTCCCACTTCTCACGCAATACGCGCCTCAACCGCACCCAGAAAGGCTCTTTTTTGTAGCCGGTGCCGTTACTTTGCCCGTCTGCCTTGGAAGGCAGCAGCATGAACAGGCCCAACATCCCGCCCATGAAGAGCAGAAGCACCAATGGAAGAATCAGGAGCAGGCCGAATCCGAGGAAATACAGGGTACCAGCCATCAGGACGACGCCGACGATGACCGCCGCTGTCAGCCCGGATGTCGCCCACTTGCTCGGCGGCTTTTCCTTCTCCGCTTTGCCCAATTTGCCTGCAACCATTAAGGCGCCCACGATCATCGCGAACTCAAGCAGCACCATCAGCGCCATGAAGCCAATCCACTTCGCCAGCTCCCAGAGAACATAAACGAGAATCGCGCCCAACACGGCCAACAAGAAGATACGAACCTGTTTGCTTCGTAGTCCCTGCATAACCTTGCTTACTGGTCCCGGTGCATCATCAGTGCCTCTGCCGGCAGCAGCTACCTTTGCCATCAGTGCCTTGATCATCGAGCGCCGGGCAAACAAGAACGCGGTGATCAGTCCCAGAGCGATGGTGCCCATCACGGCAACCTGAACCCAGAAATTGATGCCGCCCTGAAGCAGCAGCAGGGTCCAGATAACTATGAAGAGCCCGAACGGCAGAAGCATCCACTTGGAGGTCACGAGCCTCTTCAAACTCCAGCTTTTTTTGGCCGGAGCATCCTTGGGTTCTGGCTCAGGGTCAGCGTCCTTGTCGTCCTTGACCGGCTCGTCTTTCTTTTCTTCCTCCTTCTTCTCCTCTTCCTCCTCCGGCTCTTCCTCCTCCGGCTCTTCAGCCGGCGGTTGGTCGTTTGGCATCTCCAGACCGCGGGCCAGAGTCAAGTGAATCTGGCGCGTGAGGTCTAGCAGCTGCGGTTTGGAAAGGTCGATGAAATTCTTCGGAATCAGCGCCAGGGCATCAGCCACAGCGGGATCGACCGAAAGATTTGGAAGATGGCGTCGGAAGGGGTATTTGAACTGGTTCCAGCGCCTGGCGTAGATTTTGTGGGCGGCAATCCCGCGTGGCTTTTTGTTTTCCTTGCCACCGTCGACAATGCCCGTGTTGAGCGTGTCTTCAAGGCGCTTCTTGCTGGAGAAGATGTGAGCGCAGACTGCCTGAAAGCAGGTGCCCCACTCCGGATTCATCGCGCGTGCCAGGCGCTCGTTCTGCTCGTCATCGACGAGATTGAACAGGTCTCGGAAGCCTTCTGCGGCAGCGGCTTTGTACTGAGTGTTGGCCGGATACAGGTGGTGCGCCAGTTCGTGGTATCCGATGCCGCGCCAGATTTTGATCGCCTGCTCTTTGTTGCGCACCGACTTCACCACATCCGGATTCATTACAATCGGGATGTGGTGTTGTTTTTTCGACTCGTCGGTGGCGTAGGTGTAGGCGAGGTGTTGACCGCCGCCTAGCTGAATGCTCACCGGTGCTCGGGCGTGGAACGCCAGATCAGCAGCCAGCTTCTTGGTCTCGGCCGTGATCTCATCGAGAGTCAGGCCTCGGGCTTTCTGTGCCATAGTGTGGGTCCTCCAGGAGTCCACGCCACGGCAACTGCACTCCCGAAGCGGAGACAGTGTCGAGACGAAGACTGGTTACTTTTTCTTGTCGAGTTCTTCTCGGATCAGCCGTTGAACGCGACCTGCTTCAGACGCGCCATCTTCGCCGGTGCCGGCATACTGATTCGTGACGGCAGTTTCCAGCGCCAACTCCATCGAGAAGCCGTTTGCAAGAAACATTGCGATCGTTTCTGCACTTCGCGTGCAACCGGTCTTCGAAAGGC
>JADYXS010000620.1 GCA_021772155.1 Candidatus Obscuribacter sp.
CTTTGCGATAGGCTGCATCATTGATGCTCAAATTGAGGTTGGCATGGCTAAAGACGCCATAGAGGCGGCTGTGTTTGCGTAGAGCGTCCATTGTTGAATTTGGTTGCAATGCCTTCTGGTTAGCCTTGAGCACCGCTTCATCGACCTGCAGTGTGCCGTCGGCATCAATGTAGAAGTATGGACGTGGCTCGGTCTTCAAATCTGTGGGTTTGCGAACATTTTCAAGAGTGTCGCCCCGGTTATAGAGTAAGACAGTCAAGTCTGGTTGGTACTGCGCGACTTCCCGCTCGAACTGCAAGACTTCTTGCCCAGTTGAATAGCTTGAGCAGCCAAAGTTAAGTACTTCGGTTTTCTTTCCGGGCATGGTCACAATTGATTCCAGAACGCTGGAATAGGTTTCTTTAAGAGGTACCTGCAGTCCTTCAGTTGCTGAGTCTCCGAGCAAAGCGATGCGGAATGTTCCGGCCGGTTTGGCAATTGGATGCTCAACGTCGCGCAGTCCCTCGGAGTTGAAGCTTTCGTTGGAAAAGCCTTCCATGCGCCAGACAACTTGTTTATTGGGGATGTGCCGCGTTCCCATTACAGGGTCTGGCTGCAAAATTTCTTCTTGACCGACTCCACAGGCGCTAAGCAGCAGTTCTAGCCCACAAAGTCCGACTGCAATTAGAGCTGCTGTCTCCAGTCCGGTGCGCCACCACGGACGGTGCTTACCGTTGGTCGGTAACTTGTACGCCCCGCTAAGATGCTCAATTTTTGGTGGCTTTGCTGCGGTAGTCATTGAGGCCTCAAAACTGGAAGTAGATAAATGGAGATACGTCTTCTGGTGCAAATCCAAGGATGAATATCGAAAGGCAGGCATAGGCGGAGATGCGCAAGGGCAGGTAGTTGTGCCAAACCGTTCGTACTGGTGCCCAAAGTGATTCGCTATTTTCGGAATGCTTACAGATGAACAAATAGATGACGTATGCAGACACGGAGAAAGGCAAGGTCGATAGAAAGAATGCTTTGGTCAAATCGGCTGATGGCGCCAAAGTGAACATTCTCGACATTACCTGTAATGCTTTCGGGACGTCTTCTGCGCGGAAGATGATGCAGGCAAAAATCAAGAACAGGAATGTGCAGGCGACCCCTGACCAGTGCCACCAGCGTTTTGTCTGTTGAAACGTTTTGAGCCACGGTGTGCGATCGACCAGGTCCAGCCAGTCTTTGGTAGCAACAAGTCCGGCGCCGTGAAACAAACCCCACACAACATAATGCCAGTCCGCACCGTGCCAGAGCCCGCCGAGGGCCATAGTGATAAACAAATTTTGTTTGAGTTTCCATGACGATACGCGTGAGCCGCCCATTGGAATGAACAGGTAGTCCCGCAGCCACGTGGAAAGCGATATGTGCCACCGTCTCCAGAAGTCATTCAGACTTGCTGCAAGGAAGGGCCAGTTGAAATTATCTGGTAGCTTGTAGCCTAGCAGCAGAGCGGATCCGCGACCGATGTCGGTGTACCCTGAAAAGTCTAAATAGATTTGAAAAGTGAATCCGACAGCTGCAAGCCATGCGTCAAAAGTACCCATGTGGGCGGGGTTCAGGAATCCTATATTGACTACGTGTCCAAGATTGTCGCCCAGCACCATTTTCTTGTAGAGTCCCAAGAAGATGAGCCCAATACCGTCGCGGAACTTTTCTTTGCTGAATCGAGCCTCGGTTCCGAGTTGCTCGTCGAAGTCCTGGAATCGTTTGATTGGTCCTGCAATTTGTGAAGGGAAGAACGCCGCAAACAGTGCAAAATGCCAAAAGTTCTTCATCGGCGCGCTGCCGCGATAGACGTCTGTGATGTAGTGAATGAATTCAAAGACGAAAAAGGAAATGCCCAAAGGCAAGATTATGTTCAGTGCTGGGCTAGTTGCTTGGACTGGCGGCCAGCCGGATATCCCGTTGGACCAGGAAGCTGCGTGCCAGAAGCTGCCGATCAGGAAGTTTGCGTATTTGTAGAAGCAAAGGCAGCCGATATTGAAGACTAAGCCGGCGACTAGAATCGCTTTCTTGCGTTTGTCGAAGCGCGGAATTGCCAATCCGATTCCGTAGTTGATCGCCGTCAGCGCAAAAATCAAGGTGCCGTATGTCGGCATCCAGTTCATGTAGAAGACATAACTGGCAATCAGCAGCAATGCGCGCCGGAACCGGGTTGGCAGAACCCAATGAAGGATTACGACGATGGGCAGAAAAAGCAGGTAAATGAAGCTGTTGAAAAGCATGGGCGCCATTTGCAGCGGGAAATCAAGCGGGCTGATGATAACACGCGTGCCGTACCGCTTACCTTTGCCTTATTACATCTAAGGGGATATGTGAAGCTGTTGCTCCAAGGGGAGGCTTGGCCAACGAAAAGGCGGCTGGTAACAAGTAACAACCAAGCCGCCTTTCGATTATCGATTTGTCAGGGTCAGGGCAGGTCTACCGGATTGATTTGCACGCCGCCAGCTTGAGATTGGGCCTGTTGTGGGAATCCGGATTCGCTTGTTGGGTCGGAACTAGGAGAGGCTGAGGCATTAAACGTCGCACCCGTACTAGTTACACTTGCAGCGCTAGACGAGTTTTGAGTATCTTGTTGGGGGAATACTGCCGAGGGTTTGTAGTTCTGGTCGACCGATTTTGGACCGATCGAAAACGATACGCTACCTGCAGAGCGCATCCCGTTTGATACTACGAATACGGGTACGGCTTGCGGTTTTGAAGCCACGCCACCAAGGGCCGGTACGACAACCTTCAAGAAGTCTGCAGCCGCTGATGTGACCTGGCCTGGCACGTTATTGAAGAAGACTTGGTTCTCAGAAGGGTTTTTCGAGAAAAACTTGCCGGAAATTATGATTTCCGTCCCCGCTGGGGCGGCCCACATGTTTGTGCCTTTGACCACCGGAGCAGCGACTCCGGCAATGACCACCGGCACATCGATTTTGGGCAGTCCATTGGCCTGAATTTCCATATTCACTGAACCAGGTGCGGCAGTTTCAGGAAGCTTAATGACCATCGTTGTGGCTGTGGTTGATACAACATCGGCTACAGAGCCATTTACGATCACATTTACCTGATTTGTATCAGTGGCGAAATTCGTTCCTTTAATGGTGACCGTGCCGCCGGGAGTAGCTGCGGCAGGCTCGACGGAGACGATGTTCATGGGGTAAGTAATCAACTGCCATGTCATCGTAGCTCCAGGTAGCCCCGCAGCGTCGATGATTAGCTGATTTGACCCATTGGGAATCAACCCACTCACGTCAATGCTCGCTTCGCTCTTCCCTTTCAAACTTTTTTCGGAAAGCAGCAGCTCTCCGTTGAGACGCATTCTGAACCACTGGAATGGTTGATTACCAGCGCTGCCATTGCTTACGCGCAGCATAAGCGGAATCTTTTCTTGGTTGAGTCGCAAGGCTATGTCATCTTTGAAGCGCTGGGCGCTGGATGACCGCGATACGTGCGTGGCAAGCGGCGTCACTTGCACCATTGCCGCTACTGCCCGCGGTGCTACCGTTTTCTTTTCTGCTGTTGCCGGTTTTTGTCTCGGCGTCCGAACGTTGGTACTTGTCGGTTCTGCTAATGCAGAGGAAGTCAGGGATGCAAGGAGAGCCGCAGTCAGTAGAGAAGAAACTTTCGCTTTCATTTGTACCTTCATGTTTAGCCAGATTTCATTGAAATTCTACCCATCTTTGCAATGTTTCTGTCTGCAATCAGGAATTAGTTCTGAAGATTTTTTTGTAACTGGCTCCCGTTGGGGGGCTGGTACCGAAACATCTTTTCGCATATGAAAACCAGATTCGGGCTTTGTGCTGCGCAATGCAGGTTATGGTCGATAGACGTGCAGCGGTGTCTGATTAAGTTGCCCTCGACGATGCAGTTCTTATCAGGTGAGTGGTGCCGCACCACGATGGTGCACGGAAGGCGCGGAGGAAACCGGACTAAGGGTTTTTGGCCAGTAGCACGATGCAGGTGCCTACGTATACCAGGAATAGCGAAGCCGTTCCGCCAAGGAGAAAAGTTGCAATCAGAATGTGCCAGTTTAGATACGCCTGACGAGGCGTGAATGTGTTGACGATGCCGATGCGTGTTGCGATGTAGTAGCCGAAGGTTATCAACGGCAATGTGAAACTGATTACTTTCAATTCCGGCGTGTTAGCCAGACAGATAGCCAACATCAGCAGCAAGCAGGATATAGGCAAAAGTATGGCGTTGGC
>JADYXS010000621.1 GCA_021772155.1 Candidatus Obscuribacter sp.
CCGAACGTTTCGGTATGAAACTCCCCAGCTATTCAGATACCCGCGTTTCGGTCCACCTAATCTATAATTCCGGTGTTTTGGTTGTTCGTGAAGCTAGCAAAATGATTGGAAATAAGAAGCTCGACCAAGATGTCTACGAGCAGAACATCGGGTTCTGGGACAGAGCATGGGGCGGCGTTAAGGCGCCATACACCCAGATGCCTGATTTGCCGTACATCAATTCAATCCCCATCACTTTGCAACAAGCGGGCTCCAAGAGCGTTCTTGATTTGGGCTGCGGCTCTGGCTGGTTGACGATATTCTTGGCCCGCGAAGGCTTCGAAGTAACCGGAGTGGACCTTGCCAAGCATGCCGTTGAACTGGGGCAGCAATGGGCCCAGCAGGAGAATCTCAACAACGCGCAATTTGAAGCGTCCGATATTACTGACCTGTCTTACCCAGACCACTCTTTCGATGCCATCGTTGCCAACTCAATCTTTGAGCACCTCACCTACGAATTAGCTGAAACGGCTCTGAACCGGATGCTTCGATTATTGAGACCAGGCGGATTGTTTTTCGGCTGCTTCGATAAAGTCGGCGGCGGTCCAGGTGAATATTACGAGCTGGAAGACGGTACGCACGTCTATACCGACAAGGGTCGGCGGGGAATGTTACTGCGCTTCTTCGACGATGAGGAACTGCGCGGATTGATGAATTCCTGGACAGTTACGTCCATGGAAACAATCGAGAGCGGAAGCCGCATCGTTTGGGCTCACACCTAACTTTTCTTGAGAACGTTCGTTAGCCGAATTGGAATGTTCAGCTGCACGGAATCTCCGGCGTCCCAGATGCCATCGACGTCGTTTTCCAGCAGTGCAACAAGTTTCAGTGCGCCGGCCTGAATGAGGTATTCACTCGTGTAGCCCTGATAGCTTCTGTGGATCACAACGCCGGAAATCGTGTTGACTGGCTCACCTACAGCTTGCGCGTCAGGTCGAGAAACGGAAATGTCATCGGTGCGAATCCACACGACGCACTCCTCACCGACAGAAAAGCCTTTTTCGTTGGACTGATTAGCGGTAACTTCAAAGCTGTCCTGCACATTTACAGTAAGAAGTGACCCGTTGGAAGTCAAAACTTTGCCTGACAGCACATTGGTGTGGCCGATAAAATCTGCCACAAAAGCCGATTGCGGACTCTCGTAGAGCTCCTCTGGGGAACCAACCTGCTCCAGCAGACCGCCATTAAAAACTGCTACCTGGTCAGACAATGCAAATGCTTCGGACTGGTCATGAGTGACCATAATGAACGTGATGCCGAGCTGCTGCTTGAAGCGCGCAAGTTCAGCTTGCATCTCTTGCCTGATTTTCGGATCAAGGGCGGACAGTGGTTCGTCCAGCAACAGAACCAATGGTTTGTTGACGATTGCTCGGGCGAAGGCGATGCGCTGCTGCTGTCCGCCGGACAATTCACGCGGATATCGTTGGGCAACCTGAGGAAGCTGCACTAAATGCAGTGCCTCCTTGACCCGCTCGGGAATCTCGGATGGCTCACATTTCTTGCCGACCTTAAGCCCAAAGGCGATATTCTCAAAGATTGTCAGGTGTGGAAACAAGGCATAGCTCTGGAAGACCATGTTGACCGGACGTTTGTGTGGTGGCACACCGATCGTCTCTGTGCCGCCGATCAAAACTTGCCCAGTGCTTGGCGTCTCAAATCCTGCAATCATGCGCAATAGAGTGGTTTTTCCGCAACCGCTTGGGCCAAGTAGACTAAAAAATTGTCCCTCGCCAACTGTAAGGCTGATCCCTTTTACAGCATGAACGTCTTGAAAAGACTTCGTCACATTTATGGCTTCAACTGCTGATGAACTCAAGCTTTGGGCTTCCCTTTCATGTCTCGTATAAGAAATGCAATTTGCAAATTTAAAAGCACTTCAGTTGAATCGATATCGATCTTTAACAACTCGGCTATCTGCTCCAGGCGATAACGCATGGTGTGCCTGTGAATGAAAAGCTCTTTGGCTGCCGAGTTCAGATTAAAACCATGCTCCAGGTAAACACGCAACGTCGGCGCCAATTCAGTTTCCCATTCAGTATCGTAAGCCTCTAGCGGTTCCAAGTTTTCCTCGTAGAACCGCTCCAGTTCAGGGTGATCGATCATCAAGTAAAGCAAGCGCTTGATGCCAAGTTCGGCGTAGCCAACGCTGAATTCCTTGTCCTCGTTGGTCATCGAACCTATGATCAATGCCTGGCGCGCTTCTCTATAAGCATCGGGCAAGTCGAGCAAATTAGTCGCCATGCGGCTGGCGCTCAGTTGGATTTTGAGACTGGTATTTTTCTCTTTGATTTGCTTGGCAAGCTCTTCGGCGTGCTCCTGCCAAGTCTTAGGCGCCTTGCTATCGAACGGTAAGACAAATACTCTGGTCGTTTCCATCTCTACCATGGCGATACTTTCATGCGTTGGCCAGTTCGCGTCACGAGTAGGCTGTCCTGGCATAACATGGACAACCAGAACAAAAAAACCGTCACACAGATCAAAGCCGAAATGTTGCTCAAGTCGCTCTTGGTCGGCGGCCGATAGATTGCGCCCGGAAAGAAGATCCTTGAGCAAGCTCTTCTGCGTTACCGTGAAGGTGGAGACTTCCTTGCGTCGATGACTGAAATCGACCAGCGCGGCAAGCGTAGCAGGTGCCATGTACTCACCGATACTTTGGATATCGTCCGATGGCCTAACCATTACAGACACGAAGCCAACGACGACACCTTCCAATACGATCGGCGTAACGAGTCGGCGTCCTATGCGTACTGGTTGCTCAGGAACTACTGTACTTGTGCCGTGCACCAGCGATCTCATTTCGCGATTCAATTCCTCAACCACTTCTTCAGTCAACGTTTTTTGTTGACCAGGTGGAGTAGGGCCCATATTCTGCGACGCCAGAACCTTGAAGTCGGCGGTTTCAACTGCCACTGGCCTGTTAATCAACTCGCTCAGCTCTTCGACCAATCCGGTCAAACCGTTTTCTATGACCGTAGCGACAAAGTGTGAATGCAAACGTGCGCCGCAGCGTTTAATCTCATACTGAAAGGCCAAACGAATGTCTTCGGCGACCTGCACAGGTTCGCCAAGCCCAGGAACCAGAATCAAAGGTACGTGCAGGTCGGAAAAGACTCGCACCATCTTGTCCAAATCCACGTCGACAGTTGCCGCTGCAACGGTTCCAGAAGCGCTCAGACCACTCACGTTACCTAGAGGATGGGACGATGATGTTAACGCCTTGATGGCTACAACTCCAGCCACCTCTTTCAGCATGGGGTTCGTCTCTTGACTTGCCAGATTCTCTGCCCTTGCAACAACCAGGCTCCCAGCCCGGGCCGAAGAGAATCCGAACACGACCTGCAAAACCGGTCGGTCCATCCAATCACCACTGGTCAGCACCTGCGCCTCAGAAAGCGCATCAGCAGCAAGGAGCTGCTTTATGCTGGGCTGCAAATACAGGCGAGCATTAGCCATAAGACGTTTCGTACCTACATATCTAATTGTAGTCGATTACGCATCGGTCCTCTCCTCTTCTCGACCGGCTGTGGGGGCGTGCGCCAAACTGCCGCTCGTGCATGCGAAGCATGCAGCGTCTGAACGCATCAGGGCACGCTTCGCGTGCACCTGCTCCTGTTCCGACCGGCGTTCAGAGGCTGTGCGCCGCCCGACCGTTCCCTTTTTGCAGCTATCGATTGCCTGAGATCGCCATCTTGGCGGCTTTTCGGTGCCGGGGCGCGTCACGACGCGCCTGAAGGCGGGGGCGCCTGCTGCCCATTCTTGGGAATCGGGCATGAAAACTATTGTCTAATGAATAACGTGCTGCTATCATTCGCCGACTGTGGAGTCCCAACTGGTTGCCATCATTACCGAGGAGAAAATGTAATGAACAGAGCTGATCTCGTCAGCGAAATCGCAGAACTGACCGGGCACCCCAAGACCGAAGTAAGCACCACTTTGAAGGCGCTACTGCACTCACTTACACACGCCCTCTCTAAAGGCGACAAAGTTACACTGGTCGGATTCGGCACATTCGAGCGCCGCTCCCGCCAGGCAAGAACAGGTCGCAACCCAAGAACTCTGGCTCCACTTCGCATTCCAGCAAGCCGCGTGCCCGGATTCCGCCCAGGGCAAGAACTCAAAGACGTGGTGGATGGTCGTTCGCGCCAACAGCCATTCGGCAGTACTCAGAAATCTTCTACAGTGAAGAAAACTGTAAAAGCAAAAGCCAAAAAGCGCTAAATAGCCGACGCACAAAGAAAATGAATCGGGGCGGGCCAATGTGCCCGCCCCTTTTTTTTGACGAGCAATTGCTGGCTATGGCTATCTATCTGACCAGAGTTTCCGCCAACCTTTTAAAGAGGGGTTTAGACAGATCCGCACGTGGAATCTATGAAATGTGAGCATTTTATCGGCACCACATACGGTTAACGCAAATTATCCGTTTCAACCACCATCGAATATGCTCGACACCACGATTGGTATCACAGCGCATACGTAGATAAAAATTGTTGGAAATACAAAAAATATCGCAAACGCCTATTGAGCTTGACATCTATTTCGGTAAGAATTAATTCACCTTCTCCAATACTCTCGGAAATCCCTTAGTGCTCTCGCCAATGGGTGCACTTGCTAGAAAAGGCCTAAGCCATGAACCCTTATGCAAAAGAGTTCGAAGACCGCCTCCGCGGCATGTTCGAAAAAAAAGCCGAAGAATTCAGCAAATTTGCTGAAGAGCAACCGCGAACCGCAATGGTTGCTTCCCAGCTCGCGGACTTGTACCGTGACCTGGCACAAATAATGCGCACGTAGGTTTTACTACAGCTCATACATTCATGACAGCGGTCGCTCCAGCGTCCGCTGTTTTTTTGGGCTGCTCTGGCCGGGGCAGACGGGACTTCACCTTTAGAAGCTTCGACCCATCTTGAATCGCTTGTTACTTTCGTCCATTCCCGCCGGCGTACATCTGGCTTCCCGCCACGACGACGGATTTGCGACCGGGCTTAGGCATCACGATTTTGCGGTCCTCGCTGTTTTCCGTCGGCACGTCTTTATACATGCCCCAATAGGTGGACCCGACAAGCTTCTTGGTCTCCCGCTTCATTGTGTAGAAGACCTCGGGAAATGCTATTGAAGCTACCAGGATCGCAGCCAGAACACCGCTGAAGACTTCGAACATCGCGTACCACCGTGTAATCAAGTGCTTGCAGTCTATCGTTTTCCCAAGCACGTGTCCATGGTGATCCTCACATCCTCGCCGCAATCCGTGCATTCACAGCCATTCTTAGCAAACTAAAAGGTAGGCAGGTGCTGACCATCCTCCAGCGGCTCTTAACGCTTAGATAAAAGCCCAGCATCGCCTGCTTCCGGCGGCTTATCGTAGGAGTAGCGACATGCGCCACCCAGGGCGATGCACGGCATCGCCCCTACACCACAAAGCCGGTGATGATACCGAATGCAGTGGCAAAAGTAGGGCGGTCAGATTCTCGTCTATTTGACCAAGCGCTGAACAGCTTTGAACTGTTCGGTGCCAGATTCGGCCAGCATTTCGAACAAAGCCATTTCCACAGAAGTCGGAATGGCACCGGAGCTGATCATCTTGTCCCAACCAGCTGTCAGGTTGCGCTCAGCGCGGCTGGCAATGGCGTCTTTAACCACGTGCGCTTGATAGCCGTTGGCCATCAGTTCGTGCACGGTCTGACTAACGCAGACATGCGCTTCGATACCACAAACGATGATTTGCTTGCGCTCGAGAGATTCCAACTGCTCCAGGAAGTCAGTGGCTCGGCAGCAACTGAATGCATTCTTTTCAAACGATTTGTGCTCGCCCAGACAAGCTGAAATCTCGGCGATTGTCTTTCCCAGCCCTTGCGGATACTGTTCAGTTATCAATACTGGAACTTTAAGGATCTTCGCGGCTTCGGCGAGGATTGTTATGTTGCGAGTTAGAAGGTCAAGATCCTTGAGCTGCTTGCGAAAACTCTCTTGGACATCAATGATGAGCAGTGCTGCATCTTGTGCGCTAAGCAATCGTTCGTTGCGCATGTAATTTATCGACCTTCCCGCCTACTAAACTTTCGGATTCAGCATATCACTTGTCCGAAGGGTTCGAATAATCTTTACGAGTTGTGATTGCCGGTAGCCCGCAGTATCACCAGAAGGCAGGCTGAAAGAGAGTTTAGAGCGCCGTCGCAATAACCTGACGGCCCATATGGTATAAGGTTTGTTATACGGGGCGTTAGCGCAGTTGGTAGCGCGCATCAATGGCATTGATGAGGTCACCGGTTCGACCCCGGTACGCTCCAGTTATTCAGAAAAGGAGGGCAATCTAGCCCTCCTTTTCTCCTATTTAATAACCGAGAGATGCAAGGTCTAGCCCGGCAGCGACAGATTCGACCCGTCCGACTCCGGTCTCTATCTTGCCGTCTGGATTCAAGTTGAACCAGCGATAGCCCGGTGGCAATGCGTCCACAGCGAACGCTTGGGATCTTGGCTTGAATTGCACGCATGTGGACGGCGTGCCCAGGTAGCGAACGCCCTTGCGCATCTGATCGAATTCCTGATGTATGTGCCCACAAAGTACCGCCCGCACATGCTTGTGCTTGTCGATGACTGCTAAAAACTCTGTGTTATTGCCGACTTTGATCTGGTCAATCCAGTCCGACCCGACTGGCAGCGGATGATGGTGGAGCGTGACCAAGGTGTGCAGCTCCGGGTGTGCTGAAAGCTCTGCGTCGAGCCGGGCTAGTTCCGATGCTCTCAGATGACCGCCGACCTGACCTTCCACTTGAGTATCGAGCAAAATCACTTTCCAATCGCCACAAACGAAGCTGGTATCGCTGCGGAACGGTCGACCATGCAGGTCAAATGCCGTCTGCATCATTGGACGCACATCGTGATTTCCAGGCAGGTAGTAGGTCGGGGAGTTAAGCTCCTGGGCCGCTTCAGCAAAACGCCGATAAGAACCTTCTGTCTCATCCTGAGACAAATCTCCGGTAAGAAGGTAGAAGTCGGGCGATCCCTGTTCCTCATGGGCGGCAACCATTACCTGGCGAAACGTCAATGATGTATCGACACCCATCAAACGTCCCTCTGCGGAGCCGAAAAAATGCGTGTCGGTGAACTGGAGCACGCGCAGCGGCCTGCCATTTTTGCCAACTAAAAGTTCGGAAGCTCCGGGCTGTACCGGCATTCGACCCATTTCCTCCAGCCATTTCACCAGCTTACATCAGCTGGCTACCCTAAACCTTAGAATACACCTTGAAAGTACCCGTAAAATGATAGGTGTCAAACTGGGAGCGAAGATGAATCAACAAAGAGCCGCCAAGACTGCGCTGGTGGCACTTTTAGCCACTCTCACCAGTCTTGTTGCCGGCTGCGCAGCTTCGAACACCGCCAAAATAGCATTGGAACCGATAGCCGGTGCCCAAAATCACCGCCTGGCCCAGACCGGACCGAAAGAACCGATCGGCTCAGTCAAAAACGGTATTCGTCTGATTCACCCGCATGACCAGTCTGCCATAGCTGCACCTTCGACCTACCTTGTTGGTGCCGTTGAACCTGGCTCAACGCTAACAGCCAACGGACAGCCAGTTCGTGTCAACGCCCAGGGATTTTACGCGCACGTAATACCGCTTCAGGTGGGCAGCAACCCAATCAACATAGTGCGTAACGGAGCCCCAGATCAAAACTTCGCGCTTACCGTGCGGCGACCAGCGCCACCAAAGCCGGTGCCGGCCAGCCCTGCTCAAATTCTCAAGGCGTCCATAGAACCTAAGCAAAACATTGGTGCGCAAGCAGGCGATTTACTTCAATTCGGCATGCGCGGAAGCCCCGGCTCCCGCGTCTCAGTACGCCTCGGGAACCGGACCATTGCGCTCCAGGCAGGCGGCTCGGCAAGAGTAAAAGCTGACCTTGATACTACATTCGGCGTGCAGTTTCAGCGCTCCCCGGGCGGAGTTAAAGACTTCTACAGCGGGTTCTACCGGGTAAACGCAGCAGACAATTGGCAGAATGTAAGACCGGAATATGTGCTCACTAAGAACGGCGTTACTGTTAAAGAAACATCGCCTGCCACAATTACCGTGCTCCTGCAGCCTTTCGTGGCGACAACAATCGACGACGATACTATCGTTCGCGTTGGACCAGGAGCCGGGAGGACAACTCCATTGGCA
>JADYXS010000622.1 GCA_021772155.1 Candidatus Obscuribacter sp.
AGATTTTGAAGGACGTGCCGAAGCAGTTGGAGGAAGCGGCGGCTGGGCGGCAATGAAAACGCGTGTTTTCATAGAGCGCCGAACCCGCGGGTAACTCATTTCCTGTTGAATTATTAAAAGCAACGTACTCACTACTGTCCCGTTAAAAGTCGAACAACGACAACTGTTTACAAGAAGCAGCTTCTTTTTCCAGCAATCCGTTCTCGTAAAGTGCGTCGTGCAAAGGAGTTTTCTCGAACGAGTGGATACGAAAAATCAGCAGGATTTTTGATAGCGGTGCTTCCAGGTTCATTTGTTTTTTCATGATCGCTGCAAGTACATACATCGTAATTGCAATCCAGATTTGAGTTTTCACGGCGTTGGCACTGGTCCCGAAAAACGCTTTGATGCGCAAGTTCTGTTTGATCCATTTGAAAAACAATTCGACCTTCCAGCGCGAACGATACAACGCCGCTATCGTCTCCGCTGGCAGCTCGAAATTGTTCGTCAAAAACACCAGCCGTTTTCCCGACTCTGGATCGATGTAGACAATGCGGCGCAGGCGTTCGGGATAGTTTTCGGCCATGCCCGGATTGGCCAGCCGGACGAGTTGATCGCGGATAATTCCGGCGGCCCTGTTGACGGGGCGTGACTCCATGCGCCGGAATTTCGCGTTCTTTTTCGCGCGTGTCACGTAGTACGCTTGGGAGCAGTGCAGGCGGTATAGCCGAGCGTAATCGATGTAGCCGCGGTCGATCAGGTACACTGCGCCCGCTTCGTAAACCAACGTGTCCAGCAGATTGACATCGTGGATTTTCCCTATGGTAATATGAATGACCGTCGGAATTTGACTGACCACATCCAAGAGCGTGTGCAGTTTGATGGCCGCTTTGCGTTTGCGGAATTTGGCCCACGGAAACAAGGTCAGACACAAATCGATGGTCGACGAATCGAACGCATAGACCGAATGCGTGAGCGATTCGCTCCACGTTTCGCCCACGTAAAGTTTCTGCGCGATACCGATCACATGTCTCGCGAAATCTTCGTAGATGCGCCAATCGCGGCGCTCGTTGGCCTTGGCCAGCGTGCTCTTGGAAACATGACCGCGAATGCCCAGATGGTACAGCTTATTGTCGGGCGTGCGCAAGCACGCGACAGTGTCGCCGAGACTGTCGAGTCCGGCGAGTTGAGCGAAGGCCATGCATAGAAATTGATCCCAGCACGAGAACGAGCGCATGCGGTAATTGCCATGGTATCGAGCGACACATTTTGAAAATTCACGATGAGGAAGTTGCTCAATAAACTGCGCGAAAATAGTTTTGCCGGAGTGCACAAAAGCCTTTCCCGTCGAGTGGGGAAAGGCCGCAGCATACTTCCGAGTTCAAATCGTTTTCGCTCGCAAATCACGATACGGTTGTACTTTGTGAGATTTTTAGAAATGCTCAACGGGACAGTAGTGCAACGTAATATGTTTTTTTAGAATGCAGCATCGGTAACACAGTAAGGCTCTGTCTGAAAACAGTAATTCTAGAACCGACAGATCATAGAAGGAAACCATCGCGTGGTAGTTGATTGCCAACTTTTAGAATCGAGTCGCTTCCCTGAGGCACTCCTTGAGCCATCCCATGCATTGCTCAATGACGCACCGACCGCGGTAACCCAGTGAAAATGCCCGTAAGTCCTGCTCAGACTGGCAATCCAGCACCGCTCGTTATCGCCCCGTCTTCGGTGGCTTCTTCCCGTAAATCCCTTTTTGCACCCACTGTTTAACCGGCGCATTACTCGCCCAATTCTGCGGCTTGGCTTTGCGGTCGGCTAAACGCTTCTCTAGTTTTATCTTTGGTTCGCTCATGGCTTGAAGCGTAGCGGATTTCTGGCCGTATCAACGTGAAGAAACTGCCGCCTGCGTTTTATTCGAACAACGGTCATGTAAGGAAAAGGAATTGCCCGAGTTTTGCCTGCTGACTGACGATGTCATAAAAACATGCGAACGTTAACTTATTGACGTGGATACCCCCGAGTGGTATACGATGTAGCGATGAAAGACAGAATGGCAGTCCCCATCCTTGTTGCTTTCCTGATCAGCACGTTTGCTGGCCCGCTATGCTGTTGCGGGATTGCCTTCAGTCCGTTGACCGTCGTCGGGCAGTCACAAGGGAAAGCGGAGCAGCAATCGTGCTGCTCACCCCGAAGCACTACTGACAGAAAATCTGCAACCGCATTCTCCGTTGCTCATCAGAACTGCCATTGCCATGCTGCTTATCAATCCACGGCAGAGGCAGCCACGAAATCATTAGTCAGTGTTCCGCATACCGACGAAGCGCCGGTGTGGTTTGACACCAGAGAATCGTACTTCTCTGCCGCTATTGAGGTGCTCAAACTTCATAGTGGTCGGGCCGGTCCAGCGGGTACCTCGCGATCTATCCACGTTCTTCATTCTCAGTTTCTGATCTGAACCCCTCTCACATCTGACATGTGATTCATTGCGCTAGTGCTGTCGTCACTCGCCAATCGATTGCATCGTCTCAATCGTCGTCCCACATCCTTTCTTAATCGACGCCTCAACTTGAGACGTGACGGGCAGTCCTTTTCAGGAGTCTCCTATGAGCGAATACATTCGTGCGCTCCCGTTCTGGCAGCGAACCGCCGTGCTGGTACTCGTGTTATTTGCCTCACTTTCGATGCTGATCTTGTCGACTACGCGGCACCGCGTTTTCGCCCACGTCGGCCATGGCGACGAGGAAATTGGCGAATTTGATCTTGATGCTCCGCGCACTCTCACGCCGGAGACTGCCAAGCATATCGGCCTGAAAGTCGCCGCTGTCGAGGGGCAAAAACTGGAAGAGGTGCTGGAAATCACGGGCGTCGTAAAGCCGCATCCCGATAAGCATCGTTCTGTTGTGCCGCGTGTCGCGGGCAAACTGGTCCGCCTGACTAAGCAGGTCGGAGATACAGTAAAGAGCGGCGAGGTCCTGGCGGTTATTGATAGTCCAGAGCTGGCGCGCAACCTTTACGAAGTCAGAAAACTCGGAGTCGATGTCGAAAAAGTTCTGCTCGATGCTGAGCGCCGAGAGAGCGATGCCAAACGGTTCCAAGCTGAGATCGAAGGAATCCGGCAGCAATTGGAGCTGGTCAAACGCGATGCTCAACGCATGGCCGCTCTTGCTGGCGAAGGCGTGTCTCGCAAAGAAGCTGAGAGCCGGCAAGCAGATGTGGCCAAACTCAATGGAGAGATGCTTGCAAAACAGATTGAGGTGGATGTCGCCAAGCGTGAAGCCGAGGCGCAGCGGCGGCAGGCTGAGGCATTGCGGCTCTCACGGGTCGCCATGCTTGCAATCCACAACATTGATCCGCAGGCGGGAACGGCTGAAAATCCAGCGGTAGGCAGCGCGCTGGAGATTCGCGCTGAGATGGATGGAGTGATCGTCCGTCGCGACGCCCTTGTCGGAAACTGGGTTGAGGCCGGTACGGCACTGCTGAACATCGCAGACTATTCGTCGGTTCAAATCGAAGGTGAACTTCCTGAATCCCTCATCTCCCGCGTACTAGGCCGCACCGTGGACAGGGTGCGAATTCGACCCGTAGCGTCAGCCAATGGCAGTGACCCAGTCGTCGAAGGGCGAGTGAAGTTCATTGCTCCAGAGTTGGAGTCTGTAAAGAGGACCGCCCACCTGGTCGTTGAAGCAACAAACCCCAATGGCGTCCTGCGCGGAGAAATGTGGGTGAAGCTATCTATCGTGCTGCGCGAGGCCGCCAGCGCTCCGGCCGTGCCCCGCTC
>JADYXS010000623.1 GCA_021772155.1 Candidatus Obscuribacter sp.
ATGATTCCGCCGATAGGATCAGCAATTGCAACCTTCTTGAACATCCCTTGGGCGATCAAGGTGCCGCCCTCGGACAACAGTTGGGAAGACCAAGGCAGCGGCTTTCTCAGCGACACCACGAACTCTTGATAGCGCTTGATCGGTCCGGCAATCTGAGAAGGGAAAAACGCAGCGAAGGCAGCGAACTCAAGCCATGATGTAACAGGCTTTTCGCCGCGATAGACATCCACGATGTAATGAACAAATTCAAATACAAAAAATGAAATACCGAGCGGCAACAGAATGTCTAACGCTGACCAGGTTGCAAAAGGCACTGGTACCCGCATAGTGTTCGCAAACCAGTTGCAGGCTCCGAACATATTTGAGATGAAAAAGTTTGCGTATTTGTAATAGCAGAGGCAGCCAAGGTTCGCGAGCAGCCCGATGGCAAGCAACGGCTTGAGCAGTCCCGGAGACTTTTCGCGCGCCCAGTGCAGCGCCAGCCCCAACGCCCAGCAGGCAGTTGTCATCACCAAAAGAAGGACGCCGTAGACCGGCATCCAGCTCATATAGAAGAAATAGCTGGCAATAACTACAAGCCAAAGCCTGGCAGCTCCCTGCGTCCGCCAGTAGAGTATGGCAACTAGCGGAAGAAAGAGAAGATACTGAATACTGCTAAAAATCATGCGCAGATGTTAGCACTTTCGCCTCTTGTCATTTCCGAGACAGAGTTAAGCTCTCCACACGATCAAGAAACGTAACTAGACCTTGTCAGCGGGCAGGTTTTCGTCCTTTACGGGCGGCCTTCGTCTGCTGCGCGGCATTCAGTGTTTTGATCAGGTCTTTCATGAGCAACCACATCCGCATTCCATCCACCGGCCATGGCTCAAAATCAAAGTTAGAGTAGTAGCGTTTCGCTTCATCATCGATTGCATCGACAACGACGGCACGAATCGGAATATCCCTTACGGCTAAAAGGGCTGCGCGTTTTAGAGCGTGTTTCACCAGACGCCTACCGAGCTGCTGATTTTGGTAATTGACGTCGATTGCCAGTCTTGCCAACAAAAATATCGGGATGCTGTAGCGAGCCAAGCCCTTTTTTACGCGCGGAGACGTGTTGTCCTCATGCTCCACAGACACGACAGCAAAAGAATAGTAGCCGATAACGCGCTGCTCCTGAGCAATTACCATAGTTTTGGTATGACCGCTCTGGTCACTTTGCAGTGCATATTTTTTGAGCCAATCAGAAAGCGTCTGCTTTCCGCAATCGAATTGACTGACATCGTGCGCCTTGGTTAGAGCGGTTGGCCTTTTGACCAATGAATCAGCCCTCGTCCCACTCATCAGGCTCTTCCATGATAGTGCGCAAGTTTGGAAGAATCTTGGCAGGACCTTCAAACGATTCGTTGACGATGGCCCACTGCTCAGCCGTCAAGACGAAACGTTGTTGGTCGTGTAGCACCGCCTCCGCAGCAGCGACAGCTTGCTGACGAATAAATCCGGTCGGTGACGTGCTCTTCAATTTAGCAGCCGCATCTATAAGCTGACGCTCTTTAGCAGTCATACGCAAATCAAACTTTTCTGATTTCAATGATTTGTCTTGAGTTGCCATTTTGATTTGCGGGCCTATAAAAACACGGACGGTATATTTGACGCATACACCTCAAACACTACCACAACTGTCATGACATTGTCCAGACAACAATGTTCCAGGTGCCCCTGGCAAAAGTTCGAAGCTATGGCTTCTTGCGATCGACTTGCTTGCAAACCTCATCGTCATTGCGTTTTCCAATGACGATGATCGCGACATTGTCGGCATCGAAGCGATAGACAATTCTGTTCTCGCCTATATCAGTGCGATACAACGCTTCAAAGCCTTTCATACGAATCGAGTCTGTCGGGGCCGGATTCCCAAGCAGGCTCAGGACTTTGTTCATCACCTGTTTGAACGGTTTAGCCTCAAGGCCTCGGACAAAATCCAACGCTTCTTTGGTCATACCGAGCTTACGCACTCGTGGCGTCCTCGATCAAAGCCTTGACCTCGTCCGCAGATGCCCAGCCACCGGCTTCGGCCGCGGCTGCCCGATGAGCCCAGTAGGCATCCT
Organism: Candidatus Obscuribacter sp.; assembly: GCA_021772155.1. Taxonomy (GTDB): domain Bacteria; phylum Cyanobacteriota; class Vampirovibrionia; order Obscuribacterales; family Obscuribacteraceae; genus JADYXS01. The sequence goes on from JADYXS010000623.1 coordinate 2,085, forward strand.
CAAGCGCGACCAGTCGCTCGTACTCAGCCACAGATATCATCACTATTGAAGGGCGCCCAGACTTCTCAACCATGACCGGTTCAGCAAGTGCGGCATCCATCGCGGCACCAAAATTGTTCTTCGCCTCAGTGGCAGCCAGTTTCTTCAATCAGTTAGTCCTTCGTGCCTGGTCGCGGAACAGTCACCGTATGACCAATTTAGCTAATTTAGGCGCTTTAGTCAATATGGTCACAAAATACAATACCCATAGCTCACCTGTAACCAATTAAGGACAAGGCAATAGGAGTTGTACAGGACATCAGGTTGCTCTATTTTTGGCGATACAACGTCAAAATAGATCCATCCGGAATCGCTTTTTCAGCAACGGCCCTAAACCGCCCGCCGCTCTCAACGAAGCTGACGAGCTTGTCGTAGTTATTCTGCGATTCCTCGTCCTTAAACGGGTTTCCTTGATGTCCGGACTTAAGTAGATACCAGTGATGATAGAGCGCTTTTTCCGGAGAAAAGTCCACACTATCGCCCATTATTGTCCAGTAACGACTGGTTGTCGGCTTTATCGGAGAGCCCTTTTCCAGAGCGAGAAGCTCGAATGAGTGTGGATTGAACATTCCATGCGAGGGCAAAATATTCAACCAGACCGGTGATTGCGGGTCGGTTTGAGCGATCGTGTCAATAACCCACGCCTGTCCCCAACCAGTAGCATCGACGGGCAAGCTCTTGGGAATGCGCGCCCCGCGGAACTCTCGAAGCTCAGGGTGAAAGAATTTTCCACACTGCTCCAGCCAGGCCGCCGCTACAGGAACAGGTGAGAAACAAAATGACGCATACTGGAGCGCACCAGCCAGTGCCACCACAAAGGCAAAGCCAGCGCCCCAATTTCTTTGGCGTGCGAATATACCGGCACCACCATAAGCGGTCATGACGGCGCAGACAACCAGCACCGGGGCGGCATAACGGTCCAGCGGGAACGTACAGCTCAACAGACTCGTAAGGAAAAGACCACCTATGGCCGTGACATACAACAGAATCAGGCGTCGATGATTCTCACGCAACAGGAATGCACAAGCCACTGCCAGCATGATCGTGAAAAGTAGGGATAATGAATAGGTCAGTCCAACGCCATAATCAAAAAACACATTGAGCGGTGAATTCGAAACACCCTGCATGTTTGCAGCATTTTCGTTGGCGTAGTTCTTGATCCACTGGATGTTCACGGCAAGCCAAGGCAACATAACCGCAGCAACCATTGCACCCATTGCGATTACTTTAGGCTTGGAGCGCGAAACAACAAGAAGGTAAAGACACGGCGGTATCAAATAGGCAGCGCCAAGCTGTTTCGTCAGGCAAGCGAGAATTAGAACAATCCCAGTAACGACAGTCCGTGTCCAAGTGGGTTTCGATTGCCACCATAGCAAGGCAAACAAACCAGCACTAACGGTAGCGACAAGCGGCAGATCGAGCATATAAACGTGGCTCAGAAAAGCAATCTGTGGATATAGATTAACAAGCACAGCAGCCGTCGCGGCTATCTTCCAGCGAAAAGTTGTTTGCCAAGCAATTCCGTAGGTGGCTGCCGTCAGCAGTGCAACGTAAGACAGCCAGCATAAGTTGTCGACCCATCGGCCATTGCCCAGAACAAGTTTCAAGAAACCGTCGTAGATGTACACACCAGGCGGATAGAACGGATTTACCGACAGGAACTTGATTATCCAATCCGGTTTCCAAAAGGTCGGGTGGCGGAGTAAGTCCTTGTACTGTAAGCCGTTAAGAATGTGCCCCGCTTCGTCAGTCGATGGCACGCGCAGATCGTAAGAGAACCACACGGCTTGCACCAGCAAAACTGCAAGCACCACCGCCATCAGTGGCAAGAACGGAAAGCGCGCGCCTTCGGGAGTTGCATCGGGCGTGCCGGAGGCAAGCGACGGAACGACCAGTTGTGCGGAGCTCACCAATCCATTGCCCCTCAAAACTGGAAGTAGATGAAAGGCGGATTGCTGTCAGGCAAGAACGTCACCACTAGAATCACTGTCAGTGCACAAAATGCTGCTTTAAGCACCGGCGGAGCCTTGCGGAAGAGGCCCTTCTCATTGGCCCAACTGATTGGAATGTTCAGCACCAAGAGTCCAATGATCATTGCTAGCGCGACGGGAACTGCGATCGGCAGTTTCTGATTCAGCACAAGAAACTGATTTGCTTCAATACTGGTGAAGATTGGCTGTAGGAAGACCATCTTCTTAACTATGGCAATCGAGACCTTCGGATCTTGAACACGGAAAAATACCCAGCCGATGCAGACCAGCTGGAACGTAAAGAAGATGGAGAACATCTTACCGAATCGACTATCCAAAGCCGTTCTTAACACGGGCACAGCCTGCGACCATGCGACAAATTCGCGATGACCAACCAGCAGCGCGCCGTGAAAAATGCCCCAGATAACAAAGTTCCATGAGGCTCCGTGCCAGAGTCCGCCCAGAGCCATAGTCGCCAGCAAGTTACGATTAGTGGCCCAGCGTCCGCCGCGAGAGCCGCCCAGTGGAATGAATAGGTAATCCCGCAACCAGCTGGAAAGCGATATGTGCCAACGGCGCCAGAAATCTGCAATGTTCGATGCAATGTAAGGCATGTTGAAATTGATTGGAATGTGATAGCCAAACAGCATTGCGGAGCCGCGCGCAATATCTGTGTAGCCGGAAAAGTCAAAATAGATCTGGAAGGCAAAAGCGTAAGCGAACAACCACATCTCAACTGCGCCATAGGCGCTCGGCATCGCCATTCCCATTTGCACGAAAACAGCGAGGCTGTCCGCCAGCAATAACTTCTTCGCCAACCCAATAATGATTAACGGAATTCCTTCATCAAAATACGAAAGCTTCAGCTTGCGTTCTTCCAACATTTGTTCGACAAAATCCGGATAACGCTTGATTGGTCCGGCGATTTGCGTTGGGAAGAATGCGGCATACAACGCGAAGAGGACAAAAGAATCTATCGGTTTGTTGCCTTTGTGAATCTCAAAAAGGTAATGAATGAACTCAAACGTAAAGAATGAGATACCTAGCGGCAAAATTACATTTACCGCCCAGTCCGGAGACTGATGCGTGGTGACATGGACGAGCTCAGCCAGCGAACGGACGGCAAAGTCAGCATACTTAAATACACCGAGGACAAGCAGGTTAGCTGCTATTCCAAGACCAAACACCAGCTTGCGATGAGTTGTACAGCCATTCAGAAACCGACCATAGACCCAGTTGAAAAAAGTCAGCGGCAGGATTAGCAAAATGAAAGCTGGAATCCAGCTCATATAAAAGCCATAGCTGGCTATAAGCAGCATCGGCAAGCGTAGACTTCGCGGCAGCACCCAGTACAGCAATACAATCGCCGGCAGGAATATCGCATATTGAAAAGTGGTGAAAAGCATAGAGCTCTCCATGGGGGCGCCGGGGGTGATACTACCACCTCGCCTCTTGTCATTCAGTGTTAGTACCTTGAAATGACGCTCATGTTGGATCAGAGCAAATTGTCAATAATGTCCGCATGCGCGTATTTGGCAGTACATTTGCCCTGATTTTGCTCTGGATTTTCGCTTTCGATTGGTTCGTGAGCGCGGCCAAACCATTGCGCTGGTTTAACAACACTGGACTCACCAGCATCAATCAGAACTTTCTCGTCTCGAAACTGCCTGAGATTCTAAACGCCGGCGAAAACAAAGATGTTTTGCTTTTGGGATCGTCGATCGTCCTTGTACCGGCGGTGCGTTGTGACGATAAATTCAATGGCATCAAAACGCGGTACGACCGTTGGTACTACCGAAATTACATCGACGAATACAAGAAAGCCGATTATCTGCAAAGCCTGCTCGCAAACCGCGTTGGCAACAAGGTGACAGTCTGCAATGCCGCCGTCGCGGCCAGCGTGGTATCAGATGACTATCTGATTGCGCGCAAGTATCTAGCCAGTGGAAAGCGCCCCAAAATCGCCGTTCTCTGCGTTGCCCCTCGCGAATTCCTGGACAATCAGCGAAGTCAGATCGATAAAACGGCGACTTATTCTATTTTGGCTGATTTCAGCTCGCTGCCTGATTTGATCGCTCAGAAAGCCGAGTTCACCCGGGTTTTCGACAGCGCCCTTGGGATCGCGTGGACGCTGTATCGAACCAGAACGGACTACAAAGATTTTCTTTGTGCCTGGACTTCGACAACAACAGGAAATGCACTAACCCTGCATGACGCCAATCCAGCCAGCCGCGGTGCCGATCCCACTAAAGGGAAAAAAGACGTCGGCGTGCTAACTGAGACCAAAGTCGTCTACGCGCAACCGCCAAATGATTTGTCTGATATGGGCGGCTATGGCGCGATGTACATGCCTGTCAATCAAACGCAGTTCAACAATCAGAAGCAATACTTCACCAAACTACTCGCACTTTTGCGAACGGAAAAAATCCCAGTTGTCGTTGTGGACGTGCCAGTCTCCGACCGAAACTATGCGCTGTTGCCCAA
>JADYXS010000624.1 GCA_021772155.1 Candidatus Obscuribacter sp.
CCGAGACATTCAGCATCAAACATCAGCTCATCTTGAGTCATCGAAATTCGGTCAAAAACGGACCACCAAAACGGCTTAGACTCTCGCTCATGAAATCGAAGCAAATACCCCAAGAGAACATGCAGTTGGCGAGCCTCTTCAGATAAATGTGAATCTTCACTTTTTAGCAAGATCACTTCGGCTAACTCGGCATTACGCCGGGCAGTGGGATTGGTGGGTTTCGTCGTATCGACATCTTGCTCTTTCTTTGCCTGCTTTGCTCGAAACGGGATCCCGTATTCCGCTTGTCGCTCGCGCAGCCAATTCGTCAGCTCCATTGTGGATTGGCAGTCGAGCATGTTGTATTCACGAATATTGGCTAACGTCTTTGATGTTTCCCAAGTGTCACCATCGGGTTCCACAGACCAACGCTCGTAAAATACAATTGAATCAACAGCATTGGAAACGTCACCATCTCTTTTGCCACGATACAGATGTTCTACGTTCTTGATCGAGTATCTCGGTTCACCAATGCGTAAACTGTGGCGAACGATCTGAAAGAGATCGACGAACACCTCATTGCGCAACAGGTCATCGATCTCCAGCTCACGCGTTCCGTGTCGCCCCATCAGGCGACGCATCGCGCTTACCTCGTAGCTTGCATAGTGGTAGACGTGCATTCCCGGGTTTGCTTGCCAGCGAGAGTAAATCCAGTCAACGAACTGTTCGAACGCCCGTTTTTCTTGAGCCCGATCATGCGCCCAGAACTCAGCAAATTGCTCATTTCCTGAAAGATCAATATGCGAGGCACCGAACAAGTACTCCAGCCCACCCTCCAAGTGCGGGTAACCTTCCATGTCGAACCAAACATCCAATGGATCGTGCGCAGGGAGCAAGGCCAAGCCACGCCGCGCCCCGGCATGAGCGGCAGGCAAGACTTCAAACTTAGGAATAGTGCATCCACGCGAGTCGATTTGCAATCTGGCTTGTTGTTTCAACGTGCCAAACGTTTCAATCCCGATACCCGGAACGAAATGCAGATCACTGGTAGCAAGGCTTTTGACAGTGCTGATATTGCTTGCCTTTAGCCGTCGCATCTGGACCCGGTGCATGTTGGCGACCTGCGAAAGCTCATCGCGAGCCTCTATTAGACGTTTCGCTTCCGTGTTCCATCGACTAAAGGGCATCACGCGAATATCATCTGGAATGACATTGGGATCAAACGCTTCCATGAAATGCAGAAAAGCCTGTTTTAGAGTTCGATAGTAAAAGTAGTAATCCTCTGTACGAAACTCATCATAAAGCCCGGAGCCCAGCTCGATACCGACATGTTGCGGAAGCCTCCCTTGAATACTTTCGAGCAAATCTGCGTAGCAACAAAGCTGAATGACAAATTCCGGCTTGGTCTTCTTAGCCAGCTTGGTATCACGCACGTCGTAATGGTAATTGCCCAGTAGCGACTCCCCCTCACAACGATAAAGAAAATCCGCAATCCCGCCAAAGTTGCCGTGCCGAAGAACGGCCTGATAAATAACTTCCGGACCTTCTCGCATCGCTTCCAACGTTCGCTGGAAGGCATCCGCTCCGTCGGCGATTTCAATTATCGATTTTCCTTTGCTGAGCTCATTATCTCGATAAGCAATTTCATGCTCAATTCCCTTCTTTTGCAGAATCTGCGTTCCGCCATCATCTTCATCAGGTTTCAGCGCGCGGTTGTCCACGTAACAGCGATCCATCCAAGAGATGAATTTGCATTGCATGAAATTGATCAGATCATGAGGTGAAAACCGAATTTCACCGCCGTCGATTCGCTGCATATATGTAACCTATCGCTGGTTCAGAACTTCAGCTACCTAGTAAATTTGGTGCCCAACTTCGGTGCCCGTGACTCGAGGTAGGCCATGAGCTCTTCTTTCGCCTTATTGAGCAAAAGAGCTTCATCGGCATTGCCACCCAGATCGGGGTGCGCCGAGCGCTGCAACATCTGATCTTTCCAGGCTTTGTTGACACTTTGAATCGTGATACCACCTTCAAGTGACAGTCCGAGAATTTGACAGGATTTGCGCAGACTTGTTGGCACGTCCATCGCCGGCTTTCTAAGCAGGCCATCTTGATCTGCCTTTTTTATGAGCGGCTTGCCTAACATGCCCGGGTCGGACTGGGAAGTCTGTGTTACCGGCATCTGCCATGACTCCAAACGAGCTTCCAGCAGGGCGGCTTCCTCCAATCTGTTTCGAGCCCGATAAAACGCGGCCAGTATGCTTGAGACCAGCATGGTCTGATCGCTTTCCGGGCCGAATTCTCGCTCCGCAGTGCGCAGCGCATCCTGGTATCTCAGCTCGGAATCGACTACCTGACCTTTATCAGCCAGAGCCGACGCGGCCACAAGGAAAGCATTCAATGCTTCTTGAGCGCTCTGCCTCTTGCGGGCGTATTCGTTTGTCTTTTTTGGACTGGGTTCCAAACCAAGTACCTTGCTTATCTCCACATACATTGTGCCCACTTTCCGGGCCCCATGCTCATAAGATATCGGAGACCGACACCCTTGGCAATGCCTAACTGCATATCGTTGACAGCAGGGCTGGGTACAATGAAATGGTGAACAGGAACGGGTTCATGACCGATCTGGATGAGACAAACTTACCGCCTTCCTTAGCCAATGGAGAACTGGCCATTGGTTCGGTCTTCGCCGAGCGCTTTGAGATTCTAAGCACGCTTGGACAGGGCGGCACCGCCATCGTCTACAAAGCCCGTCAAATGCCTATGGACAGGGTTGTTGCACTCAAGGTGCTGCACCCATGGCTGCTCGCCAAGAAATCAGCGCAGCAACGATTTCAACTTGAAGCAAAAGCGCTGTGCGGTCTTAATCATCCGAGCATCATCAAAATCTACACCTACGGAGCAGATGGCGGCAAATGCTTTCTGGCAATGGATTTCTTGCAGGGACAGAGTATCGCTGAGTTCCTACAACATTCCAGCACGTTCTCGTATGAATCAGCAGTCTCGATAACAATCGCTGCTGCAGATGCTCTGCATTCAGCTCATGCAAGTGGAATTGTTCATCGAGACATCAAACCAAGCAACATTATGCTGGTCGAAGCAGATGGTGCACAGGTAGTGAAAATCTTAGACTTCGGATTAGCGAAGATTTTGAACGAAGAAAATTCGCAGAAAGTAACGGCAACAGATCACGTCGTAGGAACTCCGTATTACATGAGTCCGGAGCAATGCGCCCAACAACCGCTCGATTGCCGCTCAGACATATATTCACTCGGTTGCGTTTTGCAAGAAATGATCACTGGACAATCACCGTTCGCTGGGGATTCGGCGTTTGCGGTAATGTACGACCACCTAAACGGTAAGGCAGCTCCCTTACCAGCGGAAACACCGACATGGCTGCGATCAATCGTCGAGCGGATGATAGCTCGCGATCCAGCTGATCGACTTCAATCTATGGAAGAGGTTTCATCTTCGCTGCGAAAGCAGATCGCACCGGATTCGGTGCCTCACACAGGACAGCAAAGAAGCAGTGGCGCGAAAGCAACTAGACGGAATAAGTCCATCAGCCTTTGCTTAACTGCAGTTTTAGTCACAGCTGGTGGCGCAATGCTATGGGAACATTTTTTCGGACATCTCAGCCGCACAACAATTTCCCCTGCCGCCAAGGGCGTTGCTGAGGACAGCAAACAACTGCAAGCTGCTAGAGCGGCATTTATAGCGTGGTTCAACACAATGACTCTTCGCCCTGTAGGGGGAAGCATCACAGACCATGCCAATATTTCGAGACTCTACGACGAAGCAATTAAAGTTGCCGCGGGCACTCCGAAGAAAATAGAAATTGAATGGGAAGCCAGCGACAAATTAGGTCAGTTCGGCCAGAAGTTCGCAATGGAAGCACTGAATTCGGAACTGACACCAGCGTCCAGACCGGTCATGGCCAGCCCTGCGGATGAAATTGCCTTTTTGGAAGGAACTGCAGCACGCTTTCAGGAAGTCAACGCAAAATTTGATTTGGTGCCTGATGAACGCTTCCCTTTACGAACAAGAATCTACAGGCGGCTGACCCTTAAGTATCTTGAAATGAAGCGGTACGTCGCCGCTCGGAAAGCAGGCAAAGAATGGCTCGCCGCCGAGCGCGAAAAGCCTGGAGACATCGATGAACTCGGTGCTATGTGCGTACTGTTTATGCTCCCAGACAATTCCGCCGCGGAAAAGCAAAAGCTTGGAAACGAGTTGTTTGAACGGGTCATGAAAAAACGGTGGGACGAACGATATCACCATGTACAAAAAGCATTAATCTCCCATTGTTCAGCACTTGCAGCCTATTTTGCAACGTCCGAGCCGAATAAAACGAAGCAATGCTTACTACGAGCCCTTGAACTCAGTAAATCTGCCTATGGTCTCGATAGCTTCGAAACCGGAATTCAGCTCAAGATTCTGGCAGACTGCTATGTGGAAACACAACAGTTTCGAGCGGCAGTGCCACTTTACGAACACGCTGCGGAAATCTTTCAGCAAACTCGCGAAGTAAATCCGACAGCCGCATCCGAAGAAACTCACTGCCAGGCACGACTGGTTAATCTACGCGCGGCATTGCGCGCCAGGAAAAAGCCCTTAATATTCAAGACATTTGAGAATCAGGCGTTCTAAGCGAGTTTGCGGAAGACTTTGACGAAAGCTTCGTTTTCGTCCGGCAATCCGATGGTGACCCTGAAGCAATCCGGCAAACCAAACGCACTTAGAGGTCTAATGGCGATTCCCTGCCGCAGCAAGTTTTCATGCAAAGCTGCAACCCTATCTGCCGAACCATAAGGTACTAGGACAAAATTAGAGTGCGACGGTATGTAGCGAATACCGAGCCGTTGAAACTCTTGCGTGATGATCTTCATACCGACATCGTTGTTGTCCAACGCTTGTCGCAGATATTCAGTATCTTGCAATGCAGCAACACCAGCGACCTGAGCCAGCATATTAGGCTCAAACGGCAGTTTTACTTTATTCACGAAGCTAATCAGATAATCGTGTCCGAGGCCGTAACCTAATCTTATGCCGGCCATTCCGTATGCCTTAGAGAACGTGCGCAAGGTAATCACGTTGTCGTAACGGTACGTCATCGAATCTGGAAACTCAGCGACACCCATTGTGTACTCGAAGTAGGCTTCATCAAGTATGACGAGCACATGCTCTGGAATTTTCCTCATGAACTCTTCGAATTCGGTTCGCGAAAAAATAGTACCGGTCGGGTTATTCGGATTGCACAAGTAAACTAATTTAGTCTTGTCCGTGATAGCAGATGCAATACCATCGAGATCAAAATGATAGTCCTTTAGCGGCACCAACTTGAGCTTTGACCCTTGCGAATTGACAAGGACGTAGAAGCCGATGAAGGTTCCTTCCGAGGTAACAACCTCGTCGGTATCGGAAAGGAACGCGCGAATGATATTCGCCATGATGCTCTCGGAACCGCTGCCCACAGCTATGTTCTCAACACCGACACGGTAAATGTCTGCAAGAGATTCACGTAATGTGAAAGCACCCGATTCCGGATAGCGGTGCACGCCGTGCATCGCTTCTTGCATGGCGTCAAGAGCGCTTTTCGGAGGTCCCATCGGGTTTTCATTTGATGCCAAATGAATGAACCGGTCGATCCCCAGTTCCTGCATCAATTGCCGCGGCGGACGACCAGGTTGGTAAGCTTTCAATCGCTCGATATGAGCCGGAACGAGCCGCTGAGGAAGAGCAGCACCGTCTGCCTGGACCAATTCTAATGGTCGATCTGTCATGGCTGCGAGTCTTTGAATATAAGTCGCCATGAGCGAGGGTTACCTACTAATAGTGATACCAATTCGATACTAAACATCTGAACGAAATATTCACATAAAAGATACAACTGTTAACCTACAGTAGCACCGAACTATCTCACCTACAAGCGCTTAGAGGTACTCAGAAGGACATATCAGAAACGTCTAATGAATGTCCTTTGGTTACCAAGATTTGGGGCTGGCTGAGCAAGTAGAAACACTTGTTGTGGTAAGATCGAAAATGATGCGGGAGTAGTTCAATGGTAGAACGGCAGCCTTCCAAGCTGCACACGCGGGTTCGATTCCCGCTTCCCGCTCCATTTTAACTAATGCAACTGTTCTACTGCGCGGCGCGCGGTTGTAATTGGGCCGTCTAACAGTCACAAAACAGCGCAGGCAGTCGTATGCAGCGCTCCGTGAGCTGCCAGGCTGACAATAGAACACTGTGCGGAGTTCAGCTTATATAGGTAGGACTTTCTCGTTGTCGTTTTCAATGAGCTCGACAACGTGCTTGTAGGGGAGGGGCCTGCCCTCGCCTGTTGCGTGAAAGCGAACTCAAACGTTTTGCAATGGACTTTCGATTCATGCCCGGACGGTTCGGCAAAACGTGAGCCGACAGGTAGCGCAACTCGGCACGGCAACCAGTGCACGCGCTACGGTCAGCCCGTCTCCTACAAACTAACCGGCCGCACCGTATATAGTGGCAAAGAAAAAGCCGACCTTGCGGTCGGCTTATTTGGTTGCGGGGGTAAGATTTGAACTTACGACCTTTGGGTTATGAG
>JADYXS010000625.1 GCA_021772155.1 Candidatus Obscuribacter sp.
AACACAAGCCGCAGAGCAGAACTCGAAATAAATTTACTGGAAACTGTTCTTGCCGGAATGCTAGATATGCGCGCAGCAACCGGCAAAATTGATCAAGAGGTCAATTATGCTTACGACGTTGTTCTCTCGCACCTTCTCCGGCAACGCGGACAGAGACTGCAGCGTAACTACGACGCGAACTTCATTCAAACCGGGATATTTGGGGCAATTGCCGGATTGTTGTTCCTTAAAGGGCAATCCAAAGCTGGAAACGAAATGTTCGTAATCCAGGGAAGCATCGGTACCGGGCTGTCGGCACTGGGCCTCTGGCTAATGCGGGGCGGTTCTCGAAAGGTCGATACACCACCGAATTCGCTTGCCCAATTTTTCCATCCGAACACACAGAATGAATACCGATTTTCCCCGCTCATCTCCGATTATCTGGATAGCCCCGAACCGGGGTCCAAGGATGGGAAATCCAGACGAGATTTCCTTCTTGCACGATGGAAAGAAAGACACGTCGCCACGATGAATCTCGATGACAAAACGAATCAGCTAAAACTAGCAGCGATGTCACCAACTGAACGTGACACCATAAAAGTTGTCCGTAATCGAATCGATTTGATGCAATCATTAAAGGCACGGCTGGAAGAAATAGACAGCGATTTCCTTGCGCTGATTGAAGCTACAGAGCCAGCTGAAGCCAAATTCGATAGTGCCTCAAGTGCAGCCACAACAACATTGAATCCAGCTGCAGCTGCAATGGCAGAACTCCTCGGAGTTCAACCACGCACAGAGCACTTAATCTCTATGGTGAATGGTAGAACAGCGACCACATCCCAGAATGATAAATTGAACCAGCAGTTGTTTCTCACAAGAAGAGTATTTTCGGCTTCGCTGGACACAAGAAAGGCAATCGATCAACTCAACATGGAGATTGCCGTGGAAACGACGGCAAGAGACAGAGTTCTCAGACAGCGCGATCTTGCCCTTAACCTCACCAACAATGCAAACTTCTTTCAAATCAGCATTCTTGGAATAATCGCCTCCGGCCCATTAGGTCTATCAGCAGATCCGAGAAACGGTTTGTACAGCAATCGACTGAACATAGTTTCCGGCTATCTTGTGGGAGGCCTGACTGCCGCAACTGTTCTGGAGAAACATGGTGGGATACGGATGACGAAGGCCGCTCCCAACACACTTGCGTCGGTCTTCGGTATAGATACAGCTGGCAATTGCCAACTTTCTCCTACGCTGACCAAGTTCCTCAATTCTCCTGCCTCAGAACAGGCAGGCGGGCTCAGTCGAAAAGGGCTGCTGATGAAGTACTGGAAAACAACCAAAGTAGTCTCTGTAAATGTGGACCAGCGATCCACCCAAGAGAAGCTTGCGGCCCTGGGACCGTCTCATCACTATTGGTCAGAGACAGCCAAGCTCATGACAAACCGCATCAGAATGCTCTACGACATAAGAGCGGTGATTGGGCTGATGGATGTTGGCTTGTCCGATTTGTTGCGCGCAATTGACTGAAGCATCACAAATTCAAACTCGATTGAAACACTAGAACTAAATCTCACAACCGTCCACTGGGGGTAATTGAACACACAATGCATAAACACCGGGGTTACATGAAAAAAACAGCCTTTACCAGCGCAGTCTGCGCTGCTCTTTGCTTGTCGTTTCCATCGACTGCTAAAGCTGACGATGTTCCAGACTACATGAAGATCATCACTTTGAACGAAGGCGCTCCGCCCGCCAAAAACGACATAGCCTTCAAAAATCTATACGCCCTCAACGAAGGAATGTTTCCACTTTACGAAGCACGCATTGCTCTCTATAAGAAGCACCTGCGAGAGCGCATTCCGCTGATCATGGGACTTTTCAGCGGCGACGGTGGACGGTTCATTCTCTATGCACCAGGCAAGGATCCGGTCGAGGCACCACCTCCTCCCAAGGTCTACAAGATGGCGAAGTCTGTCGGTCACTGCGCCATGGTTACCTACGACTGGGTGGCGCCGCTGGTCACCACTTCCGCCACTGACCAATCCTGGGTTGGTGAAATGAAAGCCTATCGCACGCGCGTTCAAACGGGCATTGAAGCGCTGGATCAGATAACGGATATAAAGCCAGAAGATCGAGACTTGATGAAAGACACGCTGAAACAGGTCCTGGCTTTTATGGATCAGTGCCTGGCCAAAGGATCCTTCACTTACGACGAAGTGATCACCTACACTCACGGAGTCAAGCCGAACCTAGCGAAACTGATCGGGGTATCTGCAAACGCACAAGTCGGACATTGGTACGGTGTGCTTGAGCAGTGGAAAACGTTGTTGGGCAAGGATTGGGACAAGACATACGCTCTGACCAATACAATCTATGTTGCTCGCCAAAACAACATCTTGTTCACCCTTCTTGCTCAATTCATGGGCGAAAAGGCTATCAATGACCGGTTGATTCTCATGGAAACAACCGACTTCACAGCCAGCCCGGATGATATGTTGACTGGATTTGTCCGAATCATTTCTGATCGCGCTTTGGGTCAGTCGTTCTACAAAGACTATCACCTGATGGACTATGAACTGCTTGGTTCCGGCGGACGCGCAGCTATCACAGCTGAAGCAACCAAGCGCGGACTAAAGCCATTCCTACCACCGCTGGTGCCCTTCAACAGCACTCAATGGCCGATGAGAATTGACCCCACTTCCGGATCAGGACCGTCCACACTCGAGGAAATCAAATAAGGGGATTTCCTCCCTGGAAGAGCCGCCATCCGGGCGGCTCTTCGGCTTTTTCCGGGAGAACCGGCGTCCCGCCAGCTCCGATTGTAGTGGCAGCATCTCATGCTGCCATGCAGCTGAATTCCCCTGCCATTAGCGGCTGGAATCCGACGCTCCCAAGATGCACTAAACAAACCATGGAACGGGACTCAACATACGCAGCAAAATCCATATTCGCAAAAAGCTAGCACTGCATGCGGTGCTAGCTTCTTGCGCACTACTTGCAATGCTTCCATCCGCTTCGGCAAGGGAGCTGAGCTATACGTGCTCGGACCCTCTGCTAGAAGTTACGTTTACAGTGGTGGATAACCACTACAACGGAACGGTGAGCTGCGGGAACCTCTTTCTCCAATCGGACATACCAAATGCTCCTGTTGTCCGATGGAAACATGCCAAAGCGGGGAAATTCTATACGCTCATGGTGCTGGATCTCGACGGGAATGCAACAGGCTCCTATCCGCATCCTGTTGCCCCTGGAGTGAATACTCCTGTGCGGCACTGGATCGTGGGAAATATCTCCAGCCACTTACTTCGTGATTCCGGTTATGTAGAAGGTGCGCCCGGAAATGAAGCGCTGACTGTTCTGCAGCCATATCGCCAGCCCCATATACCGGTCGTTTCAGATAGATACGGACTTTACTTGTTCGAACAGAAAAAACAAATAAAATTCGCCGCGTTATCCGGACCGGTAACTAACTTCGATTATTCGAAATTCATTGAGACTTATCAGTTGGGACAGCCCAAAGCGTCCAACTATTTTGTAGCGATTTACACGTCAGAATCACCATTTTCCGGAAAACCGTTCTCTGGACACGATGTCTCACAAGTCTGGCATCAGGGATACGGCGAGGGAACGCTTGCTCCAGCTCCTAAACCTAAGGGTTCTGACCGGTAACATCAATCACCGGATTGCCACCGGCTATCGGCGTGAGTCTTCTGGATTTGGTGCCCTCTGTGAAGTTCAGCTTCTTCAGATCAATAGCTCGCAGCGTCAAGTTATCGTATGAACGGAAGTACAACACACGGTTGGTCAAATCCTTTACGACAATCCACTGTGTGTAATCGCTGTGGTCCAACTCGCCAGTTGCTTCGCGCACATCGCCCAGCGGTATGTCGACGGCATTCAAGACGTGCTGCGCTAAATTCACCCCGGCTGGCGCATCTTTTACTGCTTTAGCGAATGCCAGCATGGCAGTAGTGCGTACAAAACGCGACGGCGGTGTCCAGTCTCCCGGAATGCCAAGAAAGCCGCCTCCTTGCCCAGGAGGAGCCAGTACCGAGCCACGTATCGCGGCGGGCTGGGCATTGGCCGCAGATACATGAATGTAATTGCGTAAATTTGTCGTCTGCCAATCGAATGTGGGTGCATTGGTGAGCACACGACCTGGGTTGTCGTACATCTTCTGTTGCCCGTCTACAAATTCAATGACGACGCTGTTGCCCTGCGCGTCATGCAATGCCAGATGCGCCGTGGGGGTGCCTCCCCAGTCGGCCAGCTTTGGCGCCCAGACTCGCACATTGCCAATTGCTGCCTTAACTTCAGCCACTGTTTTGAAATTACCGAGAATCCAGTGTCCAATATCCACCACGCTCATGGCTACTTCCGGAGTAGCACCGGGCACATCCTGATAAACGGTCCCCGGAAGCCAGAGCAGCCCCAGAGAAAATCCGGTTTCGTTAATGCCATCAACGGCCAGCGGCATGTTGTCCGCATCAAGACCAAGATAACCGTACTTAGATTTCCATTTCAGACCTGTTTTCCCCATCAGGTGCTGTCGAGGATCGTGATTCGCCCCGGGCATGAAACCAGACGTGTGACTGTAGGTCCGTCCCCCACTCCATAGAACGACCAACGATACTTGTGCCATCGGTTGTCTTGACGAGAAAGTCAGTACAGGCATTCGCCGACAATGGCGCTTGATTAAAACAAACAAGTGCCATCAAACAGGCCATGATTGATACTTTGCAATTCACGATTAGGGCCCCACCCGTAGCAACTTGGGCGATTGTACAGGGTGGTGTCCCAGTAAGTACCGATCTGGCATAAGCCAGCTCGATCACAAACGTCCTCGGGGAGGACGAAAGAACTTCAGCCAGGCATGCCCAGGCCGGTTATCGCCGACCGACAACAAAGAGAGAACTGTGCAATTTTCCTCTAACTTTCAGAAAACTCTTTCATAACCTGCCCGTAGCGCTTGCCGACCGCACTGCATACGATATCGCAAAGCTCATAGATGGTGCTGTCGCCAACGCTGTAGAAGACAAAAAGTCCCTGTCGCCGCTTCTGGACTATTGCCTGTTCAGCCAGAACAGACAAATGCTTGCTGACGTTCGCTTGACTCATGCCGCTCAACTCGCACAATTCCTGAACCGAACGCTCTCCGTGAAAAAGGAGTTGCAGTATCTGCAAGCGAGAGGCATCAGATAGCGCTCGAAACCGGGCGGCAACAATTTCCAGAGCTGATCGTGACAGGAGCTTATTTTTGTCTTTCATAATGAGAACGGCCACCAACATTCACTGTTAGTCTACAACCATCTGCTTGATTTCACAATCAGCCAGATGGTTGATTCACCATATAACCAATTGGTGATATAGTGAATCCATACCGACGTGAGGGCTATTCTATGCCAGAGCGACCAAAATCCACTAGCTGTCAACCAATCGCTGCGGCTGACCTGGCGGCAAATACTGAGCAGTCCGTACTTCTCGATGTCCGCAGCCCGATCGAATTCGAAACGGAGCACATCGCCGATTCCATCAATCTACCGCTGGACGAGCTTGAATCCCGCTGCGAGGAAGTATCAAGGAAGGGGCAGCTCGTAGTGATATGCAGATCCGGCAAAAGAGCTGAGCGGGGAGCTTATGCACTTTCAGGCAAGGGCTTTCAGCCAAGAATTCTGGAAGGTGGACTGCTGGCCTGGCGGGAAGCTGGGTTGCCAACGAAGAAAGGCAAAAAGATGCTTCCTCTCGAACGACAGATTCAGCTCATCATCGGCACCGGAGTACTGACAGGCCTCGCATTGGCGATTTTCGTCAACCCATGGTTTCTCATCATCCCGGCATTTTTCGGAGCCGGCCTGACCTTCGCCGGACTTTCTGGAACTTGTGCTTTAGGACTGTTGTTGACGAAAGCGCCCTGGAATAAACTGCCAGGAGCTAGCTCAACAAAGCAATCCGGCGACATAGAAACAAAAGGCAGCTGCTGCCGCTAAACCCGGCGACAACAAAAAATAGGGTCTTCGGGCCGGCGTGTGGGTGGATCTAGGGTCTTGGCTGCCCAAAACGCTTACACCGAAAGGATCAGGTAGACTTGTGTGGGTTTGAAAAAC
>JADYXS010000626.1 GCA_021772155.1 Candidatus Obscuribacter sp.
ATTATCAAGGCTGCCTGTCTGCACGAAGTTGGGCACAGTTTGGGTATTTTGGGTCATTCCCCTGATCCCAATGACGTGATGTTTTGCTCCGTACCGGCTGCTGACACAGACCATCCGGTCACTAGCCGCGACGGCAAAACCCTTGCGCATCTCTACCAAAACGAAGTACGGCTGGCTCATCACTACCGCGAAACGGTGGGTGAAAATGACAAATATTCTCTGAACAACGAAGGCGTCAACCTTGCCGGGGCGCAGCAGTTTGCCCGAGCGGTAGAGAAATTTGAAGCAGCGCTGAAGCTTGATCCAGCTTACGAGCCGTCCCGACAGAACTTGGGAGCTTGTTTGAATAACCTGGCCATCGAGTTGGCAAAAACCAATAAATATCCCGAGGCGGCAATAAAGTTTAAACGCTCTCTGGAGCTGCAACAGAACAGCAAAGACCAGGAACGAAAAGTAACAACGATGCGGAACTACGCAGTCGTTCTGACCAACCTAAATCGGAACAGCGAGGCAGCAATGATTAAAACTGCCGCCGATAAACTCACTGCTGATTCTGCTGTCACCAGCTTGAAGAAATAGCCGAAACGCCAACAGGCGTGGCTGCGCGATCGTGTGGATGGCGCCATGCGCCACCTGGCATTGCTCAAACCGAGCTGCAGAGCCGGTTGGCCGGAATAAATTGTGGCATTCTAAAAGACACGAATTTGCCAGAATTGGCGCTGTGAAAAAGCCTTGAAACGCAGCGCCTGATATCGATACGGAGTTATTCGTAGTTTCCCCAGTTACAAATACCGCTCCTGTCGATTATATTTCAGCTGTCAGAGCAACTGCAGGGGAGCGATATGAAACGGCAAGCTGGACTCAGTCTTGTATTAGCTATGTTGCTGGTGGGATTATCGTGCAGCGTGGCAAATGCGGCTTACACACCGACTGCCTCCCCGTTAGCGCCAATCAACCGCAACGCTAGGTGCGGCACTGACAAGCAAGCGCTCGACGCACGCAAAGCTGCTGCTCGTGTTGCGCGCGCCGCTATCTGCACTGAAGATCTTTCTCAAATCAAGTTTCAAGAGTATTACGTCGATTGGTCCACCTGGATGAGTGAAGTGGGCGATAGATGGTCCATTGTATTCAACTCTGCTTACAACAATGGAAAATTTCGTACTGATGGAGCAGCGTTCGTGCAATTCACTTGCAAACGTGACGGCACCATTTCGGATGTCTTGATGGAGAAAAGCTCTGGAGACAGACTTTGTGATCGCGGCCAGATGGAAGCATTGGTGAGCTGCATGCCGCTACCTGCCTTTCCTGTTGGTTCAGCAAAAGACAGTGTCACGATGCTCTACGTATGGGAATATGGGCGCAAGGTACGCATTGCCAAGCCTGTCAAAGCAGTTCCGCGTGCGCATAGCAATAATGTTCAGCGCATAACAATTACCGGAAAACTTATGTAAGTGCCTGTACGCGACTGAAAGCGCGGCGTAACCGTTGGCACGTGACGCTTGTAATACTCTCGTCGAGTACGGGGCTCAGTGGATATTGCATAATTCCTCTAGCTCGATAGGCTCGTGGAAAATCGGCTTTGCGTGGTATCAGATGCAAATGATAATGCGGGCAAGATTCGCCAAGTGAGAAGGTGTAGATCCTCTGGCAGTCGACCACATCTCTAATGGCCTTCATACTGCACGATAATATTTGCCCGTACGATTGAGCCTCTCCTACTGTTGCCTCCGACATATCCAGAAAGTGCCGACGTGGCTCAATAACAAGATAGCCGGCGATGTTTGTCTCATCGCTGTGAGCTACGATCCAATTTTCATCGGAGAAGACAATACGCCAATTGTTGGGGTCCATACCGCGGCGGCAAATTACACAATCATCTCTGTTCATCAAAACTCCAGCTATGAATCGAGCGCAGCAATAATTATGTCAGCGATTGCTAAAAGTGCATCGCGGTCCGGGTTGACTCGCGCCATCACACGCATTCCTTGCATGGAGCTCGCTAAGAAACGCGCCAGATCGTTTAGATCGCGCCGGCTCTTTATCTCACCTTGAGCGCGAGCATCAACCAGAGCGTCATAAAATGCTGCTTCGATGCGCTGCAAAGAAGCCAGCAACTTTTGCTCTGCTTCTTGGTCGTGGGGGGCGACCTCAACGGCTGAGTTAGTCAAGAAGCAGCCTTGTCTGTTCTGGTCCGCAGCAGCGCGCTCGGCGACGCTGCAAATGTAGTCAACAATAGCCTTGCGGGGTGAACCAGGAGCATGAAGCACGCTCACCACAGCAGTAATAATCGTCTGATCGTAGTATTGAATGGCTGCTAAGAATAAGGCTCGTTTGTCAGAAAACGTTCCATATAAACTGCCGCGGTTGATGCCCATTTGTTCAACAAGATCTTGAACTGATGTGGCTTCATAGCCCTTGTGCCAGAAGGTCTCCATTGCCAACTGGAGGACCTCATACTCGTCGAATTCCTTTTTGCGTGGCATGCAGGCACCTCATTACAAGAATAGCAGTTTCTTGAACGATGATTCAAGAATCGCCCCAAAGAGCACGGGCGGGACTCCTGCCGCCCCTGGCGGATCTTAATCGCACCTCAGGAATGGCAAATAGTCATCTTCTCCACGGGCGCAGACCACATAAGGACCTCAGCTTTCGATATGATATGCAGGAAGTGCAACCTACCAGCTCAGGCAGTACATGAGAGACTACTTACTTCTCTACATCAACGGCAAGCGACATAAAATCGCTGCTGAGCAGGCTTTCATGCCACTTTCCAGTTTCGTCCGTAACGAACTTGCAGCCTCGGGCACCAAGGTGGTTTGCGAGGAAGGCGACTGCGGTGCCTGCTCCGTTTTGTTCGGGCGCGTGCAAAATGGGGAAATGACCTACCGTCCAGTCAATTCCTGCATTCAATTCCTCTATCAACTTGACTGCAGCCATATAGTCACCATTGAAGGTCTAAAGGACGACGGCCAGTTAAACGCTGTGCAGAATGCAATGGTGGAATGCCACGGTGCACAGTGCGGTTACTGCACCCCGGGCTTTGTTGTGACGATGTGCTCAATGTTCGACCGCCGACCGCCAGTGTCTGAACAAGATGTAAAAGATGGCCTCACCGGTAACCTGTGTCGTTGCACCGGATACGAGCCGATCATTAAAGCAGCTCTGGCAGTCAATCCGGACAAAATTACAAAGCTGGCGAAGCTGTATCCCTCAGAGGAAATGATGGCTGATTTCAGTCAACATCAAAACTTGTCGTTGTCGTTGCAGAGCGCAGAACATAGATTGTTTGTGCCTTCCAGCTTGTCGGAAGCAGTCAAGTTTAAGCAAGAGAATCCGTCGGCAGTGGTTGTTTCTGGTGGTACGGACGTTTGCGTGTATTGGAATAAGCGTGGCAGCGAACCGCCTGTTCTGCTCAGTCTGGCAAACGTTGATGAGATGTTAGGACTGGCAGCAGACCCTCAATCTATGACCGTTGGCGCGCGTGTGACGCTAGCTGAACTCGAGGATTTTGTGCGCACGCGCATTCCGTCCTTAGCCAACATTCTTTGGCTGTTCGGTTCCCCGCAGATCCGTAATGCCGCCACATTGGCGGGAAACATTGCTAATGCGTCGCCGATTGCAGATTCAATTCCATTCCTGTTTGTGATGGATGCTCAAGTCGAGCTGGTGGGACCGAAAGGTGCTCGTTTCGTCAACATGAATCAGCTTTACACCGGCTATAAGCAAATGGACATGAGCCCGGATGAATTAATCGTCCGCGTTCACATACCGGTTCCGCAATCGGATGAGACCGTCAAGCTTTATAAGGTGTCCAAACGTAAGCATTTGGATATCTCGGCATTTACCGCCGCTGTTCGCATTAAACGTGAAGGGCGAATGATTAAAAAAGCTGCCATCGCATATGGTGGCGTTGCTGCGACTGTCGTCCGGTTGCCGAAAACGGAAGCATTCCTGCAAGGCAAACCGTTTGATTTGGAGACACTGACACAAGCTGGTGAAACAGCGCGGTCCGAAATTACACCTATTTCGGACGTGCGTGGTTCTAGCGATTTCCGGCTCGTTCTGGCGGCAAACATTTTGCAGAAGCTCTATTTCGACGTCGAGCAACAGGGGACGCCGGCATGTCAGCAGTAGGACGAAACATTCCACACGATTCGGCGAAGGGGCACGTTTCCGGCGCGTCTATCTACATCGATGACATGCCGCCGATGCGGAATGAATTGATCGTGGATTTCTTTTGGAGCCCGGTCTCTCATGGAAAGATCCGTTCACTAGATCTGACTGAGGCGTCGAAGGTCGCGGGCGTCGTTGGCCTGTTCACCTTTAAAGATCTGGACGGCGTCAACTTGTTTGGTCCCATCACTCAGGACGAAGTCTTGCTGGCAGAAGACCACTGCGAGTTTATGGGTCAGCCGATTGTCGTGATTGCTGCCGAGAACAGGCAGGCGATTAAATTGGCCAAGCGCGCGATTAAATGTGATATTGAAGAGTTGACTCCGATCTTATCGATAGATCAAGCAATTGAAGCAAAGCAGTTCATCGGACCGACCAGGCGAATAAAGCGTGGCAACATAGAGGCCGGATTCGCAGCGGCAGACCATGTCTTGGAAGGTGTCTGGTACAACCACGGACAGGATCACTTCTATCTTGAGTCTCAAGCAGCAATTGTTTATCCAGGAGAAAATGATCAGTTAGTAGTCCACTCCTCAACGCAGAATCCCACTGAGGTTCAAGATGTGATCGCTCACGTGCTTGGACTCAGGGCCAATCAGGTGGTCTGCGTGACAAAGCGCATGGGCGGGGGGTTTGGTGGCAAAGAGTGCCAGGCAACACACCCTGCAGCTATGGCGGCCTTGGTGGCGCACAAAACGAAACGCCCTGCGCGAATCGTTTACAACAAAGACGATGACATGCAGGTAACCGGTAAGCGTCATCCTTTCAAGAATTGGTATAAGGTCGGCTTCACCAAAGAGGGCATGATAACTGCGCTTAAGGCTGAGTTATTTTCTGATGGTGGCGCGGCCAATGATCTGTCCAGTGCTGTAATGGCACGTGCAATGTGCCACATAGACAACGCCTACTTCTTGCCAAATGCCGATGTTCACGGCTCAATTTGCAAGACACACTTTCCTCCGAATACGGCTTTCCGCGGTTTTGGAGGACCTCAGGGCATCGCCACGATTGAGAACATCATGGAAGAGATCGCCATTTATCTGAACAAAGATGCTTACGAAATTCGCAAGTCTAACTTGTATGGGGTCATCGATCGCAATGTGACGCCATACGGTCAGATCGTTTTCCAAAACACTTTGCCTGAAATTTTCGAACTGTTGGAACAGAGTTCAGAATATGCCAACCGGCGGAAAAGCATAGATGCATTCAACAAGGACAGCAAAACACACCTCAAGGGGTTGGCCTTCACTGCCGTAAAGTTCGGTATTTCTTTCAACACTAAGTTTCTCAACCAAGCTAGTGCCTTGGTCAACATCTATACGGATGGCACCATTCAAGTATCAACCGGTGCCACCGAAATGGGGCAAGGTGTCAACACAAATATCAAACAGATAGTTGCAGGTGAGTTTGCCATAGAGCCGGACGAAGTGATTGTGATGGTAACGTCGACCGAGAAAAACAATAACTCCTCCGCTACGGCCGCATCAAGCGCAACAGACCTCAATGGTGGGGCTGCCATTGATGCATGCAAGAAGATCCGCGAGCGGCTTGCGGACTTTGCTGCGTCATATTTGGCTGGCCTCACCGATGACGTCGAGCGGTCGCCGGGGAGTATCGTTTTCCAGGATGGATTGATATTCGATGTGCGCCGTCCGGACAGGATCCTTACTTGGCGTGAGCTGATTCGGCTTGCCTATAAGCAACGCATTAGTCTTGGTGAGCGTGGCTTCTACGCCACCGCCGGAATTGACTTTACCTGGGAGGCTGGACCGGACAAAATTGCCGCTGGTCATCCATTCCTCTATTTCACAAATGGAGCTACGGTTGCAGAAGTGCTAATTGACCGTTTCACCGGAGATTTGACTGTTCCCCGTGTTGACATACTGATGGATGCGGGCAATCCTATAAACCCTGGTATCGCTCGAGGCCAGATAACTGGTGCATTCATTCAAGGAATGGGTTGGGTGACCACGGAAGAGTTGAAGTACAAACAGAATGGTGAACTTCTATCGCATTCCCCGACTACCTACAAGATTCCAAACATCCAGGATACTCCACCAATTTTCAACGTCGATCTGTTCGACCGAGAAAATGCGATTAACGTTAAGGGCAGCAAAGCGGTCGGTGAGCCCCCTCTAGTACTGGGGCTGGCGGTTTGGGCAGCGGTCAAGAACGCGCTATCTTACAAAGCGGGCGGGCAGATTCCGCAGCTGATCCTTCCTGCTACTAACGAAGAGATATTGCGTCATCTGATGCAATATCAAAAGCACTCAAAGGCAGTGTTGTCCGATCAAGTCGCCTCGGTCATCTAATTATGTCAGACTCTGAGTATTACGCCCGTGTTGGTGAGCTACTAGCCCAGCAGATCCCCTTCGTATCAGTTGTCCTGGTTGATACCGCTGGCAGTGTGCCTCAGGATGCCGGACGAAAAATGATCGTGACTGCAGAGGGGTTGAATCTTGGCACCGTTGGTGGTGGCAAGGTGGAAGGTAAGGCGATTGAAGAGGCAAAGCAACTGCTTGCTCGGAGCAACGGTGCCAAACATACGCACTTCGTCAATTGGAGCCTCAGCCGCGATGTCGGTATGACGTGCGGCGGCCAGGTTAAGCTATACTTTGAATCGCACAATAGTATCGTGTGGAACATAGTCGTCTTTGGTGCCGGACACATCGCTCACGCGTTAATCAATTTGCTGATCCATCTTGAGTGCCGTATTACTTGTATCGACCCGCGCAAAGAATGGCTGGACAAGCTTCCAGACTCGCCAAAGGTCAAAAAGGTTCTCGCGGCAGACATGCCTGTGCAAGTGGAACTATTGCCTGATGACGCCTTTGTTGCTCTGATGACGATGGGTCATTCCAGTGACAAGCCAATACTTTTGCAGATCCTTAAGACGTCAAGGAAGTTTCCGTACCTTGGCGTCATTGGAAGCGCAGCCAAGGCAGCGACGCTCTACAAAGACATTGAAGACGCCGGCTTGCCTTCTAGTTTGAAAGGGACATTTTTTTGTCCGATGGGATTGGATATCGGTACCAATCATCCTTTTGAAATTGCAATTAGCATGGCGGCGCAACTGATAGAACAACGCGATAAGTATCGGGCGGCGCAATCAGCTCAAATAGAAGCAAATGCAAGTATTTGTCGTCAGGACTAACGGCCCAGACCAAGAGATTGCTTGAATGCAAATAACGTTTTGGGCAACAAGGCTAAAATGTTGCCGACAGGATTCCGCTGTTGATAGTCTAATTCGATTGACGTTGAGCGCAGCGCAGAGTGCTGAACCCGTACCAATGAAGGATCTTGGTAATCGCGGCAATTGAAATACTGTTTTGCGACCATATGTGGCATTTCTACGCTCCTGTGGATCAGTCTGACCCTAGAAAGAAGCATATGGAGCTTTTGTGAAACAGTTGTGATCTTTTCATGGCAGATTTGTGAATACTGCGATTTGACTGCCATAACCCATGGACCATTAGCGCGTCGGGTTATGCCCACCGTTCATCGAGTGATGGGCATAACCATCAATTCGCGCGCTATCGGATATCAACTGAGGCTCGGGCAGTTAGACCAGCTTGTTGTCGCAGGCGAATTTCACCAGTGCCGTTCTGCTCTTTAGCTTCAACTTCTTACGAATTCTCGAGGCGTGCAGTTCAACTGTCGATTCTGTGAGGAAGAGCTTCTGAGCGATTTCTCTGTTGGCCAATCCGGAAGCGATCAATTTGAGCACTTCCAGCTCGCGCGAAGACAGTGGTGTTACGAACGGCTCTGCCGGGACAACTTCTGGCGGGCGCTCGGCACGCGCGTTCCGACCGGCAAGATCGAGGGCGTTCGTTAGTTGCTGTGTCAAATTGCTGATCAGATTCATACTGAACAGCTGATCTTTCAGCTGCGAATATGCCGGCGCATTCGCAAGGGCGATAGCAACTTACTGGGCGATAGTTTCGATCAGTTCAATTTCTCTCGGAATCCACTCGCGGGCATCGTTGTTTC
>JADYXS010000627.1 GCA_021772155.1 Candidatus Obscuribacter sp.
CGTCGTCTGCGGAGATGGTGACCATCGGCTCGGCGTCCGGCGCCACTGTTCCACCGTAAGGTTCTCCAGTTATTTTACAATTTGCGATCGGCTCGTCCGCCTCGGAAAATACTTCGAACCGCACCAGACAGCCGGTGCCCCATGTCAAATCGCTTTGCAAATCTTCGCCAGCAGCTTCTATCAGCATTGCCGTTGAGCGTTGGTTGTTCATGATCAACCAATATTTGCCGGGGCTTACTCGGAACTCGAACGAACCATCATCGCTGGTGATACCAAACGTCAACGGACGCTCTTTGTCGTTTGTCGTGTCAGGGTCGCCACCTTTGTCTGCGTATAACGCCAACTGTACGGACGGGCGAGCGCTTCCGGACTTATCGACGACCTTGCCGCTAAGGGAGACTCCATGCTCAAGTTGGACATCGAGGCAGGTGTCTTCTGCAAGCTTCACCGGACAGGAAGTCGGTGCCAGCAGGCGGAACGGCAGGTGAGCCAGCGAGTCCGGTTGTGCCATCACAGAAAGTTGGTATGTGCCGCCGGACAAAGAGAATGAATAAATCCCGTTTTCGTCTGTCACCGCGGACGAATCGATTTTGCCACCATATATGCTGACCAGAGCGTTTTCCACAGGTTCGCCGTCAAAGCTTACTCGTCCATACAATCGGTGGCCGGCAACTAGAGAATAGGTGCGAGTTCTTGCTTGATCAACCAGAATTGAGCTAACAAGCCGTTCCGACAAGTGCGAATCAGCGCTCGGCTCAAGTTTCACATCGTAGTTTCCAGGCGCGACGTTGCACTGAAACTGTCCGATTTTGCTGGAATACACGACTGCCTTTAGCTGAACTTCCGATTCAAACTGATCATCAGACGGCATGGACGAAGTAATGGTGGCACGCACACCTGAGATAGGGTGCCCATCTGAGTTGGTCACGACGCCTTTGAAGAGCACCATATCAGGTATCACGAAGTCTTCTTTGACATCTGAATACAAGTCAATAACGTGCATAGCCGGATATAAAAATGCCGTACCGGCACCTGGGGTTCGCTCAATTATTTGGCGGCAGGCGGCGTAATACTTACCTTTCGGTAGCGAGATGCTATAAGACCCATTGGCTGCCACAGGTTCGCTGGCGCGCAATGACTCTGGTTCAATCCCGAAAAAGAGCATTTCAGATGGACCGATCGGGTCACCAGATTCGGTGCATACTTTGCCGGTTAAAGTTGAACCATGCTTGAGGTTAATTGTAATGGTGGTGTTATTGGTGACTCTGACAGTATCTATCGACTGCCGGGCAAAGCGGGTGTCCCGGTTTGGTACCACTTCGATGCTATAGACGCCCAGTCGCACATCAAAGCTAAACTCCCCCTTCGGTCCGCTGCAGCTCTCGGCCACGAAGTGCTTCGTCAATCCGATCCCTGTGCTCCAATAGTCGTATAGCACAATGGTAGTGCCTGCAACAGCCAAACTCTGGTTCCTGACGGACCCAGCCAAATTGTATGACACTTCCCTGGTACCCACCTGACACCTCTAACGGGATCTTTGTTTATGGATTTTACAGCTTTCCTGTCCTAAACCGTACGTCGACTTAAAGCCGTCTTGCACAGAATGCCAACCCAAACAAACCATAGTCTCTTTGACAGTGGCAAAGGAGCCGGTTACAACGATCAAATCGTCGGCGCGGCGGTTCTCGCAAGCCATTTGCAGAGCCTGAGCCACTGAACTGGCAGAGATCGCTGTGGCACCGAGATTTTCGGACTGGCGCACGATATCGGCGGCACTGGCTACGGCTCTTGGCGAGTGGCACTGGCTGGCGACAACCCGGTCATTCGGGCGCAGCAAGCTCTTGAGAGCGCCTTCAATGTCTTTGTTTTGGAAAAAACTTAAGATGAATGTGCGGGGCTTTTTCGGGAAATAGTCGTCCAAGGCTGAGCGCAAAGCCCTGGCTCCGGCGACATTGTGAGCCCCATCCAGAATAATGCCCGGCTCAGGCAACCACTGGAAGCGCCCTGGCCAGTAGGCTGTTTCAAAACCACTTTCTAAGCGCTGGCATAGTGACAACTGCGTGCGTGTCTCGGCAACCTTGAGCATGGTGAAAGCGATGAGAGCATTCTGTCGTTGGTAATTTCCAACCAGCGCCAAGTTAGCTACGGCCTTGTCAAAAGCTTCCGTGTTAATAGAGTCCGGCCCGGTCACTATATTTGGTGCCCGACAGAGAGTAATTGGTGCCTCCATCTCAATTGCCCGAGCGGAAATTGTATCAAGGGCTTCGCCTGTGGTGCCAGTGACAATCGGCACTCCGCGTTTGATGATGCCAGCCTTCTCGGCTGCAATTTTCCTCAGCGTTGAGCCGAGTATGTGTACGTGGTCGTAGTCAATTGTTGTGATTGCGCTTACAACGGGATTTTCAATGACATTGGTGGCATCCCATCGGCCGCCCAACCCCACTTCAATCACAGCAAAATCGACTTTGCTTTCCGCGAAATGAAAGAACGCCATTGCCGTTAAAACTTCAAACCAAGTTAGGGCACCATGTTGCGGGTGATCAACTCCGAATCTTACCGAGCGCTCCTGTACCTTGCTGGCAAGTACGGCAAATGCATCGTCGTCAATCGGCTGCCCATCCAAATGGAATCGTTCATTCCATCTTAAAAGATGAGGTCCTGTAAACCGCCCGACTTTATATCCTGAAACTCGCAGCACACTATCAATAATTGCCACAGTCGAACCCTTGCCGTTCGTCCCAGCCACGTGCAAGGTATTAAAAGAATTTTGCGGAGCTCCGTGCAACTTCATAAAAGCATCGAAGCGAGCAAGATCAGGGTTTAAGATAGTCGGCGCAAGGCTTTCGATGTAAGCCAGCGATTCGTCGTAATTCATAAGCTGTGATTATCGCAGTTGAGGGGTAGCCACTTTGGGACTTATTACAAGGAAAGATGCAATCGGCACGGAGAAAATCTTCAAAGGTTCAGTCTTCAGTGTTCGATTGGACGAGGTGCGCAGACAGAATGGCACAAGCCTGCGACTGGAAATCGTAGAACACAACGGGGGCGTCGTTATCGCCTGCAAGCCCAGTCCAACTGACGTCATGTTAATAAAACAGTATCGATATCCGATTGATGAAGAGTTAATTGAATTGCCAGCTGGCCGCTTGAACGAGGGTGAAGACCGTCTAGAGGCCGCAAAGAGAGAGCTAATTGAAGAAACCGGCTACAAGGCGAACACCTGGGAAGAACTTCCGGCGATGTACTCAGCGCCAGGTTTTTGCGATGAACTGTTGACATGCTATGTAGCCAGCGATATCGAATGGGTTGGCAAGAATCTAGATGAAGACGAATGGACCGATGCGTTCACTGTTCCCCTGAAAGAAGCATGGCAAATGGTACTTGACAGGCAGATTCGAGACGCAAAGACCATCGCCATTCTTGGCATAATTTGTCACAGCTAAAGCAGATTTCAGCGTCTTTAATTGAAACGCATGTTACGTGTCAAACAACAGCAGCACGCGCGAGTTATACTAAGACTCGATTTAGAAGATATCTGGCAGATCAATGGCACAAGCACGGTGCTGGGTTACAAGAGGTCGACATGGCTACGAAGTCTGAAACAACCGCCCCCGCAATCAGTTATCCACTGCTGTGTATGATTGTCTGCTCATTACTGGGCGGTCTGATTACTGGTGCTGCGTTCCAAGTAATCGTTTGGTGGCCACTGCCCATCTCGGTCGCGCCTTATTTTGAAGATACGCTCTTCATGTCCGGCTTTTCTTGGGGCGCCGTTTCCGGAGCAATCATTGGTTTCGTACTTGGTTTCGCCACTGACGAAGCGCACTTCGACGATGTGAGCTACGAGTAGATAACGATGAATAGGGTGGCGCTATGCACCACCCGGGCGGCTCACGAGCCGGCCCTACATCACGCGACGAACGACGTTGCATCTACAGCTACAGTTTTAAATACTTCAAAATATCGTCGTACGCGCCGCCTTGGTTCGAGTACATCGCATAGTTCTTTGCAGTAGCAAACCATTCGCTGGTGCTTGGCTTAACGCGCTTAAGTGCGTTTTCAATGTCCTTAGTGGTCAGAGGCATGGGCATTCCCGAGCTGCGCATCGCCTGTTCGATTTTGCCTTCCACAGCGTGATCGACGACAGCCTGGAGATCAGCGCCTGACAGCTTTTCAGATTTCTTGGCAAGTATCTCGAAATCGATGTCATCGACCGGTTTGCCACGCAACAAAATTCGCAAAATTGCCGCGCGTGCGGATGTGTCCGGTGGTGGCACAAAAATGATTCGGTCGAATCGCCCCGGTCTGCGGAATGCAGGATCCAAATGCCATGGCGCGTTGGTGGCGGCTAGAACCAAGATACCTTCATTGGAACTATCCACCCCGTCCAATTCCAACAGAAACTGATTGATTACCGGGCGCCCAGCATGTTGACGCATATCTGCACGGCTAGCTGCCAGAGCATCCACCTCATCGAAAAACAGCACACAGGGCTTATTGCGACGAGCTTGTTCAAAGACATCGTGCAGATTTCGCTCGCTGCTGCCAATCCACATATCAAGGACATCACTGATGCCCACTGGTATGAAGGCAGCGTCAATTTCGCCGGCAGTTGCTTTGGCCAAGTAAGTCTTTCCACAACCAGGAGGTCCGTAAAGGAGAATGCCACCACCGATTTTCTTGCCATATGCTCTGAACATGTCCGGGTTGGTGAGCGGATAAATGATCTTCATCCGCACCTGTTCTTTCATTAGCTCCATGCCACCAACGTCATCGAATTTGATCTTGGAGCGCTCAACAATCGCGTAGTCTTCTTCAGCGTCGAGATCCATTGCAAGTGACTCGCTGAAGCTGCGAACCTTTCCGTCGACCACTTCGCGGTTGGTTCCAATGAGCCCTATGCCTAGGCGTTCTGCCATGGATGCATCAGCAACGCCAGGATCTAGATCTACGCCTTCCGAGTATTGACGCACCGCCGCTTCGACTTGGCCATCATTAAGAAGCAAGCGAGCATGAATAACAAATGCACGAGCCGGCTTTTCCGCGCGCTTGAGAAGGTCTTCGACCACAACCAGGGCCTGCGTGTATTTGCCTGCCTGATAGAAAGCGCCTGCCAAACCCAGCTTCAACTTGGAATTATCCGGAGAAAGTACAAGTGCGAAGGTGTATTCACGCTCGGCTTCGTCAAATTTACCCAGCGCGCAGAGCGAATCACCTAGATGTTGCCGCAGGGGCACGTTATCTGGCGAAACCTTAATTGCTTCGCGTAGTGCACTAATAGTGTCTTCTGTGGTCATTAGTATCATTGTCGCCGTTATATTGCTCCAACCAATGACTTGCCTCAAAACCACGACGTTGAAACTGATTTTGAAAGTTAACCAATAACGGCCAAGGTTAAGTCAACTGAAAGCATGAGTTTATGCCCTTTGCGCCGATTCCGGCTAAGATATTGTGCTGTGCGCGATAACGGGGTTATCAAGCAGGCGTAGCCGCTGACCGCTACCCATACAGGCAGTGCCTCTTCGCGAGGCTGGCAGAGCTGGAGGAAGAATTATGAAGTTGGCCGATGAACCGAAGAAAAACCGCCCCAAAGCAGCCCAACAAGAATTCATGGCATCCGGCAGCGCAGCCAGTATTCCCAAAAATGCCCGACGTGAAATTCTCAAGAAGTACCCGGTGAAGGCGAATCTTGAGGATTACGAATCTGCTTACTCGACTTTCAGTTGGGACGACGCAAAAAAAGAAATCGGCTATTTCGCCGGCGGCAAGATTAATGCCGCCTACAACGCAATCGACCGCCACATGCACGACGGCAGACGCAATAAAGTTGCCCTTTACTGCGTGGACAAGGACAACAAGCTCGAACTATTCACCTTCAAAGACATGCACTTCATGTCCAACCGACTCGGAAACGCACTGAAGAACCTCGGCATGCAGAAGGGCGACCGCATTTTCGTGTTCTTGCCACGCATACCTGAGCTTTACGTCTCAACCATCGCCATCGCCAAGATCGGCGCAGTGGTCGGACCACTATTTTCCGCATTCGGGCCGGACGCTCTGCGCGACAGGCTGCAAGACAGCGGCGCCAAAGTAATCATTACAACACCGGAATTGAAACCCAAACTGGACGAGATTCGCGATCAGCTGCCGGACCTTGAATATGTGATCATCGTACGTGCCGAAGGTAAGTTGAATCGCGGCGAACTAAGCTACGAAGAGCTTTTGGTAGGCGCATCGGAAAACCTTACAGTAGAACATATGGATCCAGAAGATCCTTTGTATTTGCTTTACACGTCCGGGACAACCGGTAAACCAAAGGGCGTCGTCCACGTGCATGGCGACATTGTCGGGCATCACATGACGTCAAAATGGGTGCTCGATCTACGCGACGACGATGTGTACTGGTGCACAGCAGATCCAGGCTGGGTGACAGGCACCGTATATGGTATCTTCGGTCCCTGGTCGAACGGAGCTTCTGTCGTTACTTATGAAGGACGCTTCGACGCTCGCAGCTGGTATGACCTGATTGATCGACTGCACGTGACCGTTTGGTACACGGCGCCTACAGCGCTACGAATGCTCATGAAAGCTGGAGACGATATCGTCAACGAACACTCGCTTTCCACCCTTCGTCACGTCTTAAGCGTTGGTGAACCACTGAACCCGGAAGTGGTGCGTTGGGGAATGAAAGTTTATGGGTTGCCGATTCACGACAACTGGTGGCAAACCGAAACTGGCATGATGTTGGTGGCAAACTTGCCTGTTATGCCAATCAAGCCGGGCTCCATGGGTAA
>JADYXS010000628.1 GCA_021772155.1 Candidatus Obscuribacter sp.
TGATTCGTCGCCTAGAATGCGATGCGCATGCGAAAAGCTTTTGTAATACCACTCGTTGGGCAAGAAGGGCCGAATTTGCACGCCGATTGGAATCGGATTGCCGTTGCAGTCCTTATGCTCCGGTCCGGTGCAGTCAATGATAAGCGGGGTGCTGTCAGGTGATTTGCCATGGACCCCGACCCACATGATCACATGCCCGACCTCACCTTGGTCGTTCTTGATGTACAGCAAATCACCGGTTTTCAGCTTGCGGATCAAATCATCGTAGCCGTTGTCATTTGACAGGGTGCGGACGTGGACCGTTCCATCACCACCGGGACCGGCAATGTCGACCGTATTAGCTTGCTCTTTTATACCTGTATCCAGCTTGAATCCCAAACCGTAATTGTAAATCCAAGACGTGAAATCGCTGCAATCAACCCCCTTCGAGTTTCTGCCGTAGGCAACCTGCTTCCAGGGCCACGACGCGGGTGGATCCCAGGCCGGAATGTGGTGGTGCTGATAAGGCAGCCCAATGTGTTTAGCAGCCACAGCAAGTACTCTTTGTCTTTTCCACGTTATCGGACGCGAGTCAAAATTCGAAACACCCGGATATTGTCTTGGATGCGGTCCCCAGGCTCCGCATTCTTTTAGCGTTCTGCCTGAGTACCAATCGGAGTACGGTTCCTTTGCTTCAAGTTTCCAATCATCTCTGGGCGGAATTTGATCGATCGCCATCAAGTCATCGCTTGGGACCGAAAATTCAATTGAATACGGAGAACTATATCCATCAGGATCGGATCCATAACCGCAAGGGGCTCCAATGAAAACAAGCAGAAACAGGCACAGAACCATTTTTATCGACTTTTTCATCTCGGCTCACGGAAAGGGCTTCTGTTTTCTTACCACGACCCGAGTCAAAGCCTTCGATTGATTCAGGCAAATTGAATCAACCAGTTAGTGTGACCGCCAAAATACCCTTTGCCTCATGAAAAAATGTCACTTACTGAGCGGTCCTTGGCCGACGGAATCTTTCGCAAATATCTCTGCATCAATCGCTTTCATACGAACTCTGGCAGCTGATAAGGCGTCAGCTACTGGTTTGTGATACTCGTCAGCACCAGGGCTCGATGCAAGCATCTCTGGTAGTTGCACCAAAAGTATCGTCGTGGGTAACTTGGGCAGACCATTGATACCACCGAACGCGTTGTTTAATGTGTTTTCCAAAGTTGGATCGTCCAGCCCTCTTGTAGCTGCCTTATCACGTCGCTTTTCCGGCACCCAAAGCGGCCAGTCATCGCCCAGTCCAAATCTAATTGTTCCTTTAGATGCTTGCTGCAGCATAGGTTGTAGCCGTCCGACAAGTTTCCACACCTTGCCCGCATTTTGCTCAAGACCGAAATGGATCGCGCTGACGTCTTGAGCACACTGAGAGGCGACAATTTCAGAATTTTCTTTTTCGAGCTTGCCATATTGTGTGTTGCGCAGGAGCGCTCCTGGAGTCATTAGAATCAGGGGCGTGCTTTTGAAATATTTCTTGTACACAGCTGTGGTTTTGTCGCAGTAAGCCGCCCAAGCGACTGGTGTGAAGCCGTTCTCGACGAACGCAGGTCCGCCGCTAGCCGAAGGTTGCGCGGTCACATTTCCTATGTGACCATAGCCAATCTTGACGTACCAGACAGACTTGTTGCCATCAAGTTCTTGAGCAAGTTTAGAAACGAGGGGCTCCATATACTTAGCTACAAAGGTTTCATCCCAGACGGCCGGCAGACGAATTTTCCGCCCTTTGGCAGTGCCTCCGCCGTTGAACCAGAATGACCGGACATCCTTTTCTTTATAAAGCCAAGGCGGGGTCTGACGATCGTCAACGCCCTGACCGTACAACACCACCGAAACAACGCCCCCTTTTCCCTTACTGCTCCAATAGTTCACCTCACGTTTCAATGAGTCAAACGAATAGACACCTTTCTCCGGCTCGATATTCCGCCAAATCGCCGGAATATCCACGGCATCCAAATTCGGGTTCGCCCCGAGCAGCTCCATCGCTTGAGTGATGTTCGGCTTAGTCGATGATGAGACCATTTCTGGCGGGACGCGCAAATATATGCCCGCTTTGTGTTCTTGAGAAGCGCGGCTTCCGCTGGCGGTTGCACTGAGACCTGGGCTAATGCTTGCAGCCAGAAACAGTATCAAGATCAACCAAGTCTTAGAAATCTCAGAGGCAATTTCAACATTCACAGAGTTGGCTCCATTTCGAGACAAACAATAAAGACATCTTCAACATGACACTACTATTGTGAGCCGCATCCTCATTGTCGCATCAAAGCACTATCGACAATGCCTTGATGCATTCGGCAAGAACCAGCGCCGCTTTTTAGTTGGGCTAGCCCTGTTGTCCAACTGGAGCAACAGAACTGCGCATAGATTTGAGCTGAGTTCGCTGTTCCGGGGTCAAGATGGCCAGAAGCTTTTGCATTGCCTCTTTTGCTTTAGAACGAAATTCCCTTTTGATTTCCGTCAATTGCGCCTTAGCTGGCGAGTCTGGACCTGCCTTCGAAGCAGACTTTCCTTGCCCTCTTAATGCTTGCGCTTGCTGGCGAAGAGGTTTCATTTCTTGCTTGAATGCAGTGAGTACAGCATCAACCTTCTGGCTCTGCTCCGGAGTCAGCGACGGAAGTGCTTTGATCGCTCGAACCGCTGCCATTGCGCCTTTGCGGTGGGTCCCGGATTTTGCTTTCAAACCATGCTTGCCCTTGTGCACTCTTTTGCCTGAGGCTCCTGATTCACCAAAGGCGGTGTCAGAGCTATCACTGCTGTAATTGGATTTCAATTCAACTGAACCAGGTGGTGTCGGGTCGGAAGTTTGGGCAAGCGCTGGAGTTAGAGAGCATGTAAGAGAGCAGAAACTGATTGCGGCGATAAGAAGCGGTTGAAAGCGCATGAGAGTGGTCCTCCACTGTAACAAAGGGAAGTATTGGCTACCGCCAGAGCTTGGGCGGTCTGTCTAGCTGTTGGGTTAACGGAGTCAGTCGGCAAAAAGTTCAAAACTATTGGCTTAAATCTGAAAATGTCGTCCAGTTGGCATTTCAAACTTCAACCGATATCGGTTGAATGGTCGGAGGTTACTCGTCTTCCAATCCCAGAAGCGTTTTCATTCTGGCAACTTTCGACGCGGCCAACGCATGGGCGGAGCCCTGTCCGCCTTGCTTATAGATCGACGCCGCAAGTTTGTAGCGGAGCAGCGCTTCTGAAAATCGCTGGCGCATTTCCAGATAATGAGCGTGTGCCAAGAAACACTTCGCCAGATTCACATCGTAAGGTCCGAGCGTCGATTGAGCGTGTTCGATTGCCTTAATAAGGTAACCTTCCGCCAAGTCCAACTGCTTTTGTGCTGCCTCTTCACATTGCTCTGCGCACTGTAAAAGCTCATGCCACTGCATAGTTTGTTTTTCCATTGCTCAA
>JADYXS010000629.1 GCA_021772155.1 Candidatus Obscuribacter sp.
CTTCGCTGTGGAAACGTGCTCTCCAATCTTAATGTCAGCCCGGTGTCATTTGCGGATATTACGATGTGCTTGAACTTCCTAGAGTTCGTTTCTCAGAGGTATTGAATCGTGGGCACTAATTTAGAACTGGCAAAGTCAAATGATGGCCGCGATGTTTTATCAGATTGGACAAGTACTGCCGGGGCAGAATTAGCAACGCCCGGTTTGCAATCATTCAAACGTGAGGACGTTGCGCCCGGACTTCCGGATGTAATGCTTTGCGCGGCAATGGCTGAAGACAAACCAGAGATAGCTAAAGCCGATCAACCAAAAGTGGTTGATCGCAAGGCCGCACCAGACAATTTATTCGATCGTATAGACCAGGCCGTAAAGAGCTTGCCGGCCATTGCAATGAGAGTGGCTCCGGAAGCAGGAGAACTTAGCGTTGTGGACCTGGGAAAGTTTCTTAAGTCCACAAGTGAGTCTGTGACTGCTGAGCAAGCTGAAGTCTTGAACAAATTGACGGGAATGAAAGTCAATGGCGATCAATTGAGCATTGCCTGTGATTATAAGGGAAGCTTGAAGTCGCTTGTTCCTGATTCGAAAGACCTACCAGATGGTATGCAGCTTTCAATTAAAAATCCGACAATGAAAATTTCCGCCGACCCGAAAACAGGAGAAATTTGTTTGTCTGACATAAAGGGACTCACTGCTTTTCACAAAGACTTCCCCTTCCTTCCCGTAAATGTATTGGACAAGGTGATAGCCAGCAAAAAGGTCGACAAAGATGGTAACGCGACATGTGAACTTAAATTGGTTCTTCCCAAGATTCCAGGCATGCCTCGAGAGATAGTCAAGTCTATTCCGCTTACTAAAGAAAGTGCCCAGCTCTTTGACGCAGCTTTAGCGCAAGTATCCAGCGGCAAAGATATGTCGAAAATAATTGAACTTATGCCGGCCTTGTTGTCTGGCGATGCTGCTAATACACTGGTTCCTCTGCTTTCAAAAATTGATGGAGCCTCTTGTGCCAACGATCGAGTTCAGATCCTCTTTAAGGAGGAGAAGCAGCCAATAGGGAACCTTCCGCTCGTGGCTGGCAAGGAAGTTAGGTTTGAGTCGAAGTCTGAAAACGGTGGATACACTTTCGACAAGATACATGGCGTTCATCTTGAACTTCCAGTACCCAAAGAGCTGCTTAGTAAGTTGGGTACTGGCCCGGACGCGCCGATCAGCCGGGTAGCTATAAGCAAAGCCGATGCCAATGGTGATCGCACAGTTCGAGTTGATTTTGAGCATGGCAATCTCAAGTCAGTGACATTTGCCGTTGACAAACAGGGAGCACCGCGCTTGATCAACGACAAACTTGTTGTCGATGTGCAAGTTGGCGTAAATGATAAAGCATTTGATTGCCAGCTGAAGCTTCCGATCGGAAACGCGGATAAAGGAATTTCGCTGTCACTTTCCGGCGATGCCACAGCACGCACTGAAATACTCAAAAAGCTTGGCGTACCGGATGAGTTGGCTCCGATTGGCGAAAGGGTTACGGATGTTTCGTTGAATGGAAAGCGGTTAGACATCGTCCTGGATAAGGCAGCTACGCTGTCCATAAAGGGACTAGATCTGAGCTTCGACCGCAATGTAAGCCTGAATGTCGAGACGGTGGACAATAAAGCTTTAGGGGCAAAGGGAGTATCGATAGATATTAGCGGCGTGCAAGTTAGCGGGTTCAATTTCACCGGTTCTCGCTGGAAGGAAATAGGCTCAAAGGCGCTCAATGGTGCTTTGAGTTTGCAAAATGATCTTCCGATGAGAATTGATCGACTTAGCCTTGTTACGACTAATGATAATTTGTCGATTGGTGTTAGCAGCAATCAAGGCATGCTAAGGCACGGTCAATTTCTGGTAAGCAAAGGAGACAATCCGGAATTCATCAGTGGAGAGCTTCAGGTCAAGCATCCACTGCGGAACCTTGATCCTATTAACTTGTTGCGTAATCGCCAACCAGAGCTGACGGTAAAGCTTGATCAACAAGGCGTTGTTAATCCGGTGGATACTGGAATAAACCTTATCAAGCCGGTCGTGGAGGCCATGCCCGCATACAAGGCGGCGAAGTTTGTTGTGAAAGCGGTAGATGATCCAGTAGGCGAAACAAAGAAAGTTGTGAATGAAACAGTGCAAGATCTTAGAGATGTACGTGATGCCACAAAAGATGCTGCCCGTTTCACTGGACGCAATCTTAAGAAGGCCTGGAATTGGATTGTTGATTGAGCAAGGAAGCTATCCGGTAGTCAGTTACTGTCTTCCAACGCCACGCGGTAGCCGACGCCGCGGACGTTCTGAATTATTGACGGTGAGCCAGGCTCATCTATCTTTCTGCGCACGCGCTTGACGGCCGTGACGACGGCGTCTTCTGTCGCTTCGCTCTCGGATTTCCAGACGCGCTCCAATAGCTGATCGGTACTAAAAATCTGGTTGGCATGACGC
This sequence comes from Candidatus Obscuribacter sp., assembly GCA_021772155.1. Lineage (GTDB taxonomy): Bacteria > Cyanobacteriota > Vampirovibrionia > Obscuribacterales > Obscuribacteraceae > JADYXS01. The sequence continues at coordinate 2,464 of JADYXS010000629.1, forward strand.
ATCAAGAATTCCAAAAGGGCAAATTCCTTTGGCAAGAGGCGTATTTCCTCCGCTCCCTTGAAAGCTCGAAACGTATCTGCAACCAATGTGATGTTGCCAAACTTCAAAAGTTGAGGAACGATGTCTCGCGGGCGACGCAAAAGTGCCTCGATGCGCATCTCGAGTTCTCGTAAGCTGAAAGGCTTTGTTAGATAATCATCGGCCCCGGCTCCGAATCCTTCCTCTTTGTCAACGATTTGCGCCTTGGCGGTAAGCATCAGCACCGGTGCCAGTCCACCTTTTTGCCTGTAAACGCGCAAGACATCAATGCCTTCACCGTCTGGCAAATTCCAATCCAGCACTAGAAGGTCATAGTCCGATACTGCCAACCGGTCGCGTGCACTTGCCACCGTATTTGACTGTTCCACGATATGATGCTTGGACACAAAGCTCTCCGCTACGGATTGTGCCAAGTCAAAGTCGTCCTCTAGTATTAGAATTTTTGCCATAATCACACTTGATGTCCATTGCAACTTTACCACTGCCATTGGTCGATTAAACGAAGTTGCGCCCAGCGGAACTGAGCCACGAGGAGTTTGACAAGTCTGTGAGCGAATCAAACCGTCAAACTACAGGTCCGCAGACCGTACTCAGTTCTACCGCAACAGTTCGAGGGACCTCAAAGTTTGAGTTGCTTAAGTCCTGGTATCTGGCTAATCTGCGTAAGGCAGCGGTCAGCAGTTCAGTTCAGTTGACTCCGGCTGCCTTAATCAGTGCCGACAAACAGCAAATAGAGCAACTGATCTTGTCTGGCATTCACCATGGTGTACGAGTCGGGAAATTCAAGTGGGACGCCGAGCAACAATTGATCGAAGCAAGCTTGTGCTTGTCTGGTGCAGCGGCAGTTCTGGCTTTTCTGGCGCTGAGTTTCCTTGTATTGTCGGGGCAGCCAAGCGCACCAGTAGTTATTGCCATGTTTCTCATGATCCTGGTGCTGATCGGTGGCACGGTATCGTACCTGGCTTTGAGAAAGAAGTTTCTGGCCCCGCTGCAAAAGATTGGCAATGCAATTGCCACTGGGGTCGGTCATGATGTGGACTCTGTTGAGCAATTGGTGCCGGCAGTAATTGCCGTAACGCGTGCAAAAGATGAGCATGCCAGCGGCGAGTCGCTCATTGTGGATGCTGCGCCAGTTTTGTTGTGGTGCGTAACTGGTCAGTTGCGATTGGCTGCCGTAAACAGGGGTTCAACTACACTGTTGGGTTATGCGCCTGAAGAACTAAACGGTTCTCAACTGAAAAAATTTGTGTTATCGGACGATCACGATCGCCTTTTTAGTGCCATGGAAGCGGCTCGTGGTGGCAAAACGATCAGTCAGTTGGATTGCCGAGTGCTGTCGAAATTTGGCAAAGCGCATGATTTTCGCTGGACCATCGATTGGTCGGAAAGTGCTCAGTCGTACTTCCTGTTGGCCGAGGATATCTCAGATAGCAAGCGCCTCGAACGCGCTCGACTGGAATTCGTTTCAACTATGGGACACGACATAAAAATACCTCTAACCTCAGTTTGGGTTGCATTGCAAAGTCTGCTGAATGAGTTTGAGTCAGATCTTCAGACCAGGCAGAAGCAATTAGTGGTGCGGGCCGAAGGCAACATCGAGCGACTTATTGCAATGATTGAGGAGCTGCTGGAATTTGAAATGACGCCATCCGGTCGTTTGCCAATTTCCTATGGCGCCGTGAGCACCGCGGAGCTCGTTGAAGAGTCCATCGCCTCGATAGCACCCCAGGCGGAAGTTAAGCAAATTCAGATATCGGACAAGTGTGTCGATGTGGTTATTGAGGCCGATGAAAGTAAACTCTTGCGAGTTGTGATCAACCTGCTGTCAAACGCCATTAAGTTTTCGCCTCATGGAAGCGAAGTTCTTGTCTCTGCCTTAAGATCTGGTGATCTGTTCGAGCTTAAAGTACGCGACAAAGGCTTGGGCATACCGGTCGAGTATAAAGAACTTATTTTCGAACGTTATGAGAGGCTGCCATCTGCTCAAGAAATCGAAGGCACCGGCTTGGGCCTTTCGATCTGTAAAGCGATCGTTGAGTCACACGGCGGATTCATTGGAGTCAACGCTCCTGCCGACGGCGGTAGCGAGTTCTGGTTCGCTATTCCCATAAGAGCCCCGCAAAGTTGAGGCGGCATTTAACTAGCGGCGGGAGATAGCCAGCAATTGATCAGGCGAAAGATCGCCTTTTATTGCCGCCAAATAATATGGTGCTATTCGCCGAATTGTCTCTTCGAAGTTTGTCTGGTTGTGTCCCAGTTCGCTGACAGCTTTTGCCGAGCTAAAGAAGATGTTTCGTTGGCTTAGCCAAGCTACCGAACGAGTCATAGGTGGTCGCTTACCGAGGATCGGGAAGACCGTCTCACAGGCACTTCCGACAAACTCGCTGATAAATCCGGGTAGTGGAAATACCGGTGCCTTTGATCCGGTAATCTTTGACACGATGGACGCTGCATGTTGAAAGGTGAGATTCGCGCTTCCCACAACATAGCGCTCCCCGGGTCTTCCCATCGAGATCGAGTTGATTGTCGTGTTCACCACGTCTTGGATATCAGAGAACATCACTCCGCCCTTTGGGTAACCCATCAGGACGCCTTTGGAAAGAGATTTGAAAATCGCAAAGTGATGTGGATGCGTGTCACCTTCACCTAAGGTAATTCCTGGACTCAAAATTAATACGGGCAATCCCTTTTCAGCTACTTTGAGTACTTCGATCTCGGCATCATATTTGGTATCACAATAATAATTTCCGAGCCCTTGAAGGTTATACGGCAAGGTCTCGTCGCCAAGGTCTCCTGGTGAAGGAATCCCCATACCGGCAATTGAACTCATGTGGATGACCCGCCCCACGCCAGCTGAGAGCGCAGCTTCCATCACGTTGCGAGAACCGATTACGTTTGCATCATGCAACGGCTTGTAGTCGCTTCTGCGATATGAAACCAAACCGGCCATGTGAATTACTACATCCTTGCCACGCATTGGTGCAACAAGAGTATCCGGATGCGAAATGTCAGCCTGTTCGTGAAGCACTGGTAGCTGCGCGAAAATCGGAATGCTTTCTGAACGGCCCAGCGTCGTTACATCATGTCCTGCGGCAACTAGAGCCGGCACCAGGCGGGCACCGAAGAATCCACTTGCTCCTGTTACTAGAACTTTCACTAACTGCTTTTTCCTGCCATCGCCATTGGCTTTCCGTATGTCTGCAATGCTTCATCCACTGAAGTCGGGACGATTCCAAAAACTGACTGTAATGCGTTATCTCGGCAGATGTTGTCCTGACTCGATAGCTTAACTTGATCTTTTGACACCAGAGGAACGCTCTGGATTGTTTCACAGCAGGTCGCAATCACGTTAGCTGCAAATGACGGGATACTGAATACAGATTTTTTGAGCCCATTAAGCGTAATGAGTTTTTCTACGAACTGGCGCATAGACAAGACTTGCGGTCCACCCATCTCAAAGGTCCGATCGTTAAACTCGTCGGTTGTCACTCCGCAAACTATCGCCTGAGCAAGATCACCTACGAAAATCGGTTGCACCTTGTTGTCTCCACCGCCGATTAAAGGCACGCGAGGACGAGTAGTAACCAGCTCCATGTATCGTGTGACCAGCTTACTGTCTCTGTTTCCTACCGTCTTGCCGATGATTAGAGATGGGCGGTAAATGACAAATGAGATGCCGCCCTTACGAACGTGTTCTTCGGCCAGCCATTTAGTTCTGTGGTATTCACTGATAGCATCACTTGCGGTGCCTAAGGCGGTTATCTGCACGAGCTTTCGTACGCCGGCAGCTCGTGCTGCCGACACCAGGTTGGATGTCTGCGCACCATGTAAGTCTGCCAGGCTTTCGCCCTTTTTCGGGGCAATACTGCCAATCAGATGAACAGCCACATCGCAGTCCGCCAGCGCTAAGCGGAGATCTTCTCCGTCGCTTTCCAGTGATGCTTCAACCACATCAGCGCCGATACTCTTGAGAAAATCTCGATCCTGCGATCTTGCGCCATGGTGCACGATGCATCTTACCGAAACGTTTTGACGCCGTAGCGCCTCGACAACGTGGTTCCCGAGATATCCTGTTGCTCCGTCGACTGCAACGCGCAATGCTCGTGTAGTAACCATGCTAACCTCCCTGCTGTCCATTTCCGCCATTACGGGCGTTCGCGCGTTTTCGCATTATTGATTTGATCAGCGTTACTTCACCGACTTCATTACCTTGCGCTTTGTGTCCAAGATATTGAAGTAAGTAGCCAACAAAGAGTAAGCCGAATCCCAACGCAATGCTGCCAGTGACTAGTCGGAAGAGTCCGTAAAAGGCCATTGGCACCCCGAATATATGCAGAAAAGCATTAAGTGGATGCGCATGACGCTGGCAGTAATCAATGAGAAAAGCTGTTATCCCGTTTGCCGCTTTAACAACGGAGGTCATCAATACTCTCCTTATCGTGAGCCAACAGTCTGGCGACTGTCCGGAGCAGCTGCACCATCATGGACGAAACTGCTGAGTGTCTCTTTCATGCCCTGTTCGAATGTTACCGTATTTAGGTACTTAAGCTGTTTTTGCGCCTTGTTGACGCTGAAGCCTTGATTGACAGCTGCAAGCCGGAAAGCCGCGCGAGAGAATCGTCCTAGACCTTGCTTAACGCCATCCGGCAAAAATGGCGCAACAATGGAAACTACGTCGCAAACCGTCTTTACCACAGCTCGCGGAACCTGCTTGGTGACAGGCGGGATGCTCAAATTGTCGCAGATAGTGTCAAACAGTTCTTTCTTGGTGGGCGTCTTCTCGTCGGTCAGATTGAAAACCTGCCCGTAGGCGACAGGATTATCCAGCGCCAGCTCTACTGCGCGCACCAGATTTTTCACATAGATTACATTGGTTTGCCTGGTGCCGCCGTCTATGAGCATCACCTTTCCAGCCTTCAGGTTGGCGATTAACCGGGGCATCCAGGCTTTTTCTCCAGGTCCATAGATGAAGCCTGGACGCAAGATTGTGGTGCTGATTTGATCGGATTTTTCCGTGACAGCCTTTTCCGCGTCAACCTTGGAGTCCGCATAAGCCTCACCGCAATATCGTAGAGGCGCTGTTTCATCTACATTGTATTGATCTTCTTGTCCGGTGATGACGGACAGACTGCTGATGTGGATGAACTGCTTTACGCCGGCTGAGATGGCAGCATCTAGCATGCTCTTGGTCCCTTCGACATTTGTTTGCATTATGTCTTCGCGGCGAGCATGCGGATCCACGGCTCCGGCGCAATGCACAACAATTGCGCACCCTTTCATCAGTTCACCAAGTTTTGCGGTTTCTTGCAGTTCTGCTGAAGCAACGGTCACCTGACCTTCACTTGAGATTGATTGCAACTCGGCTGTCTTGCTCGAAGGACGCACGCCGGCACTAACATCGAATCCCAGCAAAGCCAGATGTTTGACGACCTGGAAGCCAACCATTCCAGTAGAACCGGAAACGAAGATTCTTTCTTTCATCGAAGACCTCGGATTTAGGGGCGGACCAGGTTGGCCAAAGTTTCATTGAAGCTCTGGCTAGAGTTTAAAAGCGGAATTTTTACCTGGGCTTCAGGTGCACCTTGAGCCACGCGCTGTTGCCGTAGCTTTACGAAAGTACCAGGCGGAACAGTCTGCAATGTCGGAGCGCCCAATCGGCGGGTCAAGCGCTTATCTTTGTACTCAATGTTTTGTAGCTGTAGAGACTGCTCGAAGATGCGCAGGAATTCGTCTGCGACCGATTCCGGAATATCTCTTTTGAGTTCAACGAAGCAAACATAGTGCGGTGGATAATCCATCTGTACCGAGAAGGTAAAATGATCCAGAGCGGTTAGGTTCAGTTGGCGGACGGCATAACACAAGGCTACCTGGACCTGCTCTTCTGTTAGCTTTTCGCCGGTCACTGAGCTGATGCCCAATCCTTTCTGAACGAATTGGATCAGCGGCGCGTTTTCTTCGTAGCCCACGACCTCGACGATATCGTGAATGTTGTAGCGATAGAGACCAGCAGCGGTGGTGAAATGAATGAAATAACGTCCACCTTGTTCCAACTGGTCAACGGTAAGAAATCGCGGAGTGGGGCTATCCATGTCATTTTCAGCGACGAATTCGAAGAAATGGCTGCTTACTGCCAATACGCCTCCGGCGCCCTCATTGCTAATTGGAATCGAGCCGCGACCTTCGCTTGCCATGTAACCGAAATCGCGGATCGGCACTGCACCATAATGTTGCGGCAGACGCTCCAGATAGAAAGAAAGAGGTCCACCTTTCCAGCAAGAGAGCATGGCCAGGTTCGGCCAAACAGCTTGAGGAGTAAGTTGCCCGTCGCGTTTAACCATCGCTTCCAGTTCCAATGCGCGTTTGCGATTTGGTTTGAGTAGCGGAGCCATTTGCGAAGTAATCTCCGGTATTGGCGCGTATTGCTTGCGTAGCGAACCATCGAAAATATCGGCAATCAGTTCGTCGGAATGCTCAAGAAGTTGATCGGCGAAAAGCAGGAAACTCGAGGGGTTGCATCCGAGAATGGAACTGACGTCCTGGCACAGCGCAAGCCTCAGCATAGTGTAATACTTTGATTCGACGTCCTTAATCTCGCCAACACATTGAGGCAAAGCAAAATACTTTTGAATTAAGGGCGATTGCCGTCTGCGCAACAAGCCAGACACGGATCCGTATGGCAGGCCACCTTCAGTGATACCATCCTCATCATTGCTGGAGAAGATCAAGAACCTACCCATGGCTGCCCCAGGCACGCCTTCAATGATCTTGTAATTGTGAATTTGAAAGGCGTGACCGTAGTCTTTCAAGTGCGATTCTGTGATCGGCAAATACTTTGGCTTGCCGGTGGTGCCGCTGGTGGTGGCAAACATGATCGCCGGCTCGCAGGTCAATAAACCGTTCTTGCCTTGCAACATCGGTTCGATGTACGGCAATAGACTTTCGTAGTTTGTTTGAGGTACGTACCTTTGGTAGTCGGCAATAGAATTGATTTTGTCAAAGTTATGTTTGCGACCAAATTCCGAATTCTCGTTCGCTCGTATAACCTGAAGAAGCTTTTCGGTTTGCGCTTCCATCGGATTATGGAGCGCGCGCTTGAACCGAGCCAAATGAGTAAAGCCACGGTAGATTTGTCCGATTCCTAATTCAAGTTTGCGTTTAAGCACCTAAGTGAAACCTCGAACTATGTCCATGATTACTTGCCATCCGACGTAATTAGGTCGCCCGCGTGGACGATTTCAGGGGGCTGTGCGACTGAAGCCGCCTCTTTCGATGATGACTCCCATGACTCTAAAGTTCCTTCGGTGATTGACAGCCCAAAGCCAGCGCGCTGTTTCCGGGAGTAATTGAGGCTTCCAAAGCCGCCCAATCCTACAGTCAGGTTTTCATTGGTCAGATCAGACTTCAAAAGGAAACCATTCATTGAGCCTTCGTAGTTCTCAAATGGTGCATTCACCATTGCAAAGGTTCGAGCGGCTGCGCTCAAGATGCCGCTTTCGCCGACTTGCGCACCGAGGTGACACTTGATCCCGTGCTTGGCTGCCAACGCAACCATCTTTTGGGCTGCTATGAATCCGCCCACCTTCGATATACGAATGTTGAAGGCGCTGCAAATGCCGTCTTCAGCAAGATGCTTAGCCTGTTCAAGTGTGCATAGGGACTCGTCTACTAAGACCTGTTCAGCAATACTTTCGGTGATCTTTTTAAGCCCTTTCAGGTCAGTGGGATCAACGGGCTGCTCGTACGATGAAACATTGAATTTGCCAAACGCTTCGACTGCGCGCAATGTTTGGTCGGCCGTCCAGGCACAATTGGAATCTACTCGAATGGTGGCATCTGGACCCATGACGTCGCGAGCCATCGATACAATGGCTATGTCATCTTCCAGGGATTTGCCTACTTTTACTTTTACTGTCTTAAATCCGTAAAGCTTGTAAAACCA
>JADYXS010000630.1 GCA_021772155.1 Candidatus Obscuribacter sp.
CAGCTTAGGTCCACTGTTGGGTGGACTCATATCCTCGCGGTCTGCTTTCTGAAGGGTCCCGAAAATTGGCAGTTGACAGAAATCCGGGTATCTCCCAGGGCAGTAGCCCGGCATTCCCGGGGCCGCGGGAGTCCCGCCCGCTTCGCCTTCTTAGCGCAGGCGTTCGAGTTGGGACTTATAGCGCTGCTCGATGCGAGGATCAAATTCGAGCTTCAATCGTTGCTTGTAATCTGGATCTAGCTTTGCCAAACCGTCCTGATATTTTTGTATAGCGCTTCCGTGTCTGATGTTGTTTCTAATTGATTCTTGGTCAGCTTTTGCTCGTGCCTGATTGATTTCTACTTCCTTTTCGTAGCGTTTGAAAGCTTTAGTCAATTCCTCAGCAGCCTTGGCCTTGCGGTCTGGTACTGAAAGCAACAATTGGAAGGCCGACTCGTGTCCCTGCAGAGATAGGTTCGCAAGTGCGGGCGTGTGATGGCTCTGAATGCAACACTGTTTGTCATCCTTAAGGCTCAAAGCCAGCTTTAAAGATTCCACTAGTTCGAACGCCTCCGCAACGCGCGTCGCTGGCGGAGAGTATGAGCCAACTGATGTACAAGCGGAAAGGAGAGTACTTGTGGCTGCCTGTGCTTCCGTTCCTTCCAGTTTCAACAGCTCTCGCATTGCACTTTCCTTCATCGAAGGTTGTGCACTTAGAGCGGCTTGCGCAATTGCGCTTGAAGCTCTATTGCGTTGGTGCTCGTCGAATAATGGATTAAGTTTATCAATTACAACTAAGGCGATCTTGAAGCGCTGTTCCAAACTCAAATCGTCTCTGCCCATGCAGCAAGCAGCATACAAGTCGGCTGCGATTTTCTTTGTTTTGTTGTCGATGCCCTTATTGGAAGGATCAATTAGTATTTCGGCGGCGCGAACTCTCTGAGAAATGGACCGTGTCGCATCGTTGAGAGCCGCGACTACAAGCGGAACTCTCATGTCGTCTTGCTTGGTGATCAGCGTATGTTGATGTCCGGACAATAAATCGTTAAGAATGCGATCCGCACCGGATGCCTTTCTTGACCGAACAATTTCCGTTACTGCGGCTGCCTTCTCTCGCAAGGCATTAACTGAATGGTGCTGCTTGAATGCATCCAGTGATGGCACCACTTCGCTATTGCCGTGCTTCGCTATTATGTCCAATAATTTCGTTTGATAGGAAATGCTCTGTTGTTCAAACGGCTGTCCCGGCTTAGGCATGAATCTGGCTTCAAGTTCCAACGCCATGACAGCGATGTTTAAAGCGTTTTCGCGACTCAGCAGGCTGTCCGTTATCAATCCGGAAAGGCAGTCGGCTAGTTTCTCTCTGTAGGCGATTTTCAATCCGACGTTTTGCGTGAGAAGAACCCGCAGCGGCTGCTCCATCTCTCCGCGTCCACTTGTCTTGCAGGCGGTCAAGACAGCCTCAAATGCTTTATCAACAGCAACTGCTTGCTGCCATAGAGAAAAATCTGAAGCATTAGTAGCCAAGACATGCAACAACGCTTTGCGTGCTTCGGTTCGTTCGGACTGAGGCAGCTGTGGATCAGTCGCTTTTTTGGAGATTTGATCAAACTGCTTCCACATTTCGCTGGTAGTTCGATTTTCAATTTCCGTCCGTTGTGCTGTGCGTGTGGAATCGAACAGAACTGCCTTCTGAAGCTTCACATCCATTTCCGACTTTTGAGCTCTGGTTAAAGCGACATCACCAACAAGGCCGAGTCCGTGTTTCGAACAGTACCCATAAAAGTCGAATGACCTGGCATCTGACGGACTCGGCACCAGGCTTCTGGTGAGAGATTCAAAAACAACCTGTTGACGAACGCCCACAGCCAGGTTTGTTCGAGTCGCAGCATCACCTTTGTTGTGGTGGGTCGCAGTCTCTGTGAGAATCGTTTCCACTAGTTTAGGTTCGAGTTTCGCATAGTCTTGAATGAACGACCCAGCATCCCATCTCAATGAGGCGGATGATCCGTTTTTAGCCACTTCTGCCATTATCCTCACCGCATGTTCACGCAGTTCAGTCGATGAACTACGTGACACCAGCGTTCCTGCGACGAAACGAACCATATCGGATTTATCTTTTGTCGCGTTCAGGAGAACAAAAATACGAGCATCATCGGCACCCTTTGGTGGCTTAGCGTGACTACCCATTATCAACGCCCGGCAGAGTGAATGTGCATCAATGGCGGGATCAGCCAAGCGGGAAGCCATCCATTCTGCGATTGACTCAACTGGTGCGTTGGGTGAAAATGCGGAGTACTCTTGTTCGCTTGAGCGTTGCTTTGCGAACTTCAAATCTTCGGCTGCGGACGATCGTGGCAATCTGGCACTGTCGCGAAGATCATTGAGCATGTCGCGTGCAATACTTCTTACCTCAGGAGATGGATGCCCTCCTATCCCGGGCTTAATCACAGTGGTCGTGCCGCGGAATGTTTCATAGACGGCTCCATCGGAAGCAAACGTTCTCCTCACATTGAAGTTCGATGCTGCACCGCCCGGGATATCCTGAACGCCTGGATTGGGAGGCAAAAGATAGCTGTAGTCCCCGGTGTCCAGAGAAAATGGTGCGTATTCCTTCATCTGATCCTTGTGCATTGTGTCTGAAATCGTAGAAAGCTTGCTGCCTTGCTGGTTGCGCCCTGAGAAAATGTATCGTGGTGTCTCGATGCTCCAAGTGTCTTTCTGTCCATCTGGAGCCGTGACGGTTATATCCAACTTACTCTCTATGTCACGTGGCCTGTAAATGTAACCATTATCTCCACGCACGAAAACAAACTCGCGACTTCCGGACTTATCGCCATAATGCAGCTTTACTGTTCTGCGGTCGTTCGTCTTACATTCTTCTTCTATCACGCAGCCGTTGCCCTTCTCGACATAGCTTTTTCCGTTCTTTTTGTAGCAAAAGTCGCCGTAATCACCACGCACTATGTATCCGGAGTTGAACAATTGACTGAATTCTTCTTTGGCTTGTCTTTCGCCATAAATCTGAATCGGGAATTTCTTGCGGTTGTCGCAGTTCACTCTGACATCCTCGCGTTTTTCACCGTTAGCACCTTCGAACATGTCAGTGTTATGGCTGCGTTTGAATAAAATTGACTTGTTGTGCGCTCTCTCGATGAAGGAATCCAAAACGCCAGACTTGTACGTAAAACTTCTCGTCATCCCATTCGGATACGCTATGGTCAATGGTCGATTCTGTTCGTCAACTTCTTTGATAGGTTCAGGTGCAGCGATGGCAGCAAGGATAGGAACGATTTTTTCTGAGGGAAATTGTTTGAGTTTTTCAAGAAGGCTTACCTGAAGCCTTGTATCATCGCCATACTTTGTTTTGGCAGCTTCGTTTTGGACAACTCTGGCAAAAAGTACAGACACTTCTTCCCGACTTATGAGGCCACGCTCCCACGGTTTCAGATGGCAATATGACTCAAGCAAGGAAAGACTTGGTCTCTCGGAGAGCAGTGCTCTTTCCAGACCTCGCGTAAGTTCCCCTGCGAGTGCTTCCGAACGAGGCGATTCCACTATTATCCGATTCAGCGTATATGCTGCGAGGTGCCCTCGTTGTGCATCCGTGATTGCTAAGTACAGCAGTCCTGCTCGTGCTCGCTTAGCTTCAGAATCGAGAAACCCTTGCGGTGTATGAGGTGAGTTACCTTTCGCCTGTTTTTCTAGTTCTGATTGGAGCCTGTAGTCGGTGACTGGGATTTTCAAATCGCTACATTTTGCGGCACCATCTTGCAGCAGTCCTGGATGCGCGCGCTTTTCAAGCCGCTCTCTCATTGCGTCGAACTCCTGTTGTGCCCGACGCAAGTCCAACTCCGGTCTAGCTAAAAACTCAAGATTCCAAAGGTGCCTGAGCACAGCAGGATCCGATTCACGAGGTAGCACGTTCAACGCAGTCTTATGCCACGTAAGAGGCATTACTCGCTCAAGCGCCGCAACGGCAGCTACTCTCACAATTGGGACGTCTTTCATTACCTTGCTGCCGTCAACATCGCCACCGCACAATAGTTTTTCGCTAATAGCCGCTGCTCTGTCAGGATCCAGCCGGGACAACGCTTCAATTGCCGCTGCGCGAATTTCAGGCGTTGACGCGGAATAAAGTGGCAATGAATGTTGGGCACTTAGCAAACGCGAAGTTGGTTCAATCAACAAGCACTCCACCGACAGCACGGCTTTGTTTCGCTGAGCCGGGGTGCCCCCGGAAAAAACTTCGGGCAACCTGGCTACAGCTTTTTCCCAAAGCTCAAATTCAGCAGGTGTTTTGGGTTGCCCTTGGAGAGCGACGCTGAAGTACCGTTCACGGAGTTCGTCTCTTTTGCTTGGAGGTAGTAAGGCTAGTCGGTCCGGTGTCAGTGCCGTTAGTGATGCTCTGGCAAGTTCAGGGATTCTTGAGAGTACTCCGTCCATGAGTGCACTTGCTGCCTGAATCTTGAGTGCATTCGCTTCCGCGCCCAGGTTGCCGCCGAACTCGAAAGTTGCTAACGCTGCCCTGTATCTGGTTGTAAAAACTTCGCGTTGCTCGAATGACTCCATTTTCGGAATCGGAAGTTGAAGAGCATTGCGTAGCTCGGTGCGGTATTGCTCACTAATAGCTCCAGGAGTTTTGCCATCTCTTTGTATTTGTGCTCCCAAGCGCGCCACTGCATCTAGTGCCTCGTTACCAAATTGCAGCTCGGTACCAGATTCTACTTTGCCGATGACTACACGATCTCCCCACTCAACAGTTGTCCAACTCTCTTTAACCGCTTCCGGATTTGTGCCTGGACGAATAATCCAAACTTGGCCAGCGGACCCATTAGCGCGCACTGAGATCTTTCCATCACTCCCCTGTTTGATGGACGCGTGTTCCGGTTCAGCACCATTGATCTTGATCTCACCCTTTGCTCCAATGAGTGATCCTTTGTCGGGGGTTAGTGGGATGCCATTAACCGTCTGGCGCTCAGACCGGGCAGCTGTCAGCGCTTGGCTTGCTAGAGCCCGCAAGTCTGGATCATCTTTTGGATTGTTGAGAATTTGACGCAGAGCGCGCTCGACTGCTTCAGAATCGCGTCCGTACAACGATGCCATTGCGTTGTTATCGCCGCTTGCGTGGTAGGTTGGTTCGAGAGCGCTGGATAAATGATGCAGAAGGTACGCGAGTCGTGGTCCCGCAGGTGAAGCGATAGCATCAAGTCTCGCAGCGCGCGGTGCAGCAGGATCACGAGCGATTTCGAATAGCAACCCTGCAAAGTGTGGCGCTCCATAATCAATCGCTTTGAGAAGCTGTTCGCTTTTGAAGATATCGTCCTCCAGAAGAGCAATTTGTTGTTTGCCGATGACTGGTTCGTTTGTTTTGGCAGATTGCAGTTCCTGCCGGCGCACCGTTTGGATACAAAGATCCGTGGTGGCGGCTCGTGCAGCCCGAAAGAGGGTATCGCCTGCTGCAATGCGCACATCAAAATCCTTTGATGTGGCTACACGTTCGCGAAGAAAAGCGAAAACGTCTTTTGTTTGAATACTGGTGCCGGTGATTGACTCATTTGCACCGCCGTCTGTGCGCATCAGAAGGAGAGCTATCGCCGCGGCGGTCCGTTCACGTTCCGGAGCGCCGGCATCGGCGTACACAGTGGATAGTTGTCGACCAAGCGCATCGCGTTTTGGATCGCTTTGGGCCGTCATTGCGCAATCTGCAGCCGCTGCCACCAGCTTGCTATTCAGCCTGTCACCGTAGTGGTTGACCGTCGGGTCGATCATTGCGCGCATCTGCTTCGATGTCGTGACCTCGCCATTGAACAGATACGGTTTGTCCGACGGGGAGGCCTGTGTGCCTGCCAGTCGGTAAAGTGGTGCTCTTTGCCCGTCGCCCGTATCACGTGCGAGTCTATCCGAAAAGCCTGCAATGTAATAGCAATCAGCAAGCGGCATAATTCCCAGCGTTGGCGCAAACTTGCTTGGTTTTTCCGCACGACTCAGCGCCCAGCCTTCGAAAACCTTGTTGGTGGCGCGTAGGGCTTTGTCGTGCCAAATGGTGCTGGCTTTGAATGTCTCGGCGATTTCGGCGGCCTTCGGATGCTTTAGATACTTTAGCCCCGGCGTTCGCCAAATGCGTTCTTGCATCGCCTTAGGGGCAAGACGTGAGCACATATCGAAACTCGTGGCCACGTCGCGCACCTCCATCACGTCATGACCGTGACCGTTTGGAACGTTGTTCTCAATGAGCTGACGGCCAAAGCCGGTAACTCCCAGCCCTAGCTGGAACCCTCCGTTTCTAAGGGCCTCTTTAGCAAGGTGGCGAAAACCGACTTCACCGGCTTGTTTGGCAGCATAGACTGCCGCTCGAGCCGCCACAGTACCGGAGAGCACCAGACCGGCATCGACCGCAGTGCTCACGACATTGCCTGTCATGCGAGCATTTTCTTGCGCGTCTGCCCACTTCTGCAGGTTCCTTACCTGGATGAGTCGCACTCGACCGTTGTCGACGAGCACAACGAAGCTATCTTTATGCAAGGATTGAGTATTGAACGTCGAGTGCTTGGTGCCATCAACTGATTTGAGTCCCCAGAAACCTTGGTACGAGTAGGATGCCGCCCACAGGAACTCCTTATGTCCACTCACACGCAAGTAATCCGGGTCCGATGTCGGTTCTACGGTTAGGCGGTATCGCTCATAGTTAAAGGGTTTTTTGTTTTTTGTTTGTTTTTCCAGTTCGAACTCGTCGCCGCCCAAACACCTTTTGATTACCCAGTCCTGCTCATTTTTTAAATTTACAGGGCTGCCCGGTGTTAGTGAAACGTTTTCATCCTGTTCGCGCAGAAGGGATCCCTTGACGGTTTTTATAGTTGGAAAACCTGTGTTGTCCATCCAGAAAAGCATTTGGTCCTGATTTTTGGCCTGCATCAGCGCCCTGCTGACCTGGTCCACCTTCGGTTCAAACTCAGCCAGCCATTTCTCCAGCCTTTTAATTTTGGCGAGATTTTCTGCAGTGGGCTCGAAGTTCGTTGGCAAGTCCAGTTCTATTTTGGTTACCGTGCCTTTAATCCGGGTGACGGTGCCAGGGAATTTTCCTTCAATTCCTTCAGATGAAAATACCATCGCATTGTCTGGCAGACCGCTGAAGATCTTTAGCTTGAAGAGATCGCTAAGGCCAGGTATTCCGGTGCCCTTCTTTGTCGCTTCGTTGAAGGCGGCGATGGTTTCGGCGCAGGTTTGGACACGCTCAACGATATCAACTTGTTGCTTCGCCTTTGCCGCCCACAGCCCAACTTGCCCCAAGGACAGCCCTTCTGGCTGTTTCCATCCTTCGAGATTCTTCTCTTGAACTACCGATCTCAGCAATGCAAGGCGCCTTTCCTGGTAGGCGGCATTCATCTTGATCGCTCCAACTTGAGCGGCCTCACTGGCGGTCAGTAGCCAGCCTGTCACATTGATAAGCTCGATCATATCGTCGGCCGCAGGCGACTGACCTGTCTTCAGCTCTGCCAGCTTAACGTTGGATTGAACATTTCCCTCTCTTAAACGGGCCCGAAACATCTCGTCGGTTTCCGGCAACCCGGAACCACTCAAGCTTTTCTCCGGTCCAAATGAAGCGCCTGCAGGAATCGGCACGCCGAGTCGCTCAAGTAATTGACCTCGCGCGACCGGCTCTTTTTCTATGGTCTGTCTGACTTTTGCCCAGAGCTTAATTGATTCAGGTCCGAATTCATTGCGTGACCATTCTTCTTTTACCTTGGTGGCGTCGATGCTTGCCTTTGCGAGTTCGGCACCAGATTTGCCTGCCTCGTTCTTTTCTCGCTCAATCAGTTTATTTATAGTTGGTATCAATCCGAGTAGCGAGTCTCGGAATTGTTTGTTCTCTGGACGGCTGAAGACAGGAGTGGCTGAAGCGGGCTCTTTGATGTCCACGACTTGGTCGCCGGGCTGCCCGCTGCGGTCAGCATTCGGGGCAGATGGCAGGTGAGATCCGGCAGCCTGCCGGGAGGGGACAAGCCCCTCCCCTACAACAGCAGCAGCCGCAGTGCGGTCAGCATTCGGGGCAGATGGCAGGTGAGATCCGGCAGTCTGCCGGGAGGGGACAAGCCCCTCCCCTACAACAGCAGCAGCCGCAGTGCGGTCAGCATTCGGGGCAGATGGCAAGCGGGACCCGGCAGTCTGCCGGAAGGGGACA
>JADYXS010000631.1 GCA_021772155.1 Candidatus Obscuribacter sp.
CTCCCCATCCATCGTTAGCATTTGCTGCTGCCGGTGCTGGTGCAGGTGGCGCTCCCCATCCATCGTTAGCATTTGCTGCTGCCGGTGCTGGTGCAGGTGGCGCTCCCCATCCATCGTTTGCATTTGCTGCTGCCGGTGCTGGTGCAGGTGGCGCTCCCCATCCGTCATTAGCATTTACTGCTGCCGCTGCCGGTGCAGGTGGCGCTCCCCATCCGTCGTTAGCATTTACTGCTGCCGGTGCTGGTGCAGGTGGCGCTCCCCATCCATCGTTAGCATTTGCAACAGGAACAGGGTCGGCCCAACCAGCGGCGCTGGTTGGTTGTGGTGGTTGCTGTTGTGGTGCACCCCATCCCGAATCTTGTTTCGGCGCGCTTGATGCACCGTTCCATGCACCTTGCTGCCCAGATTGGGCCTGGGCCGCGGTGGCTGGTTGATTCAAAGCGCCTTGACCTGTGGCTCCCCGTTCCCGGTGGTCCCCTGGCTGGCCCTGGCCTTGTGCCGGATTGCCTCCGCGTTGAGATTGGTTCTGCGACTCACTTGGACTCGATTGGAGTTCGTCAGGCCAAGCAGACCCCCAGTTCTCGCCCGGACCTGGCTGTTGTTGTTGCTGCTGTTGTTGTTGCTGTTGTTGTGGGGCACCGGACCAACCTCCAGGCTGGGCCTTGCCGGCCTGCCAATCGGCGGCAGGCGGAGTGGGTCTCCAATCGTTGTCGCCGCCTACTCCGGGAGTTGGCGGGTCTGCCCAGCCTGGAGTTTGTGGTGTCGGTGCAGGAGCAGTTGCTGAGTCGGCCCATTGCCCGACTATGCCCGTCCCTAAAAGCCCTATGCCCGGCACTGGCGTTTGACCGAACCCCGGAGGGGCGCCAAAACTATGCGGTTGAGCTGGTTGTCCGAAGCCTTGGGCCGACTCGCCGACGTCGCGAAAATCTTGAGGATCGGAGTTACTTGACCAATCCGGTTGCTTTTCTACAACCATCTTCCGACGGATAGACTCTGCAAGATTGACGTTGACGTTGGCGTTGGGATCGTTAAGATTATTATTGGTGTCACGTTCAGGAAGGTTCACGCCAAACTTGTGACCGAGACGCGAACTTGTCATTGCTTGCGGGTCTTCCGACATCGGTTGCAACTTTTGCAAGCTCTTTAAGCGCGTGCTGGTGGCCAGTAAATCTTCTTCAGCAGTGGAGTTAGCTTGTTTCCTGCGGACAGCTGCAGGTGAATCCTGCTGATCTTCAAGCGGCTTGCGCCGAACATGAGGGAACCCACCGTTGGCGGGACCATCACCAGCAGCCTCTCTAGACTGCTGTTGTTGTTTCTCTTTCTTGGGTTGACCTTTGCCGAACGACGGCAAGAGGTTCTTGAGCATGCTCAAGAACCCGGTTTTTTGTTGGGGTATTTCGACCATAATTCGTTTTGCCAGCGCCTCCAGATTTGATGGCAAGCATTCATCGGGTAGAGGCACCTCAAGGGTGCTTTGGATTACCTGATCTAGTTGATGTTGAAAACGCGCACACGAGTCACACGTTTCCAGGTGTGCCATCACCATGCGCTCATCTTGAGGCGACAGCGGGGTGTCAAACCATTGTTGAATAAGAAAACGAAAACGACTGCAGTTCATAAGCTAATTCCCGGGTGACTCTGAATTATCCTCGACCAAGACACTTGACCACTTGAACGCGCCCGCGATGCAAGTAGGCCATTACGTTGTCTGGATTCTGGTTCAACACAGCCACTACCTGATTGAAGCTCAGTCCCAGTTGATGCCGCAGTACAAAAGCTTGCTTCTGTTCGTGCGCCAGCGTATTAATACATCTCTTGACCCGTTGGGTTCCAAGAATCACCGTCGTTTCCCAATCCATATTTGCCGATCCATCTGCAGTAGGGTCGGTTTGCGGATTTCCACCGGGAGCCGGCGTGTGTTGTTCGTGATATTGAGCGATGGCATCCACGATAAAATCGGAAAGCCATTCCCATCCATGACCCGTGAGCTGTTTCGGGCTCATTGGTCTGATCGCCGCGCAGACATTTTGAAAAGCGGCAATTGCCAGTTGGGAGGCGACTTCATGGTCCAGAGTGGCGACAAAAGCAACGCAATAGAAGCGCTCCTGATACTGCCAAATGAATTCCCCAAGCGCCTTGTTTCCGCCCTTCTTGAGTTCAAGAAGAATGTTGACGGTTGCCTGTTCAGAATAATTTCGAGTGGGAAGTATACTCATGGACTTGATTGATACCCAACCTCATTAACCAATACGCGCGCAATCAAACATCGCGATGCGTTGCGCCTCTTCAGTTTACATAATTTCCCGCCAAGACGTCAGCCACAGACGTCAGCTGTTTTGAGTGTTCACATACCTCCGTGGATTCAGGGATTACCGTTACCATTAGATGTACCACGAAGAGTTAAACCTTAAAGGTACTTTTCCGCTTAGAAGCAATATGCCCCCAAAAGCCAACTTTATATTTGAAGTCCGAACCAGAATCAGCGAGGCTTTCACGCTCGATTCAATTGTGCGCAGTCCACGCACCTTCAAACCCAAGGACGTGCACAGCGCTTGCCAGAACACAGAGTTGGTCGTCACGCACGGTGAACCATCGTCGGAAGTCGTCAACCTGGCCACTTATGTGATGACAGACTTCTTTGCCATGGCTCATGCCACGGGGCTCTACAACCGCCAGAAAACGCTTTGGGAATCGCTGTCAAAAGTCAACAGCGTCCAGGTGAAGCAGCTTTCAAGCGGGGTCTTCAACAAACAGCCGTTGTCAATATTCGATTTTTCATTTCTAGATTACAAGAACAAAACTCTTCTGTTAGCAAGCCTGGTGGGCAAAGTGCCGGCACAGAGCAATGCATTAGGTCAGCTCAAATCTTTTGTCTCTCGGGCATCAGGTAAGTGTGGCGCAGGTGTCCTGGTCTTTTTCCCGGCTCCAATTCCGCTGGAAGTAATCGAGTTTGTGCAGAAGCAAACTCACACGGAAGACCCTGTAGGCCGCTATGAAAGTATCATGCCCGGCATCAATCGCCCTTTCGATTTACTTGAGATGAATGACTCAAATTTGCTTGCCGGGTCGGAGGCAGCGGCGAACTGCGACTCCGAATATCGGACAGTCTTTCAACTCATGCATCCGGATTTAAAAAAGAAATCGCTAGGCTTTGTCGGACTTCCCGCCAATGCCAAGCTTCCCAACAGAGATAGACACATGGAAGAATCGGCGGAGTCTCCGGAGCAACCAAACTCGCTTTAGAGAGAATTCGGAAACCCGATTAATTCAGGAATTTTTCAGACTACCGGCTCTACTGTGAGAGGCCCCAACACCAAGATCCGCTCCGATGGATTTTGATAAGACCTAATCGGTCAGTTTCTCACAGGTGATAAACATGGCTCAACCAGAACAGACAGCGCCGGCCGTCGCACCAGTCGAAGCAACGCGAGCTGATGAATCGCCTAAAAACTCTGCCCCCTCCTCCCGCCAGACGCTAACCGACCAAAGTATCGAGGACCGCTGGCGTGCCTCTAATTCCGGACGACGGCCGTATGATTTGGTCCCAGTTACGGCACCAAATCTTCAGTCTGTCCAGAGCAATAATCCCGGTGAATCTATCAAACAGTTAGAGGCCGAGTCGAAGAAAGGAAGCCAGCCAAACTCAGGCTCGCGGCCATCGGACGTATCGGCGGAACGGCAGCTCGCTAACAACGTTGCCACTGGAGAAGCTATTTTCGCGGGGATGAGAGCTGTTCCGAACCTTGTCACTTTAGCGGAGTTCGCCAGCAAAGCAAAAGCGCTTCATCCAAAACTGGACCTGAACAGCGATGAGTTTTTGAGCGAAATAGAACTTACCGAAGCTCTGCAGTCGAACATTTACAAGGGTCAAGACCGACAGGTTGTTGCCGCGCTTGTCAACAATCGCGGCACATTGGAAACGCTTAGCAACGATGAGTTCTGCAGCGAAGATGACGGAGTGACTGTCTTAGACCTCGACAAATTCGCTGAGGCGAAAGAGCTCTACACGAGCGATACAGACTCAGCGCTGTGCGCGAAAAACTGGTTGGAAAAAGGAACGAACTTCACTGTGCTCGACGATGATAAAGATGGGTGGATCAGTTCAAGTGAGCTTAGGAACGCTACGATCACTCCCGGGAGCACGCCCATAATTACCTATTTGCGCGAGAATCTGGACGATATAGAGGAAGCAAGCAACGATGAAACTGGCGATGAAAACGACGGAATAACCAAAGCGGACATTAAACACTTTTCGCCGATTCCCAACATTACAAGAAACGAGCGCCTCGCGCTCCTTGGTGTTAGAGCTGCCACCATGTTTGAATTACTATATCAGCGTGAGCGTGTCATAGAACAAATCGACCCGGCACTGCTCCAGAAGATACAGATGCTGAAACCAGCAGAACAATAAACGAAAGACGGTCACGTGCCAATCTGGAATTGGTAACTGGTGCAGACCTTGAATAAGCCCGGAAGCGCTACAGTGGAATGTTTCCGTGCTTACGCGCCGGCCGATTGACGCGTTTGTTCTGTTGCACGGAAAGAAATGAGAGCAGATATTTTCTCGTTTCTGAAGGCAGAATTACGTCATCGATGTAGCCTAGCTCAGCAGACACATACGGGTTAGCGAACCGATCCCGATACTCCTGCACCAGCTCGGAAGTCCGAGCATTCGGATCATCGGACGTAAGCAGTTCCTTACGGTACAGCAAATTCACCGCACCTTCTGCGCCCATAACGGCCACTTCGGCAGTGGGCCAAGCAAGGTTCAGATCGCCACCTACGTTTTTGGATCCCATGACGTCGAAAGCGCCACCATAGGCTTTGCGGGTGATGACTGTCAGCTTCGGAACAGTCGCTTCGCAGTATGCATAGAGCAGCTTTGCGCCGTGGCGAATGATGCCACCATGCTCTTGTGCACGGCCGGGCATATAACCTGGCACGTCAACGAAAGTGACGATCGGTACATTGAATGCATCGCAAAAGCGAATGAAACGAGCACCTTTTACTGATGCATTGATATCCAATACACCAGCCAAAAACTGCGGCTGGTTTGCTACCACACCAACAACATGACCGCCCAAGCGAGCAAATCCGGTGATCAGATTTTGCGCGAAATACGGTGACATTTCGAAGAACTCACCGAAGTCAAAAACTCGTTTAATTACCTCATGCATATCATAAGGTTTTGTTGACTCCGCAGGCACCAAGGTGTCCAATCCGGATACATCGGCAGGTGTCGCGCTTTCGTCGACAGTGACACGCGGAGGCGCTTCCAAATTATTAGAAGGCAGGTAAGAGAGCAGTGTGCGGATCATCCAGAACGAATCTTCTTCGTCTTCAGCAAGAAGCTGAGCCACACCACTCTTCTCGTTATGCACCACCGCGCCACCAAGCTCTTCAAAGGTCACTTCTTCGCCGGTTACGGTGCGGACAATTTCCGGCCCGGTGATGAACATATAGCTTTTGTCTTTGAGCATGATGGTGACGTCTGTCACAGCGGGGCTGTAAACAGCTCCGCCGGCACACGGACCGTAGACGACAGAAATTTGTGGTATCACACCGGAGCAATAAACATTTCGATAGAAGATGTCTGCATATCCGGCAAGACTGCTTACGCCTTCCTGAATACGCGCTCCACCGCTTTCATTCAATCCAATAACAGGGCATCCGGCCTGTAGTGCTAAATCCATAACCTTGCAGACTTTTTTGGCGAATACCTCACCAAGGGCGCCGCCGAGAAAAGTAGCATCGTGAGCGAACAGATAAATTGGACGACCGTCAATTGTCGCCTGCCCAGTAACGACACCATCGCCGGTGCGCAACTTTTCTTCCATTCCGAACTCAGAACAGTTATGCAGAGCGTAGCGGTCCAGTTCTATAAAGCTACCAGCATCGACGAGCTGTTCAATTCTCTCTCGAGCTAACAGAAGTCCCTTATCATGCCGCTTCTGCAGATCATCTGCACTTAGATGTTCGGCTTCTTTTCGTCGTCGAAGCAAAAGCTCATTTGGTTCGGGCTTGATATTTTCCATTTTTGGGATCGCTTTGATATCAGTTTTCATTTGCTAAATCATCGTCAGGAATGCGTGAACAATAGACAGGTAGATAGACATCGTGCAAACGTCGAGAATGCTTGTGATCAATGGACCGCTTGCATGCGCCGGTTCGATGCCAAGACGCTCGAAGAAGATCGGAATAAGCGTACCAATAAGTACGCCAATTGACATCGTCAAAAATAATGAGCCGCCGACGATAAGCCCCAAACTGCTCTGCATTTTGAACATCGTGCCAATGATTGAAGCCACCGTGCCACAGGCTGCGCCCAGCAACATGCCAACTCTGATTTCGTGCCATATACTGCGTGCCGCCATACGCAAGCTCAGTTGCTTACGGTTATTGCGAATGACGATGCAGGTGCTCTGCATGGCGACAGAGCCGGTAACACTGGTTAGCAAAGGCATGAAAGAGGCAGCAACCACAGCTTGCTGAATGACATCATCAAAGTGAGTGATGACCATGGCGGCTCCGCATTCGATCCCCAAGGTAACCACGAGCCAGGGCAAGCGAGCGCGAAATGCCTGACGCACACTTGAAGATAAGGTCTCGCTGCCATCGGCAGTGTCGATACCGGTGGCCTGATAAATGTCTTCAGTGGCCTCTTCCTTCAACACATCCATGGCATCATCGGCCGTAATAACACCGCGTAGAATGCCTGTGCCATCGACTACTGGCAAGCTCAAGAGATCGTAGCGGCTGAGCTTTTCTGCAGCTTCTTCCTGGTCTGTTTGCGTGGTTACAGAAATAACATTCCTGTCCATCAAGCTTTCGATTCTGACGTCAGGAGGCGCAGTCAGTAGATCTCTAACTGTTAGAGAACCGACAAGCCGTCCTTGCACATCGATCACAAATAGGTCATATATCTCATCGTCGAAAAGCTCGTACTTTTCCCTCAGGGTGTCCAGCACCTCTTCGACCGTCATACCGGCGCTGACGGCAAGGAAGTCGGTGGACATGATACCGCCTGCGGTATCTTCCTTGAATGCCATCAACTTATAAATGTCGCCAATATCGTCATCACTCATCTGGCTGATGATGGAATCCGCTTTTTCTCTCGGCAGTTCGGCCAGAAGGTCAGCGGCATCGTTCGGGGACATCTTGCTGACTATCGCCACAATACCGATGTCACCAAGCTCGCGCAATAAAGCGCGCTGATTGTCCGGATCCATCTCTGCCAGTACAGCGCTGGCATTATCTAAATCCAACAGGCGAAAACAGGACAGCCGGGGAGCCATCTCCAGCTCCTGGAGCATTTCGGTCAGATCGGCCGGATGCTGGTCATTTAAGACGACACGCATCTTCTGGCGATCGCCCTCTTCGATGAGCGCCGTCAGATTTTCATGATTAATAACAGTCAGCTCAGTCGCCATTGTTCGGAAAGCGCGTTCGGCTCTGCCCTGCAGGCAGGCCCGATCGAACCCCTCCACTTACCGCCAAGCCTAATGATAACCTCCGGACCGTGCCTGAGGAGCTGAGGATTGGATAGGGCAGCGGAATCCTTACGTTATATGCGGTTAGTCTTCAAGATATCCGGCAAGGCGGCTTGACCATGATGGCTGTCGCAGCTTGCGAAACGCTTTGTGTTCGATCTGGCGCACGCGTTCACGAGTGATGTTGAACAATCGCCCAACCTCTTCTAAAGTGCGTTGACGTCCATCTTCCAAACCGTAGCGAAGATGCATAATGTCGCGTTCGCGCGGTGTTAACTGACTAAGCATGCGGTTTAAATCCTGCCGCATCAATTCTTCTTCGGTATTTGCATCGGGTCGCGAGGATTCACTATCTTCAATGAGATCACCGAGATAGGTTTCTTCGTCACGACTTAATGGCATTTCCATTGAAATCGGT
Source organism: Candidatus Obscuribacter sp. (assembly GCA_021772155.1). Classification (GTDB taxonomy): domain Bacteria; phylum Cyanobacteriota; class Vampirovibrionia; order Obscuribacterales; family Obscuribacteraceae; genus JADYXS01. The sequence goes on from JADYXS010000631.1 coordinate 7,909, forward strand.
TCGCGATCGGCTGCAATTATTTCCTGAATCTTATTGACCGGAAGCTCCATGGCCACGGACAACTCTTGTTCAGTTGGTTTGCGCCCAAGCTCTTGAGAAAGCTTGGCACTCGTCTTTTTCATCTTGTTGATTGATTCGACCATGTGCACAGGCACACGGATCGTTCGTGATTTGTCTGCCAGTCCACGACTTATTGCCTGACGAATCCACCAGGTGGCATAAGTACTGAACTTAAAGCCTTTGGTGTGATCGAATTTTTCCGCTGCGCGGATCAGACCCAAGTTGCCTTCCTGAATCAGATCCTGGAACGGCAGCCCCCGATTTACATATTTCTTCGCAATGGAAATCACCAATCGTAAATTGGCTTGAATCAATTTTTTCTTGGCGTCTTTATCGCCTTTCGCGATGCGCCTTGCCAGCTCGATTTCTTCATCGGGCTTGATCATTTTGACGCGGCCAATTTCTCGAAGATACAGTCGAACGGAGTCTTCTGAAAAACCTGATTCTTCTTTGACAACAGCGCCGATTCCAACGACCGGATCCGGCTCTTCTTCGTTATCGTCAGAGTCGGTGAATGCAACTTCCGTCGACCAATCTTCGGAAAGTTCTTCTGTGAGTCTTGAGGAAGCCAAGGTGCCTAACTCCTATCCATCCGGGATAAATTTCGAACTCGTCTAACCTACAAAGTATTTACCCAGATCAAAACACTCTCTAGCAGTCAAGGGCAATATTAAGTTTTGTAAATTTGCCTGCAAAAGCTTCATAAGAATTCGGTTCCGCGGAATCACTGAGCGACAAACGATCCTTGAGATCCACTGAAAACAGCATGGTTGTGCCATTAGAAGTTTAGCGCGGCAACTGCAGTATAACGCACCTTGCTTAAAAGCCCATTTGCACGGGCGTTTGCCGATGAGTTACAGCCGTAGCATTCACCGTTTCTGAGCAGACTAAACTATATATTTCGAGATCTTTTCTAGTTCGATTTCCGACCGCCCATGCTCTTTCTGTTATAGTCACAGGTTGCTCAACCCGAGAGGATCTAAGATGACCGCGCAGTACAACAAGAAGCAAAAACAAAAACGCCGCAAAGCCAAAGTCGAAAGAAAGAAAACCAAAGTGCGCGAAGCTATCGCTAAGTCACAAAAGTAATTTTCAAGCTGCGGACTGAGCCGTAGTGCGCTCAAGCAATTTGGGCGTAGGAGTTATCGCCGAGGTACCCTGTGACGCAG
>JADYXS010000632.1 GCA_021772155.1 Candidatus Obscuribacter sp.
CACGTCGCGGTGTCATTGCAGGCGGTGGCCTGATCATCAAGAATCGAGTGATGACTGCAAACCTCTTCAACTTCCAGCCACCGCATTTCAAATTCGGTTGTGGTGGCTGGGATATGTTCGCGGGGAGCTTCAGTTTTATCAGTTCGGAACAGATAGTTGCGATGCTGCGATCAATTGCGAGCGCTGCTATCGCGTACGCGTTCAAGCTCGCGCTAAGCACCATTTCCAAGGACGTTGCAAATACATTGGATGAGCTCTGGCAAAACATGTCGAAGCTCAATGCAATGCAACTGAACAGCTGCAAGATGGGTGAGGTGTTCGCTAACGCCGCGATGGGGCGTGGCGACAAGAACGAGGGCGAGGGGCTTGGAAGGCAAGTCATGTCAGCTATGGGCTGGCGAGATGACGATAGCGACGCGCAGCAGCAAGGCAAAGCCAACTCACCCGCTCAGCAGGTAGCAGAGGCGCACCCCGAATTAAAAGACGTTGTGGTGAAGGGCAATCACGTTTGGAATGCGCTTACAAAACAGGGCGCGCAATGGTGGTTCGGCGGCGTAGATATGCAAATGCTTGAGCACGTGATGTCACTGACGGGCACGATGATCGTGTGCGCACCGGATGTCGACATGTGCCCGATTCCCGCGCAAGCCACTGCTGGTCAAGAGACGCTCTTCAGCGCGTTCAAAGAGCCGACGCTTTCGTTAAAGGCAATGGTGAAGGGAGCGAACTCTTACGCGAACGTCAGAGTTTGGCGATGTAACGAAATGCAGAAATGCTTGAACCCATATCCAAGTTACGACTCTACCTTCGTGGGCACCGAGCAGTTGCTTCTCGATCGGCTATTGGGCGTAACGAGAGGATCTGGGGATGGCTTAATCGGTCGATACGCACAAAACACCGGAGACCCTAATTCAGCTGAGTTGGCGTTGCTTTCTAACGGTGGCTCTTACGTCGCAATGGCCATGAATCTTGCGGCGAGAAGCCAGGGTGCAGCGCGTCTTTTTGTTAATGATTTCTCAGAGATCATGGCTGCTGAGCTCACCGCTTCGGTGGTTGATGAGTTGCTCGCAAGCACCGTGGAAGCCTCGGCAACGATGGAAGGCGGGGCTATGAAAGAAGTGCAAAAGATGGTGACTCTGGCGAGGGCAACGATGCGCGAAGACTTGAAAGCGTTCCAGTTACAGGCCAGCGCAAATGCCGAGAAGTTTGTCTACTACGACATGCTGATGGACTCCGTGGAGTCTCCGGTGGTGCCAAGCGCAGCCATCACGCAGCACTAAGAAAACACAAAGGAAGGGGTGCTCCATGGATTGGACATACAGCGGGGTATTCACCGTCTACTCGGTGGGTGACGGGCTATTCATGAAGCGCGTACTAGATGGGCTCGCTGGCCTGTCTAATAGCGGTGTGCTGGCAAGCCTCGGCGCACTCGGATTGATGGTCGGTCTGATCCTGATCGGCTTGAAGGGCGCGGCCACCGGTGGAAAGGGTCTTGATCTAGGGGCTCTGCTTTTAAGTTTCATCCTCTACGTGATCATGTTTGCAGGGAAAGCAGACGTAATCATCTTTGACGTAGGCCTCTCGCCAGGTGAAGCAACAGAGAACACCTACACCGTCGACAACATCCCGTTTGGGGTCGCGCTTCTAGGGTCGGCAATCTCGACGATTGGTGTGGAGCTCACGGAGAGATTAGAGCAAGCGTACGGGATGCCGAATGAGGTACAGAGCGTGAGGTCGGTCGGATTCGGTCGCTCACTCGACTGGCTTGCAGCGGTTCGTTTCGCAAGATCGACCGACACTAACAGCGCGAACAACGCGTTTCAGCGATACCGTCGCAACCTCGTTAACTACATGCGCTACTGCAGTTCGCAGGTCATTGTGCGAGAGCCTCAGCGCGTGCCTCGTATGCTCTCATCGGCGGATCCGCTCGATACGGCGAATGGCTTTGGCTTAGAGTCAGGATGGGTTACCACCACTTGGCTGCCGGCAAATGGCGGCGCGCAGGTCGATGTCACATGTACTGCTGCACTGGCGAATCTCAACGCGTACAAAGACGGCGGAACTGCTTTCGCTGACTGGGCTAACGCGGTTGCAGGGCCAATGGGTTTCTCTGGCACGACACAGGCGAGGGCGCAGGCTGAAGACGCATTTGCGACGGTCAACATCGCAGCGGACGATGCACAGAAGTACATGCTTGCTGCGGTAACGAATGCCGCATGGCGCGACGCGTTATCGGGCATGCCGGTGCTCGGAAGCCAACAGGTGATGCACGCGATCATGACCACGCAGGGCGCTGAACAGCGGGCGACAGAGTTCGCAGGACAGGAAAGCCTTTTCCGTCGAATGATGCGTCCATTAATGGCGTTCCTCGAGAGCATGGTCTACGCAGTAGCCCCTTTTATGGCGATGGCAGTTGGGCTTGGCAAGTTTGGCTTGTCGATGATCGGGCGGTATTGCCTGATAACGGCGTGGGTATCGCTTTGGATGCCGACGCTCGCCATCATCAATATGTTTCAAATCACGATGGCTGAGAGGGCCATCAGGGCAGTGCTAGGGCCTCCAGGCGGAGGAAGCGGTTACGACATCGGTTCGATGGCTGGCTCAGCTCGCGTTGAAGACACGGTGGTCGACTGGATTGGCACCGGCGCCCTGCTAGCGGCATCAACTCCGATGATCACGCTGATGTTGCTATTTGGGTCAGCCATGACCGCAGTCGGGTTGGCCAACCAGCTTAAGGGTGGTGATGTCATCGACCAAAAAGGACCCTCGCCCGACGCTGTTAAAAACGGTCCAGCAATGAATCATGCCGCAGGCTACAACTACTCTCGAGGTGGCGGGACAATTGAGTCTGGCGCATCCGTACCAAGCTTTGAGTTCGGCAAGACCGCGCAGTTGGCCACCGAGTCTGCGAGACAAGCACTATCGGCTTCATCGAACAAAATGGAGGCGAAGTTCGGCCAAGAGATATCGAGCGCGCTGACGCACGACATGAGTCGCGGCGTTGGTGTGAGCGATAAGGGCGACGTTCGGATGTCGCAAGCAGAGACGCGGGCTACCGAAGCCGTCGGGTCGCAAGCGGCGGGCTTCGAGAGCATCGGTTCGGCCGCGCAGAGAATGGTCATGGGTACGGCTGTGTCCGAATCGTTGAGCGCGAAACTGGACTTGGGGCAGGCGACCAAAGCGATTGGGCAAATGCTAGGTGGCGTCGCCGAAAAGATGGGCAAAGAAAAAGGGGCCGAATACATCCAAAACCTTGCCAAGAGCGTAGGCGTAGGCGGTGGCGCCGAGCTGCAAGGCCACGACAAGGTCGAAAGAGTCGCCGAGGGCTTGGCGCGAATGAGCCAGAGTGTTCGCGCCGAGATGCGGACAAGTGACGGACTTAAGGCTGAGGTGATGGGGGCATCGAGCGCGGCGGTTGAGCAGACCGCACGTGAAACGGGAACCGCATCGCAACGGGTCGCAGGCTCGAGCGGTTTCGCGCAGATGCGCGAAGACATGCAACAGAAGCAACAAAGCTACCGGGAGGCAAGTTCTGCGAATGAATCTGCGGGAATGAGGCAAAGCGTCCCGCTGAACGAAGTGGCGCAGAGTTTCACGAAGTCGGGGGTAGCGCCCGCGGCGATTAGGGCCGCACAAGAGTTGGGTTCGCCGCAGGCCTATTCGGAAGCGGTAAACCAACTGGCGGCGTCGGGAAAGTTCGGCGATCTGAAGGACAACAAAACGCAGATCGAGGCGGCGGCGGCGGCGATGGTGCTAAACGACAGCGTGCCCGGTGGTACACCAATGAACCCGGCAACGGCTGGGGAC
>JADYXS010000633.1 GCA_021772155.1 Candidatus Obscuribacter sp.
ATCATATATACCGAGGACCTGTCCTGGGGTTATGGCCGGTTGTGGTTCGTCGAAAATCACATGTACTTTGTTGTCGGCAAGTGGCGTGACAAGAGCCTTTTGCACCGGGCTGTTGTAGCGAATCTTGGCCATTGCTTCAAATGGTTCCGTGGGCGCTGCAGGCATGATCCAGTTAACTTGTGAAGCTGAAAGATCGCGACGCAATAGCGCTTCAGGCGGGCCGACATACACTGTCCGCATTTCCGGATCGAGTGATGTGACATACAAAGGTTCGGGCCAGGCAATTCCAATACCGCGTCTTTGTCCGATCGTGTAGTTGTGCGTGCCCTTGTGGGTGCCGATGTAGTCACCCGTTTGTACGTGGACAATCGGACCTGGACGCTCTTCGATGAAGACCGCCAGATAGTCCTGCGTGGTCGAGCCTTTGGGAATGAAGCACAGATCTTGACTGTCAGGTCTGTTGGCAACAACCAGGTTGGCTTCTTCTGCTATGGCCCTAATCTGTTCCTTGGTGTAATTGCCCAGCGGCAGCAATGTGTCCTCTAGTTGGTCCTTTGTGAGTCCCCAGAGTACATAAGACTGATCCTTCTTACTATCTATTGAACGAGCCAATCTTACGCGCCCGTCTTCTGAACGCTCGATGCGTCCGTAATGACCAGTTGCCACGTATTTGGCGCCCAGATGCTGTTTGCTGTACTTGAGCAATGCGCCCCATTTGATGATTGTGTTACACATGCTGCACGGCAGCGGCGTCCTAGCTTGAGCGTAGGACTCATGGAAGTCATCAATAATTTCGCGTTTGAACAGTTCGCGCAAATCTACGGCGTAGTGCTCAATGCCAAGCTGTTCGCAAACCCGTGCTGCGTCAATCATTCCCGTGTCACAGCAACGGCTGCCAGATTTGATTAGCCAGCCGGTTACCCCGACGACATCATAACCTTCTTTCTGCAATATCAAGGCCGTGGCACTACTATCGACGCCGCCACTCATGCACACAGCCACCCGAGTTTTTGTCGGGTCAGGTTTGGAAGCATTTTTGGAAGACGCCAAAGAACACTCGATTACTTGTTCTAGTTCGCTGATTCTATTGTCTTCGTTTGTGGTTGTGCTGCTCGTCATGATTTTTTCGCCGTAAATTCTCATGATAAAGCAGGACAACAGCTCTTGTCATTAGGACCTTGTGATGTTTCATGGCTTAGGGCTAATGGCCTTAAGTCTTTCCTGGGCGAGACTGGCATTAAACCCGCTCGGCGACTGCGTTAAGTAATGCTGATACTCGTCGCGGGCCAGGCTCTTATTGCCTTCTTGTTCGTAAAGTAATCCCAAATTGTAGTGAATAACCGGCAATGTATCACCTGATTGCATCAGCGCTAGCTTGTATTGAGACAGGGCGCCCTTCGAGTCACCTTTTTGTTTCAACACAATGGCCAACGCGTTACGGGCAAGCGGATATCGCCCGCGTGCTTGGTCAACAGCTTTGCGAAACTCGCGTTCAGCTATCGTCAGGTCTCCGATTGCTACAAGGGCCTGACCGTAGTTGTAGTGGGCTGCGGGAAATTGGTCCAACAGGCCGATCGCCTTAATATAAGCTTCAGTTGCCTGTTTGTTCTTTCCTTGCCTTGAGCGCGCATATCCCAGATTATTCCAGGCGACGGCGTTATGCCCCTTTTGTGAGGTTGTTGCTAGCTTGAACTCCGATTCTGCCTGAACCCATTTCTTCTGTGAAAGCAAATCGAACCCACGACTAAAATGGTCAGTATTGTTGGATTCCGGTAATCCCAGTTCTTGAATCTTCCGACGCGTACCGTCGGCATATTGCGCAACAGTCTCGTGCCTGAGGGAATTCTGGTAGGCCGCCACCGCTTCCGGAAGCTTCTGCTGCGCCTGGAAAATCAAGCCCAGATTGAAATAGGCGGCGGAATAGTCATTTTTCAATTCCACTGCTCGCTGGACTTCTTGCTCTGCTTCGTTGAATCTACGGAGCCTTAAATAGCACAGCCCAAGGTTGTTATGAGCCGGGGCAAAAGAGGGGGAGCTTTCCAGGGCACGCAAATATAGGCTAATTGCGGAAGTGAAATCAGCGTCTTTAGTCTTACCTCCGACATAGGTGGCTTTGTCGCGATAGACGCTTGCCAGGTTAACCAGGACTTCCGGGTCCGACTCCTTAACCGCCAATGCCTTCTTATAAAAATTGATAGCGTCGTCGTATTTGTTCTGCCTGTACATGATGGAGCCCAAATTGTGCAGGCTAGCTGAGAAGTTCGGGTCCAGAGTGAGTGCTTTGTTGAATTCCCCGGCTGCCTCCAGCAGCATGTTGCGCCTGGAGTAACAGAGTCCCAGCTGGTTATGAGCTACAGGGCTGGCTGGATCTATTTTGATTGCCTCTTCGTAGCAATGCGCAGCTTCTTCGAGCTTACCCTGGTCGATTGCCCGGTCCCCTTCGAGCAACATCTCGCCGAAATCGCCCTCGGCAGCTGCAGGCTGGAAAAATCCGCCTAAGCTGAAGGCGCAAGCGAGCAAAATTGACGCTTTAAGCTTTTGGGCTTGGGTGAAGTTCATCATCTACCTGACTTTGCAATAAATAAATGATAACTCAACCGTTGCAAGCCGAACCTAAATTAGCACTGGCCTATTCCTCAGCAGGCACCGGCGGTGTCATTTGACGATTTAGCCAGGATTACTTGCTCAATATGCTGAGACAGCCGCTGACAGCCGCATGGTTACTTTGATAGGATCCATAACTCGCTTCATTTATGCGCCTTGCCTAATTGATGCAATCGTCCATCAGATCTAGGTTGGAATCCCTTGCTAACTATGCGCGAAAACGTTCTTGCACAGGTCCTGCACCAGCGCTTCCTTGAGTGTCCGCAATACGCCAAATTATTGGCGCGAACGGCTCCGCAAGCAGCTCGTGGCGAAGTGCATGTCACCGGTCTATCGGACTCAGCAAAATCGCTGATATTGTCACTTTTGCACCATGAAGTGCGACGACCATTCTTTGTGGTTGCATCCGACAATCACCATGCGGCTCGATATCATCAGGAAATTTCCAATCTGAGCCGCTACCCTGTCTTTTTCTATCCGGCCTCGGAAGTGTCGCCCTATGAACAAGTCCTTCATGGACCGGACACTATCGCCGGGCAAATGGAAGTGCTTGAGCACATCATCAAACACCCCAACGACCCCTGCGTCGTAGTTGTCCCGGTTAGGGCTTTAGTTCAGCGCGTTCTTGATCACGATACCCTTGCTGCAAACACTATGGAAGTGAAAAGTAAGCAGTCGGTGGACATGGCCAGTCTCACCGCCGGGTTGGTAAGACTCGGCTATAAGCGTGAAAGCGTTGTTACTTTGCGCGGTGAATTTAGTGTTCGTGGCGACATCATTGACGTATTTCCGTCCTGCGGTCCACCTGTGCGCATTGAACTTTTCGGCGACGAAGTTGAAACCATACGCGTTTTCAACGTGGAAACACAGCGTTCCGTAGAAGATGCTACGTCTGTATTGATCGCTCCTCGCTATTGGTTGGTCAATGAGAATCCTGATGAGCTGGTAGCTAAGCTGCGCTCTGCAACGGATGCCGCATTGGTGAATCTCAGTGAGCAGGCGCAAGAAACACTCAACTCCGTCATGGAGCAAGATCTACTTAATTTGGAAAGTGGGCGTTATCCAGAGTCCGCTGAATACTACGGACTGTTCATCAATCCGAAGTTTGCTACGCTTCTAAACTACATCCCTGACAATGCGCTCCTGTTGTTCGATGAATGGGACACGGTTGCAATGTCCTTGCGCTCATACGAACAGAAACTGGATGAAGCATACGCAGAAGGCGTGAACTCCGGTCGTTTGTTGCCTGTACCGCGCACTTTGCATTTGACGCTGGATGAGTTCGGTAGCCTGTCGCAGAAGTGGCAACGCCTGTTCTTGGTTGCCATGCCCGGCGTTGAAGCCGGTTATCCTGGCGATGGTAGCGGACCGGCGATCATCAAATTTGATTGCCACAACGTTGAACGATTCAACAGTCAAGTTCGCGAGATTGTGGAAAAGATTCGGCTTTGGCGACAGGAAGGCTTCCAGATAGTCATATCAACTGAGCAACCCCAGCGCGTTTTGGGATTGCTTCGTGAATGGGATACCCCAGCAATATATTTGTCGGCCGGTAAAGAAGGTAGTAATTCCCTTGGTGTTGCCGGCGACACCGCTGAGAATCTTGCCTCATCTACAACGTCTCTAAGTGAAGCTGTCGCCGGTCGCCTTCTGAGCAATCAGGCTGTTGGACCAGCGGCGAAAAACGATGTTTGGATTACGCGGAACGGCTTTGTGTCCGGATTCCGTTTGACTGATGTTGGATTGGTATCATTGACTGATGGCGAACTGTTTGGCGTTCGCCGTAAACCGACGGTTTACCGCCGACCCGTTGCAGAAAAGAATTACGAGCGCTTCACTGCGCTTTCGGATCTCAAAGTCGGCGATTATGTGGTCCACATCAAGCACGGGATCGGTCAGTTCATCGGCGTTCAGCGAATTGCCTATGATAATCAGACGCGTGAATATCTGACGATTCAATACACTGGTGAAGATCGTTTATACGTTCCGGTCGACCAGATCAACTTGCTATCGCGTTACCGTGGCAGCGGTGATCATGCTCCGAAGTTGTCGCGACTTGGCGGAGCGGATTGGGAATCGACGAAGCGCCGCGTGAAGCGCTCCGTCAAGCAAGTTGCCGAGGACCTGGTCAACCTTTATGCTATCCGGGCAAAACAAGAAGGTTTCGCTGCTCTGCCTGATACTCCGTGGCAGTACGAGATGGAAGAGGACTTTCCATTTGAAGAAACTCCGGACCAATGGCAAGCCATTGTCGATACCAAAGGTGACATGGAAAGCAACAAGCCGATGGATCGCTTGATTTGCGGTGATGTGGGCTTCGGTAAAACAGAAGTGGCGATTCGCGCCATATTCAAAACTATCATGTCCAGTCGGCAAGCCGTTATTCTTGTTCCGACGACTATCCTTGCCCAACAACATTTCAACACGCTAACCGAGCGATTCGCAGCATATCCGATCAGGGTTGGCTTGTTGAGCCGCTTCCGCACAGCTAAAGAGCAGAAGGAAGTTGTTCAACGATTGAGTGTCGGTGAATGTGATGTGGTGGTCGGCACGCACCGACTGCTGCAAAAGGACATTGCCTTCAAAGATCTTGGTTTGGTGGTAATCGATGAAGAACACCGTTTCGGTGTCGCTCACAAAGAGAAATTAAAACAGTTGCGCGTGATGGTCGATGTGCTGACGATGTCTGCCACTCCTATCCCGCGGACTCTGCACATGGCGCTTTCCGGCGCTCGTGATATGTCTTTGATCAACACGCCACCAGTTAACCGTGCGCCGGTCAAGACGTACGTAGGTGAGTTCCGTCCGCAAGTGGTGCGAACCGCTATCCTGCATGAATTGGAACGCGGCGGACAGATTTTCTTTCTGCACAACCGAGTTGAATCTATAGACCGCATTGCAGCTGAAGTAAAGGAATTGGTGCCCGAAGCGCGCATCGGTATCGGGCATGGACAGATGCAAGAACGTGATCTGGAAAACATCATGCTTGATTTTTCCAATCATGCTTTCGACATCCTCGTTTGCACCACGATTATCGAATCGGGGTTGGACATTCCCAACGCCAACACGATCATTATTGATGACGCTGACAAACTTGGATTGGCTCAGCTTTATCAAATTCGTGGACGGGTTGGGCGGTCAACCATTCAAGCTTATGCTTATTGCTTCTTCCGACCGGATCGCGTTATTACAGAAACGGCGCAGAACAGGCTGAAGGCGATTCGCGAATTCACCAGCTTGGGTTCCGGTTATCAGATCGCCTTGCGTGACATGGAAATCCGCGGTGTCGGTAATATCCTGGGTGGCGAGCAGCACGGACACATGGTTGCCGTCGGGTTCGATCTTTACTGTAAGTTGTTGGAAGAATCTGTTGCTGAACTAAAGGGAGCGGCACCAGCTGCTGAACCCGATACGCAGATCGACATCAAC
>JADYXS010000634.1 GCA_021772155.1 Candidatus Obscuribacter sp.
GCTTCGACAAATGAAAACGTTCCGGAAAGCCACAGAAACAACTCCAGCAGCGCTGCGCGCCCCTGATCCGCGTCAGTTTCTACATGGATGATGCGTCCGGAGCGTACATATATGAATGCGGTGTTAGTTCCCTGCGTCAGGCAAACCTTGCCGGTAAGCTCGCCATTGCGCAGCAATTGCGTGAGACTGGGCAGACTTATTTTTGAAAGTTCGCCTGCTAACTGCATGCAAGGTTCCTCCGCGGCTTTCATTAGTATATACCGGTGCTCGAACGAAGATGGCGGTATAAGCGGACCTCATCAAGCGCGATCTACACTGCATTTCGAGATAAAAGCGAATTAGTTGCCAGATCAAAAATCAGTTCGCTTTAATCATTATCGGCGTGCCATAAATGAAAGTGACCAGGGATGGGCGTCCGATGGGCATGGACCTTTTCACGGCGTGTGTCGAGTTATTCACAATATGATCGTAGCTTCGTTAGTGCGAACTTCGCACTTTCTGAAAAGTACCTCAAACGCCCGGCTCACGAGGGATTCCAAGTGCCACCTTAACAGCAGCATAATTGTTTCTATTGACAACCGCGTCAAATCTTTGAGCTGCGCTACGCAGATCGCTCTTTACAATCGTTAGCTTCGGTCGACTTTCCCCGGTCGTTTTCACTAGTTTGAATGCACCTTTCACTTCCCTCACTTTTCGGAATTCGCACCCAACACCTACGCCTACAAAAGCTTTCCAACGAATCAATTTGCTGCCTTCGAGGCGCGGGTTGGTTCGTTCTATTGTCAGGTGCGGTTTTTCCGAATGGGACTGTGAGATGCATTTGCCTCTTAGAACACCTTCGCCCCTAGCGCTAGGTGTACGAACGCTGTCAACGCAGCAACCCTTCCCACATCCATAACTGGCAACAAGAAAGGAGACATTATCGCAATCAACCTTTCCAAACTTGCCGAGCACACTCTTGAACTACTGATTGACGGCTCCGACTCGATGAACCACGAAGACTGCCAACTCGCGGTTCAAACCAACGTCACACCTGGGTCCAAGGACAGCATGAAGCTGATTCCTACTTCCCGTTGGAACTACGTCGCCGCCCAAACCGCGGAACTGGCAGCCGAGGCAAGCAAGGTCAACAAGGACGGCTTTTATGCCGCTATCTTCGACACCACGCTGCACCCGATTGTCAACGCTAATGGCCTGACTGTCGCTGCTGCCTGCAGAAGCTTCAGGCCGTACACCGGCACCAACACCGCCGACGCGCTGAACTCCCGTATCGAGGCCTACTTCGCACGCCGGGACGCAGACCCGAAGACCAAGCCCTTGGTCATCGTTATGCTTACCGACGGCGAGCCAACCGGCACCACCGTCAAGGGAGTGAGCACAGATCCGCAGCAAGCCGTTGCCGACGTCATCGTCAACGCCAGCAAGCGCATCAAGAGCCGCAAGGAACTCGGGATTCTGTTCATTCAAGTTGGATTCGACGGCAAGGCCAAGATTTTCCTGCAGTGGCTCGACGACGGTCTGACCGCCGCCGGTGCCGTGCTGGACATCGTCGACACCAAGACCGCCGACGACGCCCGGACAATGACCATCCTCGAAATGATCGACAGCGCGCTCAACGACTGAGCTTGCTCGACGATTCAACTGCTGTGAGCCGGAAACGGTTCGGCATCTAAAGATGGTTCCACCTCCTTCACATGCGGCGATCTCGTCTGTAGGTCGCCACCGCTGCAGCGCAGTAGCGTGCTGCTTTTGAATTTCAGGACCTTCAACGTCCAGTACCTGGGACTGCCTTTGCGCAGCAACCCAAGAAGGAACAATGATCATGATCAATCTGCTTTTGCTCGCCGGCCTCGCCGTTTCGGTGGTGGCTTACCTCCTGCCCTCTGCTCGCGCCACGGCCCTCAAGGTCGTCGGCATCCCCACGAACACCGCGACCAAGCTCGTCTCCAGCTCCTTCAGCGCGGTGCTCGTCTTCCTGACGGCCTCGCTCCTGTTCGGCACCCTCATCGGACTGGTCGTCGGCGTGGGCACCGTCGCCGTGGCCAACCGCGGGATCTTCGGCAGCAAGCCGCGCGCGTAAGTAGTGCGATGGGGTCCGGGTAAGCGGCAAGCTGCAACGCTTGTCCGCATAGCCTTAGACCCCGGCGGCTCCGCAGTCGGCTCTTCAAATCACCCCGCGCTGTCGCGCAAGGGGCTTGTTTTTTTCGATGTCGCAACGCACGGGCACCTACCGGTGCCCGTTGCGGTTGTCCGACTTCTGTTTTGCGAGACACACTCGCCTTCCTCGAAAGGATCAAACCGTGGACTTTTCACAGTTAATGGATTTCTCCAACCACAGCAACCCGTTGCTGTTCGTTGGATTCTTCACCTTCGTTATCGGTCTGCTGGCGCTGGACCTCGGCGTGTTCCACAAGAAGGGGCACGTTCCCACGCTGAAGGAATCGATCATCTACAGTCTCGTCTGGGTCGGCATCTCGATGCTGTTCAATGCGGGCATCTGGTACACGATGGGTTCGGCGTCGGCAGTCGACTTCCTCACGTGTTACGTGATTGAGAAGTCACTATCGGTGGACAACCTCTTTGTGTTCCTGGCCATCTTCACCTTCTTCGGGGTGAAGGGTGAAACCCAGCACAAGGTGCTCTACTGGGGCATCATCGGCGCCTTCGTCATCCGCGCCCTGTTCATCGGGCTCGGTGCAGCTGCGGTGCAGAGCATGGGCTGGGTGATGTACATCTTCGGCGCGTTCTTGCTCTACAAAGGCTACGCCATGTGGAGCAGCGACGACGAAGAGAAGAAGGAATTCGACCAGATCTGGCCCGTGCGCATGCTGAAGAAGATCATGCCGCAGCGCTTCTCCACTGCCGACCACAACGGCAAGTTTGTCACCAAGAGCACAAATGCCGCTGGCAAGGCCATCTGGGCGTTCACCCCGTTGGCGGTCGTGCTGATTGTCATCGAGTTCACCGACGTCGTCTTCGCCGTCGACTCGATTCCGGCGATCATCGGTATCAGCAAAGACCCGTTCATGCTGATCACCTCGAATGTGATGGCCATCCTCGGTCTGCGAGCGATGTACTTCGTGCTGGCCGCGGTCAACTCGATGTTCTGCTACCTGCAGCGCGGAATGTGCCTGGTGCTCGGCTTCATCGGTCTGAAGATGATCTTCCACCACCAGATCGAGCACCTGTTCGGCGATATGGCCACGTGGTACTCGCTGGGTGTCATCGGTACGTTCATCGGTGGCTCCATCGTCCTCTCGATGCTCTTCCCCAAGAAGGCGGAAGCAGAGGACCACGACGAGCCCAAGAAGTCCTAACCAAAGGGACAGCAGCTCACTCTAAGGAGCGGGGCCGGCCATGCCAGGTCCCGCTCTTAGGCGAGCGTCAGAACCGTTTGTAACTGGCAACCATCAGCACTGCAGAGCGGTTTTCTGCCGAGCACCGCACTGCATCAACACTTCGGCAAGCTAGTGAAACGCACAAGACTTCGTCTTGTGCATAACCTCGGTGCTAAATGCACCACACAAGGAAACTGAATCATGGGACTGAACCTCACCAAAGGCGGCAACCTCAACCTCACCAAGACGGCCCCCGGCCTCACCCACATCATCGTCGGCCTCGGCTGGGATGTGCGCAAGACCACCGGCGTGGACTTCGACCTGGATGCCTCGGCTTTCCTGTTGAACAAGGACGGCAAGGTTCGCGGCGAAGCGGACTGCATCTACTACAACAACAAGACCTCGACCGACGGTTCCGTCGTGCACCAGGGTGACAACCGCACCGGCGCCGGCGAAGGCGACGACGAGCAGATCAAGATCGACCTCTCGAAGGTTCCGGCCGACATCCACAAGATCGCCCTGGTCGTGACCATCGACGACGCCGACACGCGCCGCCAGAACTTCGGCCAGGTGGAGAAGGCGACCATCCGCGTCGTCAACGGCGCCGACAACGTGGAGCTGACCAAGTTCGACCTCTCGGAAGACGCCTCGACCGTGACCGCGATGGTCCTCGGCGAGCTGTACCGCGCCGACGCCGACTGGAAGTTCAAGGCCGTGGGCCAGGGCTCCGACGGCGGGCTCGGCAAGTTGGCCGCGAACTACGGCATCGTCTAAGCGAAGCGCCCAGCGCTTTGCTGGTTGGTTCGGTGGCACCGGCGGCGGTCTTGGGCGCGCGATGGCTTTGCCAGCGCAGTGCCTGAACCGCCGCCGGACCATCTTCGTTCCTCTTTCTGCTGCGGCACCACGTGGTGTTGCAAACCTGTGAATTCCGCGCGATGACACACTGTCTCGCGCCTACCCAGGTGCTCAAAGCACCAACAAGGATAACTGAATCATGGCTTCCCTTAACCTGACCAAAGGCGGCAACCTCAACCTCACCAAGGCGGCTCCCGGGCTGACCCACATCATCGTGGGCCTCGGCTGGGACGTTCGCAAGACCGCCGGCGTCGACTTCGACTTGGATGCCTCGGCGTTCCTCCTGTACGCCGGCGACAAGGTCAAGAGCGACAAGGACTGCATCTACTTCAACAACCTGAAGTCGGTCGACGGCTCCATCGTGCACCAGGGCGACAACCGCACCGGCGTCGGCGACGGCGACGACGAGCAGATCAAGATCGACCTCTCGAAGGTTCCGGCCGACATCCTCAAGATCGCGCTGGTCGTGACCATCCACGACGCCGACGTTCGCAAGCAGAACTTCGGCCAGGTGGAAAAGGCCACCGTGCGGGTCGTCAACGGCGCCGACAACGCGGAGCTGACCAAGTTCGACCTGTCGGAAGACGCGTCGACCGTGACCGCGATGATCCTCGGCGAGCTGTACCGCGCCGGTACCGACTGGAAGTTCAAGGCCGTGGGCCAGGGCTATGCCGGCGGTTTGGGCGCGCTCGCCACGAGCTACGGCCTCGTCTAAACAAAGCGCGCGGCGCTTTGTTCGTGCCTGTGGTGGCAGCTTAGTGTGCGCGATGGCTACTTCTGCCAACGCTGCGCCTGAGCTGCCCCGCCGGCTTCGTTCCTCTTTCTGACGCGGCACTTTTCGGTGCTGCACTTTTACCGCAAGGAGAATAGTCATGGGTCTCAAACTCGAAAAAGGCAACAAGCTCAATCTGGCCAAGGCCGACGGCAGCCAACTCACCAAAATCGTTCTCGGCCTCGGCTGGGACGTCGCGAAGGGCTCCGCCTCCATCGATCTCGACGCGTCCTGCGTCCTGATTGACGGCAGCAAGGAGAAGGTCGACGTGGTCTGGTTCCGCCAGCTCAAGAGCCGCTGCAGCTCGATCGAGCACACGGGCGACAACCGCACCGGCGCCGGCGATGGCGACGACGAGCAAATCAAGGTCGACCTCACCAAGGTCCCTTCCAGCGTTCAGTCGCTGGTGTTCACGGTCAACTCGTTCCTCGGCCAGTCGTTCGACAAGATCGCCAACGCCTACGTTCGCGTCCTGGACGGCACGACCGAACTGTGCAAGTACGACCTCGGAGCCAAGGGTCCGCACACGGGCATGATCATGGGCAAGGTCTACCGCCACAACGGCGGCTGGAAGTTCGCCGCCCTCGGCGAAATCGCGTCCGGCAGCACGGTCGATGCGATCATGCCGCAGATCAAGAACGTCTGCTAATCGCAGTCGCGATCGGCAACAGGTAGCGAGCATGGGACACACCGTGCTCGCTACCTTCGCGGTCAGTGTGTTAGCGGGGAGAGGGTGCACCATTTGGTGCACCCTCTTTCACGCTTTTTTTATTGAACCGAGTCCTACCATATGCTCTCGTAGTTAGGACGAGAACATGTTGCTCTGCGCAACTATGTAGCTGTGCGCATCGAGATGCCCTACCAGTTGGACTGCTCCTTCAAAGAGCCGACCGCAGGATGGCAGCTGTAAATCAGGAGCATATTTTAGTGCTGAAAGCTTTGGCTAAGGGGCTGAGGGAGTGCTTTTTGCCGATTGCAACTCTTCGAGAACCGCCTTGCACATCGGTACCGCTGCCGGGAAATACTTGACCAACTTGGGCATCACGGCTTCTGCTTCTTTAAGCGCCAGCGCCTTATTTCCAAGGTTGTAATCCACCGTCATCAGATTGAACTGATCCTTCACTGTGGCCGGATTATTAGGGCCAACGACGCTTTCAAAGGTCTTGTAAGCTTTCTCCATCAACGGACGTGCTTGAACATAATAATGTCCCTGGTCCAATGATACCGCCACATTGTGCAACGCCAAGGCGTATCCGCTGTCGTCAACACCAACCTGGCGGCAAATTTTATCCACTCCGTCCCATTTTTGTTGCATTCCCATGATGCTGGCTAAACGGATTAGCGCCAGCCTGTTCCATGGCTTGTCGCCGACACTTGCCTGCTTCAGCCTTCGCTCGGCGAAGTCTAACTTTTCCATGTCCAGGGTGCCATCTTGATTCACTGCGTCAAGGCGCAGTGAATTAGCGTCCGTCATTGCTACGATCGCCTGCGCCTGATTTTTGCTCATGATCAAATTGGCAAACGGAAGGTCCATGTTGAGCACC
>JADYXS010000635.1 GCA_021772155.1 Candidatus Obscuribacter sp.
GCCCTTGACTCTTGCAAGCGACACCCACCACTCTTGACAGTTCGCGGCAGGACAGGACCTCCAATTGGACTGAAATCACCCGAACCTTAAAGTTCAACTTGAAACAATACTCTTATGAAAGCGGGCTGCGTGCCTGAACCTGCTCATTCATCCTCTTTCCAGGGCGAACTTGGCAAACCTCCCGGCAAGCCATTGCAACACAGAACTAGCTAGCAGGCTAAAATGACCTGAGGGTGCAACGCAGAAAAAATAGAATCAATTGGCCAAACTGACGTCAATCCAGGAACTCGTCGCGCAAAAGAACTTTGCTTTGCTTCGTTCACGGCAACTGATTGAAATCATTTACTGGCTGGTGATCCTTGAAGGCGCTTTCCGAAAATGGATATTAGTGTTTCTGGCCAAGCCATTGTTTTTTGTCCGAGATCCATTCCTGCTTTATCTTTACTATCTAACCTACAAATATAACCTTCAACCGAGAAAGGATGCATTTCTACGCGCAGCGCTCGTTTTGTCCGGAGTGTTTCTAGCCCTGATAATCGCTCAGAGCTTCAGCGAACGTATAAGTATAGCCACGGGCATTTATGGTTGGCGAATGTACTTTTTGTACATACCGTTAGCCTTTATTGCTGGTCAAGTTTTACAGGCTTCGGATCTCAAAAGGATCACCAAAACCACGCTCCTGTCGTCGATACCGATGGCAGCAATCGCGTTGTTGCAGTACAGGTCGCCGCATGACGCATTCATAAATCGAGTGGTGGAAGGAGACGCATTTCGCTATAGTGCCGATTTGGCGCGGATCTCTGGGACTTTTAGTTTCACCCAGGGTCATATGTACTACTGCCACACGTTGCTATGCTTTTTACTTGCCACCTGGTTGTTAGTGCCAAAGAATCGACCGCTTGACGGTCGTCTATTGTATGTTGCAACTATCGCCACCTGTATAAACGTGGTCCTGGACGGCAATCGCGCGGTCCTGGTGGCGGCTATAACGACATTAGCATTCAGCCTGGTTTACAGGTTATTTCTGTCAGGCAGCAAAATAACCTGGCGCACATTCTCTCCAGAACTAATCTTTGTGCTTGGCGGACTGGCTTATGCATTCCTGTTTTCAGACGCTTACGAAGCCTTATCGTCACGAACAGTAGAAAATGCCGATGAAGGCAACGGCCGGTTAGCAATTAGCTTTACAGGAATGTTCGGTGCTGTGACCAAAACTGCGCTGCTCGGAAACGGGATCGGAGCAAGTTCAAGTGGCGGAGCTCAGCTTTCGATGGGAATCCAGCGCCGGAGTACGGTTGTAATCAATGAGGACATCGAGACCTCTCGAATCGTGGTCGAATGCGGTCCGTTAGGTATTTTGTACATTGCTTTTCGCTATGCACTTGGAATAAAACTGATGATAGATGGCTTCATTGCCTCACGGCGCACGAGAAATCCACTGCCATTTATACTTAGCAACTACCCCGCAATGATGCTATTTGTTGGATCAATTACGTTTAACGGCAACACGAACGGTTACGCTTGGATTTTCGTTGGCTTCTCACTGGCTGCAAACAAGCTCGGAACCGATAGGTCTAACGCATAGAAGATAGAGACGTGATCGTCCTTTATGCCACCACTACTAGTGACCCATGATCGTCAATGCTGCGCTTGCTGATTCAGACCGCCAATTCAACAAAGCCCGATTAGATGGCACTATCAGTATCGATAAGCGCCTGTAATTACGCGTGCTACCATAGCTGCGTACTCCTAAAGGCGCTCAAGCCACGCTATGATTACTGTTAGCTTCCCCCGATCAAATGCTAACGTCCGGGCGCTACTGGCAGGACTTGTCGAGCACAATCTGCTGGAGTCTTTCCACACTACCGTCAATTTTGAGCCGCAGGATTTGCTAGTCAAAATGGCATCGCCGCAGCTTCGCGGGCAGCTGCTACGGCGTAGTTTCGGCATTCCGCAGCAGTTGATTCATACCTATCCGGCTGCTGAACTGCTTCGTATTGCTTCTGAAAGATTCAACTTTCCCTTGATGAAACGTTTTCAAGGCGGCAAGGCCGTTGACGATACGTGCAGTCTCCTTGATGCGGCAGTGGCAAAGTACCTGACGACCAACAAGAAGTCGGCAGATTCCGAGCCTTCGGCTGTGTACTGCTACGAAGATTCCGCTCTGCTCAGTTTTCGATCAGCCAAAGACGTCGGCATCCAAACTTTTTACGAACTGACAATTCCATATTGGCAAACCGTGCACAAGATAGTCAAAACGGAAGCAGAGCGGCGACCAGAATGGGCTTTTACAATGATGGCCCTGTCTGATGACCTGGACAAAACCGTCCGCAAAACCGAAGAACTGCAACTGGCCGAAACGGTGATTTGCATTAGCGAATTTGTTAAACGATCGATACCGGCCGAGCTGGCGGTCAACAAGCGACTTGTCGTCGTTCAATATGGTGCGCCTGTAATACCAGCGGCAAACCATAATCCTGAACGGCCGCCGAGAGTTCACACGCAAGGAAAGCTGCGCGCGCTGTTTGTCGGCGGGCTGTCCCAGCAAAAGGGTCTGGCCGATCTGTTTGATGCCATGAAATTGTTAAACCGCTCAGACATCGAATTAATCGTTCTTGGATCGCTGTTGGCGCCGATGGAATTCTACCGGCAAGTCTATCCAAACTTTACTTATATGGCGCCGCGGCCGCATTCAGAGGTTCTAGAATTGATGAGAACAGCGGACGTTTTCGTTTTCCCTTCACTGTTTGAAGGCCGGGGTATGGTCCAGTTGGAGGCTATGAGCTGCGGACTGCCGGTTATCGCAAGCACAAACTCTACTGGTGAAGAGTTCATCAACTCAGGCCAGAACGGATTCATTGTCGATATAGCAGCACCTCAAGCCATAGCTGATAAGTTGTCCTGGTTTGCCGACAATAGATCGTGCATTGCCGAAATGGGCATTCTGGCTCAAGAAACTGCCAGGAAGTGGCGCTGGGAAAATTATGTTCGCACCATAGTGGCGGAAATCTCGCGCGACGTCTTATAGATCTAGAATTGAACGCCAACCCCGCATGATTTGATTCCAGCAATAGTAATTCGTCGACAATCGGCATATGTTGGCCGAAAACGATCGATGGTTCCTGCCAACAACATCTTGTGGTTGGATCTTCAAGGACACCATCGAGATTACTCCAATATTAGGCTATCCTATCTCCAAATACGAAGCTCCGGGACACGAGTATGTGACCTTCGGGAACCCCGGGCTGGTGATTTGAAAGAAACAATCTTCATCATCGATGGCAAGAAAACCTTTGAACGCTAGACAGGTAGCTTACGTAGTCGTTGCACTGCTGTTCGGCTTTATCGCCATGCGCGCTGTCCAGTGCCTCAATGCTGCCGGAAAGGAGCCTCAGGCGTACTTAGTTCTTGGTGGAAATGCTTTCCGCGAGGTCTTTGCCACCGAACTAGCAAAGGCGCATCCGGATCGCATCGTCTTGATCAGTGGTGGTTCTCCTGACCCATGCTTGTGGCTGATGTTTCAGAAAAACGGAGCGCCTATGGAGCGCATCTGGACAGAACACTGCTCGCAAAATACCTTCGAAAATTTCGTCTATTCATTGCCACTTCTTGAACGGATGGGAGTGCGCAAGATATCACTGGTCACTGACTATCCGCAAGTTGAGCGGGCACTGCCGATCGCCTGGATACTGTTTGCCAGTCACGGTATGGCTGTAGAATTTGAAAACTCGCCTGGCCCCAGGCAACTCGATGATAAATCGTACTATGAACGAATCGGGCTGATTTTGATGGCTTCCGGTTGGGCGGTGTCCAGTCAGGTCTATCAACCAATTTGCCAATACCTTACGCACCTTCCAGACATCGACATGAAGGCCTGGTATAAGAAGGGCTTTGATTGCCAGGCACAAACCGGCGTAGCGAATTACCGCCCGCCACTGAATGAGTGAAGGATGCTCCGCTTCAATGCTCATCAATAATTCGGCAACTTTGAAACTGAATACTGCCGGCTTAAAGCAAGCAGGACTGAACGACTCAATATCTTGACATGAAATGTGCTCACAGTAGGATTCGCGCGATCTTCTTGCTAGCTGGACGCCAAACTGCACAGACCCAAGCTGATATAATTTCCCATCGGTTGGGTCTGTGTCAGTTGTCCAGCTCCGGTGACTTTTGATAGACAATGCATGGATAAGGCTGTGCCTGCGTTGAAGCATGTTCAGTGATCTTTTTTACGGACTATACCTTGCTATAGTCGTCGCCCTGTTCGCAGTGATGCCACGGAAGTGGCGTCCAATA
>JADYXS010000636.1 GCA_021772155.1 Candidatus Obscuribacter sp.
CGTGTCCGCAGTTATCTGCGGTGGTAGGTTGCGCGTCAAATTGGCATCGATGATTGCGACATCTGGTAGCAACGATTCGTCAACCAGGGAAATCTTGCGATGATCTCGGTTGTCCTTGAACACCGCGAATGGTGTCACCTCAGAACCGGTGCCGGATGTCGTTGGAATCGCTACAAGTTGTGTATGCACTTCTTTCGGGAACTGCGCAACACGATGCCTGTAATCAAGGAAGTTGATGGCGATTTGATCGAGTTTTAGATCCGGCCAGTCGTAGAACAAACGCATGATCTTCGCTGCATCAAGGACGGAACCACCACCAAGAGCAATTATAGTGTCCGGCTTCGTTTGCCTCATCATCGTCAAGGCTCGTTCAATAGTTGTCCAGTCCGGTTCAGCAGCGACGTGGCTGAACACATCAACGCGGCAGTTCTGCGGCAGCCTTTCGAGGATCAGCGAAAGGTGCCCTCGTGAGGCTGCTGAAGGTGAAGTTACAACGAAGGCGGACTTGGTTTTCAGTCCGCGCAGGTGTTCGATACTACCTGGATTTATATAAATGTTCTTTGTCGTTTGGAAAGTAAGCGTAAAGTTGCGACGTTTAGGAACACGTTTGTAGTTGATGAGATTGGCAATACCGACGTTGTCGGTAGTGATGTTACCGCCGCCTGTGCCGCAACCGAAGCTGAGCGTGGTGTTCAGGTTGTTGTAAACGCCACCAAGCCCACCAATGGACGTTGGTGAATTCACAATCACACGGCCGGTGTTAATTGCGGTCGCATACTTTTCGATCACATCATCATCGTTCGAGTGAATACCGGAGGTATGTCCTGTGCCACCAGCATAGTTGACGTCGAGTGCGCGGTTGATTCCCTCATCCACACCATCAACTGCCACAAAACCGAGAACTGGCATAAGCTTTTCAACACGCAACCGGTGTTCCCGCAACTCTCCTTTAAGTGGGCACAGGAGTATTTTTACGTCGGACGGCAAATCCAGTCCGGCTGCTTGGGCGATAAAGGAAGCCGATTGACCGACGAACTTGTAATTCATTCCACCTGTTCGCGGATCGATTATGACGTCGGCGACCTTTTCCACTTCTTCTGGTGTGCAGACATAAGAGTCTAAGCGGCGAAACTCGGAAAGTAATTCATCCAAGATTTCCCGATCAACAACTAGTGTTTGTTCTGATGGGCATTCGGTGCCGTTATCGAATGTTTTGCTGATGGTAATGTCCATCGCTGCAGAAACAACATTACAAGACTTGTGAACATAAACTGGAGTATTGCCTGCTCCGACACCCAAGACAGGTTTGCCGGACGAGCAAGCGGCCCGGACCATTGAAGTGCCACCAGTTGCGAAGATCAAATCCACATCCGGGTGAACCATCATCAATTCTGTTTCTCGTCGCAGCCGAGGTGACTTTTCCACCCAAGTAATGAAACCCTTTGGTGCCCCTGCTTCCAGCGCCGCTTCATATACGATCTTCGCAGCCATATTGCTGCAGTTTGCGCCCATCAAATGTGGGCTGAAAATAATTGCGTTGCGCGTTTTAGCTGCACAAAGACTCTTGAAAATGGTCGTTGATGTTGGATTGGTTACTGGAGCTAGAGCTAACAGAACTCCCATGGGCTCTGCAATTTCGACCATATTATCTTCCGGAAATTCGCGGATGATGCCAACGGTTTTTTTATTCTTGATCTGGTTGTAGAGAAACTCGGAAGCCACCATGTTCTTCAGAACTTTATCTTCGACCACACCCATTCGTGTTTCGTCATGAGCTGCAACGGCGAGCTTGTGGACGTTTCGTAGAGCAGCCAGCGTCATCGCGCGGACGACTTTATCGACCTGTTCTTGAGAGTATTGGGAGAACACAGCTGCAGCTAGTCTTGCTTGCCGAACGGTTTGGTTGACGCGCTCATGAAGCCCGAACTCGTCGTCCTTCTTGATCACTGCCGAGGGCTGTTGTTCACTCATGTATTTCAACTCGCAATTAGAATGTCTTAAGGTGGGACTTCGCCGCAGGCCCAAAATGATGAAATAGAGCCCATAAAATGAAGTACAAATTCCGACCTTATCAAGTGTAGGTGAGGAACAGCAGGCGGACTCGTAAATTTAGAATGTTTTGAACAATGCGAAACACAGCATTACTCATGGGTGACCCCGGTATGGTGGAAGTACGATGCCTGCCTCTTGGAAAGTTTCCTCAATCCACTAGAATAGGGTCGGCAGTTTTACGAGTTGATTTTCGGCTCGATGGCAGAGGCAATATTTGTGCCTAGTAAGAGTTCTGGCGTAAACGCATCATTTTCGAATCAGATCCGCATGACTGGATTAGCACTGTCTGTGGCGATATGCGCGCCAAATGTGCTTTTGCCTGCCACGGCTGCAGATTTTTCTCATGCTCGGAAGATGTACGTGCCACCCACGATGATTGATCGCCGGGTGGATTTCACAGCCCTGCGCGAGCATCAAGCTGTGCAGCAGTATCGGACTGATTCAATTGGAACGGCCCCACGAACCGTGGCAAGAGCCAAAAATACTTCGAATAGACCAATTGGGTTATCGGCAACATCCAAAAACGGGATCTCAGCGCCACCGCCTCCTTTAGCTGGTTCCATTTCAAGCAGCAGCAAGGCTATTCAGGACCAGATGAAAAAGCTTGCCTCCTCGCCTTCGGCCCAGGCCGCGCTTGCTAACATGAAGGCCAAAGCCAACGAACTGGTTCGTTCCGGAAGGTTCGAAGAAGCGAAACAGTTGGCTTCCAGAGCATTGCAGATGGCACCGCAGGATAAGACGGTTTTGCGAAACATGTCTTTGGCCAGTTTGGACCGAGCCAAATCGTTCGTGAACAGTCAGGATTTCGACAAGGCGCTGCAATATGCTCGTGAATCTCTTGCCTTCGACGGCACGAGCCCGGAAGCGAAAAAAATCGTTGATGGAATCATTCTTAAGGGCGGCGGAAATCCATCCAGCGCATCAGAGCGCTTGAAAAATGGCGATGCTCTTGCAGCACAGGGAAAACATGACGAGGCATACGTCGAGTACGAAACTTCAATCAGGCTGAAACCATCCGCTGATGCGCACGTTGGCATCGGTAACATTGCTCAAAAAGCCGGACAAAAGGATAGAGCCAAGGCCGAATACCATGCCGCTCTTGAAGTCGATCCCAGCTCGGCGCCAGCTTATCGACAGCTGGGATTGATGAAGTACAGCCAAGGCGACGTAGTGGGAGCGAACGCGGCATTGAGTCGGTCCCTGGTTTTGAACCCGAAGGACGACGCTGCCGGAAAGTCGCTGGTGGAATTGTGGCAGCATCAAGTTTCCAAAGTACCGAGTGCGAACAGTCATCTTGGCTTGGCTCGGGCATATCAGCTATCTGGCAATTTACAGGCTGCGCAGACAGAGTACAAAAATGTAGTTCGGCTCGATCCCGAAAATGCTCATTTGCCAGCCGCGCGGCAAGCGTTCAAGCTAGCGCTTTCCAGGCACGATGCTACGGTCGCTTCAGAAGGCGCGCATACTCTGGAAGCTCATGGTGCAATTAGCGACGCTTATGAAAAAGCGCATGAAGCTGTACGTTTGAGCCCAGGTGACGCTGACTTTCGAGTGTATCAAGGGCAACTGTTGGAGAAGTTGAACAAACATTCAGCGGCCCGCGACGCGTATCTGAATGCATTGAAAATAAATCCGCAGCATGCCATTGCTGCCTCACGACTTCAGAGTCTTCCTGCCAATAGCAGTCCGCCGTTGGCTCCCGAGCTCGGGCAGCCTCTTTCTCAAACACTGATGGCACCTTCGGTGGCAACTGCAGGCAGTCTTACAGAAGCAGTTCCCTCTGGGGTGACTTCTGACCCGGTCGTAAACATCTCGAATTTCGCTACATCACTGCGAGACCACATGTTCACGCAGAAGAATCAAATCCAGCAGTTCGAAACTGCCGCGCAAAGTGTCTTGAGTCAAATTGGTAAGCCGACGACAGAAACGTTGGCGACTTCCTCTGACGCGGCGATTGATGCAGCGCTTGCAGCTGAGCCGGTTGCCGCCCCTGCAAATGGATCGGTTTCCGACGCACTATCTTCTGCAGCAGCCGCTATCGCTGCAGCCAATGGCGGCGCTCCTGCCACCACTACCGCCGCAACGGCATCGTCGGCTGCAGAATCGACATTCTTGAAACCCGGTTCCAAAGCAAGCTCGGCTTACAACCAAATGCAATCACTGCGGAAGCAGAACGATCAGCTTCAATCTCAATTGAAAAAAATGAACGAGTCGTTGCAGAAAATTAAAGGCGCCTCGCCGGACATATCCAGCGCTCCATCGGTAGCGACGAGCCAAAACGCTGTTGCGATGGGTTCTCCATTGGCCGCAGAAGCCGCTTTCGAACCGCCAGTAGCTCCATCAATTAGCTCGACCTTGGCGGCGGCTCAGCAACTGCCTGGCGGTCAATTGCCAGGCATCAATTACAGAACACCGGTGATAGATCCCGGCAGCGGAAAAGCAATCCCATTACGCCAGCCGATATCAGTACCAAATGCCGTTCGCTTGGAATTAGAAGGCGCAAGTCCACGCATGGGTAGTGTTGAGCTGAGTGTCATCTTGCGAAACGATGGTGATGCGCCGCTGCCGATACCGAGCCGGCTGAAAGCGATCATCAACTACAGCAACCGGCGTCCGGCAGAAGTGAAGCCGGTGTTCGCAGATGCGGCAGTACCTGCGCACGGGGCAATTCGAGGAATCATTCGCGTCCCATTTGATAAAGTTGATCCGTCAGCAGATCTGGTGATCCCAGGATTGCTTCCTGAAGGATACTCACAACGCGACGTTCACCTGATAACTTCGATGGCTTCCCGATAGAGCGCTAACAGTTCAGACATTCAAGCTGTGATGCATGATCTTCGCTGATGGCAAAATACTGCTCTATGTTTTTGAAAATGCTTCGGTAAACTCGTCTCGGGTTCGCGACCACTGGAAGCTGCATACGTACCGCGAGTCCTAGGAGCGAATCGGTTATATCCATACTTACGGATTCGCTGAAATGTTTGACCCATTGCCCCCTGAAACGCCGCGTGGTGCCGGACACTGCATTATTCTCTAGCAGCCAAATGTGGCTGACCACAGAATGGATGGTGGTCTGGAACATTATTTAGAATCTCTCACAGAGTTACTCTATAAATGTCAGCGAATCGCTGACACAAACCGAACCCTGATAGCCAGCCCAGCCAGAGCCTCGATACTTGTATCGGGGCTTTGGTGTTTTACGTGGAACATTTTGCCTTTCCGTTTCCGTCTAACTTTCAATGGTCAACCGTTAGGTAACTATACGCACTTTCAGGAGTTTAGAGAATGGACACAGAGGCATCTCAACACGGCGCAGAGCTATTCTCGTACGACATTCTTGATGCAGAAGCAAAGAAAATTTCAGGCCTTATTCTGGCGGTCAACCAAAAATGTGCCGGCGCACAGGTCGACCACCAGGTAGCTGGTGATCTTTTCGAATGGGCTGAGCAGATGTCTAAGGCTGGTCGGCTTCCGGAAGCAGAATTTCTCTACCTCCATGCCATCAACATATGGGAACGCCACATAGTGTTGGCGTATCCGATTAATTTCGTAAGTCTTCGCGGTTATGCATTAATGCTCCTCCACGCATCTGATGTAAATTCGGCGAAAGAGGCCCCAAGTAACGTTAGTTCGATAACGGAAAACGTTCCGTTAATCGAAAGCAACGCAGCCTAAGGTCCTGCAAACATCCGATTGGGAATCAACTCGGTGACTGGATTTGTAAGAGGGGAGGGGCTTGTCCCCTCCCGTTGTATTGGCGTTGGCTCAATTCAAACTCGGGAGGGGGCACCACATCGAAATCCTCCCCTAACATTTCACGCAGCGCAAATTCTATAAGGGCGCGAGAATAAGCGTTCTCGCGCCCGAAAATCTTTGGTTAATTGCCTTTCTTGGCGGACTGCATTCCAATGTTGCTCAGTCGCTCCGACAAGATGCGCTGACTGCGCGCACGTAATTGCACCGCCTCTGGTGCTCTTCCTTGAGATTCAAGGGACTCGGCAAGATGTTGCAGGCAAATGGCGATATCGAGATTGTTCGAGCCGAAAGTATTTTCGTATATCGACATGGCCCGACGAAATTGGCATTCTGCTTCATCGTATTTTGCTTGGCTTGTATAGAAGTCACCGAGCCGCAGGAGCACTACTGCAATTCGTGGGTGGACAGGCCCGGTCGCATTCTCAAATCTCTGTACTGCTTCTCTCAAAAGCTTTTCTGCTTCCTCGAAATTCCCCTTCTTGATCGCCTTGTTAGCATCGGTAATCAGAGTCTTACAAATCGATTCTTGAGACACGTAAGCCATAAGTCCTCCGGTCATAATGATCGCATCAGCTCTATACAGACAATCAATGTAAAACGCTCGGCATCAACAGCCATGCGTTCCATCCTTCTTTAACAGAGGACTGAAGTTTTGTCCGTTACTCCAATGTTAACATCGGCAGCACAGCCACCCCTCCTCATCAGCAACTCACTAAGGTAATCTCCATACAAATATGGCGCATACCCGATCTGGTGCTCTGCCGCAATCGGCTGTGCAACGCGAAATGCGGGATAACATATTTTTATTGATTCATACCGGCTTCGATAAAAGCGGGTTAGTAGTACCAAAATCGCGGAGTGGCGCGGTAAAGTGCCCGCAACGTCGCCTTGTCTGCACCAGACAAATCATTGACGATTCTATTCTCGTACATAATGTCTTCGCGATAAGGGCTATGGGCCTTAATTCCCAAAGCATGTCCGAATTCGTGAGCAGCATCGGCTTGTAATCTACTCAAATCCTCGTTGATTTTGATTTCCATCACGATGGGTACTGTTGGCTCGCCTCGTTGCAATTTCATGTTAACTTGCTCGAGCGTAAATACATGACCCATCGTCAATGCGTGAACGTCAGTACCACCGGGACCGGCGGCACCGGGGAAGGTATCGGTAAAAAAGACCATTACATCTGCTTGCGCCGGACTGTCGACAAAGCCGAAGCTGATCAACCCTTCCTTCTCAAACTGGCGCCATAGCTCAAAACCATTGGCTACACTGTCATTCATATCCGGTTTCCAGTTTGGACATTCAACTAGTTCATCGAAGCTCTTCGGCGTGCGTAACATCCCTTGGATCCTGTCCACCCGCTCTTGTTGAGCAACTTCGAACTGGACTTCGGGTAGCTTCTTTCCTTCGCTTATCCAAACTTTTAACGGAAACCGACGAGCATCCCAGCGAACCCGGGCCATGTTGAGCTTTGGCTCACCGGGATCGTAAGGCTGATTAGCGCTTTGGCTGTTCGGAGCTCGATTGATTCCTTCTTGCAAATGCAGGCCGTCTACTAACGGAAGCTCGCTGCCGAGCCCGAAATGTGGACGGGCAAGCGTTTGGAAGCCGGCCTTTGGAAGAACGTAAGGCTGTGGGCGCTTTCTTGTTTGCTGAGCTGCAGATTGATTCGATGTGCATGCAAAGCTGTACAGGATGCTAATAACGCTGGACAATATGACGACGCAAACTTTGTTCATTTGCGAATCACCAACTGGCAACGGTATCGGTCAAAGCTATTCATTTCTATTTGTCATTGTAGCCACTGGCAAGATGCAGACTATATAATTTAATCTTGGCAAGAAGGAGTGATAGAGCGAGGGTTTGCAGTTGCAACAACAGGAATCACCAACAATTTTGGCTACCTACGATCCTTATGCCACGCTGAGCCTTCGGGTGGCCGAGGCAATCAAAGAGCAATTGAAGCTGGCTCCGGGCAGTAGGTTGGGATTGCCCACCGGGCGCACCCCGATAGAATGCTATCGAATTCTTTCTCAATGGTCTAAGAACGGTCAACTCGACTGGTCCAAGGTCAAGGCTTTTGGTTTGGACGAGTATTATGACGTCGATGAAAGCGCGACATTTCTGCGTTTTCTGGAAAACAATCTCTACTGCAGTACCAACTTGCCGGCGGGATCTCGCTATAACCCGCTCTTCTGCGACAATTACGATGAGGTTATTGCCAACGCTGGTGGACTGGACTTAACTATTCTTGGGATCGGCACCAATGGGCACATCGCCTTCAACGAACCGGGGACCCCGTTGGATAGTTGGACTCATTCCATTTGGTTGACAGAATCCACCAAGCAGGCAAATTCCGAATTCTTCCAAGGAACGATCCCGGAGCATGCCGCGACCATGGGCATCCAAACGATTCTCGGTTCGCGCAAAATTATTCTGATGGCTAGCGGGGAGAAAAAGAGAAAGATTTTGCAGGCAGCATTGCGTGGACCAGTAACGCCGCAAGTGCCGGCATCATTCCTCCAAAGCCACAAGAACCTACTGGTTATGACTGATTTCGATTTTTAGTGAAACAAGCAGAGCGCACCGCGGGACTGACGAAGATTGCACGGACTGTGGCTTCTTGCACCGGCTGCACGTTAAGCAACTGCAGAACGAGTACAGTGGCTGGAGACGGTAATCCTCTTGCGTCGATTATGATTATCGGCGAAGCACCGGGGCGGCAGGAAGACGAAAGCGGGCTGCCATTTGTGGGCATGGCTGGCAAGTATCTGGACAAGCTACTGGCGATTGCTGGTTTGACGCGGGCTGATGTATTCATCACCAATGTCGTGAAATGTCGACCTCCGGATAACCGAAAGCCTGAGCGCGAGGAGATGGCAGCATGCGCAGATTTCCTTAAGCAGCAAATTGCCATTATTCAACCGAAGCTGATCATTTGTCTGGGCGGGACTTCAGCTAATGCTGTGCTGGGAATCAAACAACTGGTTAACGAGCACGGAAAGCTCATTCAACGTGATGGCCGCTACTATTTTGTTGCCTATCACCCGGCGGCGCGCTTTCATCGGAAAATGATCGCCGAGGATTTTGAGAAGCTCAGCCTAGAACTTGCGAAGCTCCCTGAACTACGTAGAATGGACATTGTCTAGGCCGCCTACCGTGTTTAGAATGGCCTGATAAGTTTCTGACTGGATCCATATTGCATGCACAGAAAATCCCTTTTACTAATTGCCCTATTTTTATCGACTACCGGTAGCGCTTTCGCGCAGCCGCTGGATCCGGATGTCGTGCCGCCTGAGGTGACGATTCCGTACATCATGCAGTCCGCCACAGGAGCGGCAACCGGGCAGATCAATGGGGCGCAGAGTCAGCAGACGCCGGGATTGGACCAATCAAACCTTCCAAGTGCCAAAAACCGCGGCATACTCGGTCAAAGCTCGGGCTCAGGCATGTTGCAAAGTCAGACGGCAGCTTCAATGC
Source organism: Candidatus Obscuribacter sp. (assembly GCA_021772155.1). Classification (GTDB taxonomy): domain Bacteria; phylum Cyanobacteriota; class Vampirovibrionia; order Obscuribacterales; family Obscuribacteraceae; genus JADYXS01. The sequence continues at coordinate 9,292 of JADYXS010000636.1, forward strand.
AAGGTCGGGCGGCGTTGATGCAAGGTCTGATGCAGGGTGGAATGACCCAAGCTCAGGCTGCAGAAGTAATGCAGGGGCAGCAACGACCAATGCCAGGCCAGGCTGCCATTCCTGGACTTGCAGGTAAGAACAGCTCACCACCTGGAACTCCGTTCAGTAACCAGGTTCCAGGTTCCAGCTTTACCGATCATGCAAACGATCCAACTTGGCAAACGAATCAAGATGATTGTCCGGGATGCAACAAACACAAGTCTACGCAAGCCCCTCCGACCGGCAACGCCGCCCCAAATCAAGAGCAGCTCAATGGTCAGCAGATTCCTAGCTCCGTGCCTGGAGCTGGTGTCGTGGGTAGAGATATGATCGCCGTTGTCCAAACGACGAAAGGACCTATCACGCTCAAGCTATTTGGTGAGCTGGCACCACAGACGGTGGCGAACTTTACGGATCTGGTGCAAAAAGGCTTTTACAACGGTCTGACATGGCACAGAGTTGTTCCCGGATTTTGCATTCAAACAGGTTGCCCGAAAGGCGATGGCAGTGGTGGCTTTATTGATCCTGGCACAAATCAGGAAAGAAGAATTGCTCTGGAGTTGAGCCCGAGATTGCGGCACAATGCACCGGGAGTAGTGGCTATGGCGCGCTTTGGTAATGACTTGAACTCAGCCAGCAGTCAGTTCTACATCACGCAGTCTGCCCAGCAGCACCTGGACACTAAGTATTCTATCTTCGGTGGAGTAATTGGTGGCATGGAAAGTGTCATGCGTATGACGACTGGTGACAAGATTCTATCGGTGACGTTACAGCAGTAGTGGCATAGCGCCGCTTTTGTCCCCCGGAGAGCGCCGCCGTCCCGGCGGCTTTGATAGAGACCAAACGGCATGGCAGCATAAGATGCTGCCATTACAAACATGCCGGCGGGTCTCCGGCGCATCGCCTAGGCTAGATACTATTTGGATCTGCGTATGGTGGCATTTCCATCGCGTCATCCTTGTGCATGTTCATCGGAAGTTTGCGAGATGGCAATTGACGTATCGGAGAACTCGGACGCGGCTGGAATTTCGGTCCAAAGTTCGGGCCGAATTGCGGAGATGCTTGTGGCAAGCCAGGTTTAACTTGCCGTCCGCTCAGTTGATCGATCCAGGTTCCTGTTTTCTGATCGTAAACCCACGTGCCAGGCCCGAGCTGGTTCATCGCGGCCATCTGTTTATGTAAGTCAGCAAACATCTGTCCAAATGTGCTGTTCATATTTGAGCCAAATGGTAAATCGTTTTGGGCGAACTCATTGAAGAAATTGTTGTCCTGATTCAGCTCCTGTGCCCCGGGAAACTGCATCGGCGGCGAGCCAAAGTTATTGGCGAAATCTTGAATTGATTGTCCGCGAGCGCGTGATTTTGGCGCAGGTCCCATCGGCCCTGTGGGGACTGCCGCTGTAACACCGATACCAAGGGTGCGCTTGAGCCTATCTACGCGGTCGACGTATGCGATACCCGGACTTGGTAGCCCAAAGAGCTTGCTCTCAATGCGACCAAGGCGGGCGTCCAGACTTTCATTTGCAAAGGTTTTTTTCAGCGCTCTCCATTCAAGGGTGCTGAGAATCGGATACTGCGCCGACGTGTCCGGCGCCTTGGCGGCTGTGCCGCCGCCATTTGCAGTGGATTTCGGGCTGGCAGCCGAAGCGCGACTGGCAATGGATTGCTTAAGACGTGACCAGCGCTGGTCTACCGTTCCTGACTGGGTGCCTCCGAAAACCAACAGCTCCACGCGTTCCACCCGCTTTTCTAACGGGTCATTGGCATACTGCCTGGAGAAGAATCGGTCCTCAATTAAACTGATGTCTTTGGTCAAAGCCTGTTCGGTTCTGACCCCGGCGCTGGCTTGAGGCGCTGCTGATACTGGTGCGCAACTCAAAATGAGTGCACAGAGCCCGAGCGTTACCGCTTGTTGAATTGTCTTCGATTTATTCTGTTCCATCGGAGCCACCATCTGACGACGACAACCTAAACTCAGCATAACACTCTTGCTCGCGGCTGCCGAGCAATGTTCATGTTTGGCAATGAAGGATGTAAACGCACTGCCGGCTTACACACAAAAAAGGCGGGGACTTTGTCCCCGCCTTTTTTGATTTATTTGAAGGACCTATTCGTCGGAAGCGCGAAACTCTGCATCGACTACATCGTCTCCGCCGCTGCCTGTTCCGCCAGTGCTGTTGAAGCCGCCGCCCGGTGGAGAACTTGCATCTCCAAAGCCTGCACCACTTGCGTTAGCACCAGTACCTGCGCCGACCGGCTCGCGCTCGGCTGCAGCATCCTGTTGCAGGATAACGAGCAAACCGCGAAGGTCGTTCATGAGAGCTGAAATCTCTTCGGCCTCTGCTTCTTCTTTGAGTTTCTGGCGCAGCTCTGCAACGAGCATTTCCGCTCTTTGCGCTGTTCCAGATTTACGATCTCCAAGTTCACGCACTTGCCTGTCGACGGCATAACACAAGCTGTCTGCTTCGTTGCGTCCATCGGCTTCTTGCTTGCGCCGACGATCCTCGGCTGCATGCGATTCTGCTTCCTTGACCAGACGTTCGATATCGTCCTTCGTAAGGTTGGTGCTTGCGGTGATTGTGATCTTCTGTTCTTTGCCGGTTGTTTGATCCCGGGCAGTTACGTTCAAAATGCCGTTGGCATCGATGTCGAAAGTAACTTCAACTTTAGGGACGCCACGAGGAGCTGGTGGAATTCCGTCCAGACGGAAGTTCCCGAGCAACTTGTTGTCGCGGGCCATCGGGCGCTCACCCTGGAAAACATAAATATCTACCGCGGTTTGTGTATCTTCGGCAGTGGAAAATAC
>JADYXS010000637.1 GCA_021772155.1 Candidatus Obscuribacter sp.
AATGCACGGCAAATTTCCTGTCCTGCGATACCGCGGAAGGAAGCTCACTTATTCAACTAAAATAAAGATTCAAAGACTTTAAGTGAGTGGCATTAGGCGTCCCGCCGGCACCTGATTGCATTTGTGGTGGCAGCAGCTTATGCTGCCACACCTGCGACGATCAAAAGCCGGCGGGACGCCGGCGCTCCCAGGATCGGCAAGGACAGCCCCGGACAGAGGATTCCATTCGCCTAAGTGAACTGTATTAGGGCTTGTCCCCTCCCGCTGTTAACCAGCTCCTTGCGTGATCGTCACCCCGGCAATCATGGAACACGAGAGCGGACAAGCCCCTCCCCTGCACGCGCATTGTGTCGCCAGGTTGGGCCTCAGTTGCTGCTGCCGGACGCGGCGTTGACAGAGTTGCGCTTTTGCATCAAAAGGTTGAGTTGTAATTTCGCTTCTTCATCTCGCGGCACCATTCTGGTTACGGTCAACAATTCGGCAATCGCTCCGGAAATATCACCTGTATCGCCTAGCGCGCTTCCCAACGACTTGTGCAACTTGGCGTTTTTAGGATCCATTTTTAGAGCGATTCTATAGTGAGTAACTGCGGCGCTCGGGTTGTTTTTCTTTTCATAGACCCAGGCAAGAATCTGGTGAGCATCCGCATTGTTCGGAGCTACTGCAACGGCGATGCGTGCTTCCTTCAAGCCATCGCTGACTTTGCCCAGATTCACCAGAGCCCAGGCTTTGCCCATGTGGCCTTCGGCATAGTTCTTGTCGAGAAGCACGGAGCGCGAAAACTCAACTACGGATTCTTCCCAGCGCTCAGCGTCCCCGAGCGCTCGAGCGTACCGCGCATGGGCTACTGGATCGCTTGGTGCGGTTTCAATTGCCTTGTTGTATGAGGCGAAGGCCGAAGTGTGATTATCCAATGCCGAGTAGGACTGCGCCAAAACGAGATGGGCTGCCGTGAGATTCGGATCCAGGTCCAAAGCTTTATGACATTCGAAAATTGCTGGGCGATACCAACCTTTGGCGCGGTGGCACTCGCCCAGATATGCGTGCGCCAGCGCGTTGCGCTTGTCCAGCTTGATTGCTCGTTTATAGGATTTGAATGCTAATGGGTGATTGCCTTGAAGTCGTAGTGCTTCCCCGCGCATCATATGCGCATCGCTGTTGTGGGGGCGCATTTCAATTAGCAAATCGAACTCTTTCAATGCTTCGGGGTAGTCGGACATTGCGATGAGCGTTTTGCCCAGCATGAAATGCGCTTTTGCGTTGCCCGCGTCTAGCTTAACTACCGCTTCGTACTCAATAAGTGCATTGGTGTAATCGCGCTTGGTGTAGAAGCGATCGCCGGACTTCATGTGTTTGCCCACATGATAGAGATCTTCTTCGTTAAGATCGGCGACTTCACCGGCTTTCGTTGCTGCCGGAATTGCTACTTTGACTTCGGCAGAATCCTTTGATGAAGCAGAATTCGTTGCAGCTGTCGCGTTGCCTTGGGATTCACTGGCTTCGGCAGCTGCTTTTGGGGTGGCGGCGGCTGTTGCCGGACTAGCAGACCCTCGTTGCATAATCATTCGCCGAAGCAAGTTCATCGACGAAGAAGGCGCCGCTGCTGTGAGCATTAAGGTAACTGCACAGAGAATAGTGAACTGATTTTTTCTCATGGTCGCCCAACTAAAGCTTCGACGCTGACGATCTTATCAACTCTGAAGGTTCTTTCGGCCGCAGCGTCGTGGCAAAAAGCGGTCAGATATGGCTTGCCTTGTGTGAAAAGCACCGATCGCGGTGTTACAACGCGGTTTGATTTTTTCATCCCGCTATAGCGAATTTTCAAATCCCAGCCACCTTCTATCGCCTCGCGAATGCGAATAATTTCCGGGCTTTGGGTCCACTCGCTTTCGGCATCAGGGCTGGAACGGTCGATGAAATGAAGGATTCCGCCGACATCGATAATGTCGGCAATGGTTGCATCTTCGGCGAAACAGTCAAGAATTTTGAGAAAGAGATTCTGAACGTGATAGCTGTCCGCAAGCGCTCGGTGGTAGGTCTCCGCATCAAGACCGAGATGTTCTATTAACGTCCTCAACTTATAGTTTGCCGAATCTGCAATAGTAGCTCGAGCCAGTGGAAGCGTGTCCAACACGAGATTTCGTGGCATATCCATGTTCAATTTGGAAAGCGCAATCTCCAAAAATGCGATATCGAAAGGTGCATTATGGGCAAGTAGGACAGTCTCTTCGTTGATACCGTAACCTTCTCGGTCCGTTGCCCAGTTGATGAATTGCGGGACGACTTCGCCAAACGTTGGTTGGTCCCATACCTGTTCATCGGTGATTCCGTGGACTGCAGCTGCCGCTGCGGGAATTTCCATCTCCGGGTTGATCAGCGCCTGAAAGCGGGAAATCTCGGTGCCGTCAGCGGTGAATTTTACGCCAGACAATTCGACGAGCCGCCCTGCAACCGGGCTCAACCCGGTTGTTTCCGTATCGAATGCAACAAACACTGTCTCAGCGACGCGCGAGCTGACCGGAACCGCCAGTCCATCGGTTGTCGATGCGTCGCTATATATCTCTTGGACGCTCATTAGGCTACCGGTCCGAAAAAGGGACGCCTTATTATAAAGTCGACATGGTCTCTACCTACCATTACGCAACATGAATCATTGGCTGTGTAGAATTGAATTATTCTGTGATCGCCATGGCGTTAGAGGACAGTCTTGAAAAACTGGCTGAGATTGACGAATAAAAACAAATACATGAGAGCGCTTCTTTTGGCGCTGGCTATGTCTTGTCCATTGGTCGCATATTCAATGGATAGCCTTGTCCCCGAGCCCAACGTTCATGCCGAGATTACGCGAGAGGCCTTGGCTGGCATATTGGCCCCCTCGAATCTTCAGGCAGTCTCCGATGCGAACCAGAGTCAGGATGCCCTTAATAGTGAGGCGGCCTCCGAGAAGCGTCGACATTTCGATGGAGGCAATATGCATGCTTCCGTGCAGTACATCAACCGCGAGACGAGCAGGGCCTTGAACTCAGCAGTTGAAGCCGACTCAGAATTGCAAAGCCGCGCCGATGCTTTGAGGCATCTGGGTCTGATGATTCATTGCGCACAAGACTTTTATCTGCGCTCAAACTATGTGGAACTCAAGCTGGAAGCCGAAGAGCACAAAGCTGATCCCTACAACATTCCACTTGTCGACTGGGCAATGGTGCCCGATGGCATCACCGGGTTGACCTCGGGGACGAAGCTTGCTGGCGCTAAGCATGCCGATCTTGAGGATGTTCTCAGAAAGGACTCTCTTGCTGCAAATGGTGGCAAAGTCGTAGTTTCTGCCAACGTCACTCATTACTCAATTGCCCGTGAATTGGCTGTACGTGAAACGCAGCGTCAATGGAATCTATTTGAAACTATTCTGCGCAGTCGTTGCGGTGACCGGGCGCCGGCAGTGATAGCCGCTTTGCGCAAAGCCTCTCCGCCCACAGCGGCACAGGCTGCCTTAGCGAAAGAAAGAGAAGTGCAGACAATTGTTGGTGATCCGCAAGACAATCCGAATGCCGAAGAGCTTGAACCTAAAGACGTTCAGTAGCCTGAGCGCCGGCGCACCCCATGCGAATTTTTTAGAATGGGCGGCCGCAATCTGGGCAATCAGTTCTTGGATTGAGGTTGGTGACGTCGTCGAAATCGCGACGTAGCGAGTCAAACTTGATCAGATGGTTTCCGGGGGTGGTGCCAAGTCCGGTGATTAATTTGATTACTTCAATTGCCTGGAAGCATCCAGCCATGCCAGCCAGAGGACCAAAGGCTGCGTGGCTTAATGGAGCCGAGACAAGGTCTTCCATACCAGTTTTGGAAAGGACGCATCGCAGGCAAGCCGACCGCCCGGGAATCATCGTGTAGATATGAAATTCGAACCCGCGGATGCCGCAGTGCACCAGCGTGCGACCAAGCTGCATGCACACATCAGAAGCGAGAATCTTACTTTGCCAATCGTCGAGTGCATCGACTACAAGATCGGCAGCTGAAAGTAGGCGTTCTGCCGAATGCGACGTGAATGGTTCTTTGATGATTTCAATTGAAAGTTCAGGACTGCGCTCTTGCAAAAAATCCCGTGCTGCTTCGACGCGAAATGCACCGACGTCCTTGCCTGAGAACATAAACTGCTCGCTCAAGTCCGGATCGTCAACGCGCAGTCCGTCTATTAGCGAAAGATGCCCTACTCCTGCTTCAACTAGATGCACAGCGCACGCACTTGCCGGACCGCCGAGTCCAAGCATCAGAACGCGCGCAGAACCTAGCTGCTTTTGCGCATTTTCGCTCATGCCCGGCAACAAGAGCTGGCGAGCGTATCGCAATTTAGGATCGTGTTCTGTATTCATTGAGTTTCATTGTATCCCGCAAAGCATGTCAGGACGCAGCATTGCTGCATCCTGAGACAAGACACTTCAAAGACTTCTCTGAAAATACCAAAAACCTCCCTTTTGGGGAGGTCCGTGGCTGGCGTTGGCGGGGGAAAAACCGTGATTAGCTGAACAAGTTTGCGTCGCGAGCTGAAGCAACGAGCCAGTTGATGCAACCCGGGGTTGCCAAACCGCCCGTGACACCAGCAGCGCCCCAGAGCACTCTCTTCATGGCATCTTGCGTACCGGCAGCCATGTGCATGAAGCCCATGATCATTGTCGGTCCGCCCCAAGCGATTCCGAGAATTTCCATACCGTTAGCGATGATGTTGAGCAAAGCTTCCAAGTTAGCCAAGTTGTTGACGCGTACTGTACCGGCGGTGTTTACACCGGCGATGACGGTAGCATCTGCACCTTGAGGTCCAACTGTACCGTTGGTAGCACCTTGTAGTTGTGGTGCCTGCATGTTGTTATCGGTCGTGATGGATTGTGTGCCGGAATTTCTGCCGACGGAGCGGTTGCTGTCATCGCCTGCACCAGCAGAATCGAAAGCATCTTGCGCGAAAGCGCCAGGTACTGCAACTAGAGCGACGACGGAGAAAGCTAAAGCAAAACGCGACATGACAGTGGTAAGCGAGTTACGCATGACGGAACCTCCTGGAGGGGGTGAATAATTTAGTAAATTAGTAAGGTGGACTTAAAAACGGACCGCAAATGCAGTCGTGGGAATAGAGTAAGCGCCACGAAGTCCGAAGTCAAGCATCGTTTTGGCAGTTGGACAACAATTTTATCTTCCAAGCCCCAGTTTTGCTCGTCGGTAAAGACTGCCTTACTGCTAAAAACAACTCCCTGTGCTGGTTTGAGCGCATATCCATAATTAACATTTGATCTGTAAATTGCAGTTGAAGATCGTGAGCAGCGCATCTTTATATGGATGGATTCTGTGCAATTCCACACGTAAAGCGAAAAGGTGGAAGCGGATGCCGTCTGGCTATCCGTGCTCCGTACTTAAGTCCCCTTAACGAACTTCACTGCTCTTGCCGCTTTTGCAGGAAGGTTTCGTAGCCTGGAGGATCCTCAGATAGTCTGATTCGGTGGGAGCGACCAGGCAACGATGGTGTCACCGAGTGTGATACCACAATTTCAGCCACATAGATCTCGTGGGGAAAATCTCTGAAAGGAAAACAGTCCACTAGCTACTTTCGACAAGCCGAGCTAATGGCTCTTTCTAGCCCCAAAGAAGAAGGAGGGGCATGCGCCCCTCCTTCTTCTTTGTGATGTGCGGATGTGCGTTAGCTGAACAGGTTTGCATCGCGAGCAGAAGCAACGAGCCAGTTGATGCAACCGGGTGTTGCAAGACCACCGGTGACGCCGGCAGCGCCCCACAGTACTCTCTTCATTGCGTCCTGCGTGCCAGCAGCCATGTGCATGAAGCCCATGATCATTGTTGGTCCGCCCCAGGCTATGCCGAGAATTTCCATACCGTTAGCGATGATGTTGAGCAAAGCTTCCAAGTTGGCTAAGTTGTTAACCCGCACCGTACCGGCCGTGTTGACGCCGGCGATGACGGTAGCATCTGCACCTTGAGGACCAACGGTCCCGTTGGTGGCACCTTGTAGTTGTGGTGCTTGCATGTTGTTATCGGTGGTGATGGTTTGTGTGCCGGAATTTCTGCCGACGGAGCGGTTGCTGTCATCGCCTGCACCGGCCGAGTCGAAAGCATCTTGCGCAAACGCTGGTACGGAGAGAAATCCGATAGTTGCCAAAGCCATAGTAATTGAAGCAAAGGTCTTGTTCATGAAAGGTCACTCCCACTCATTACGTAGTAAAAAATTTTTGCGATTGTTAGTAAATTTGGTCGGGACCACGGGTCCCCTTGAAATCTGGGTCAAGACTAACCTAACTTAGGGTGGTAGTCAAGCAACAAATTGTCGTGAAGATAACAATCGACGAATGAAATCGCTTACAGTACGTTTGAAACGGTTAACCCGCTGCTGGGGCGCTTCTTGCTCAGTGAATGTTCGCGAGCAGCCGGCGCGCGCGGGTGGAAGGACCGAGCATCATCTCCCAGGCCGCGGCGCTGTAGCCGCCCAGCTGTGTTTCTCCGACCTGGCGCTCCAACTGGCGGATGGCCGCTGCCACGTCCAACATCGTTACCGCCGGAGCCTGACGCATTTTAGCTAACGCTTTGCTGTGCAGCTTTAGTAGCGAGAGCATCAAGATAATGTGGTGAAAGCCAGGAATGATGCTCACTTGCCCGAAGCCTGCACCAAAATACTTCTTACCGAACACGTGTGAGAAGACATACCTATAAAGAAGATTGTCGACTTCTTTGTCGTCACAAAATGGCAAAGCGTTCAATTCTTCAACGGAAAAAGAAGTACCTGGCAATTGCAGTCTTTTGCTACCAAGGAAATTTTCTGCTGCAAGGCGCATGGCGCTGAAGTCTCCGTCGCCTTGCTTCAAGGCCTTGGCGGGGAAATACATTTTATGGAATACCGATAGAAGAGCTTTGTCCAATGAGTTTAGTGGTGGCACATCGGTAAGCGTTGTTGGCGCCGCGACGGGCGTTGGTACGCCCGCTGCCGCAGGCAACTGGGTGCGAAGAAAGCTGGAGCATTCCAACAAGCGCACAGCTAGCGGCTTTTCGTCTTCTTTGAGAATCTCGAGTAAGCGCTTTTCAATTTGCAAATACTGTTCCCATGTAATTGGCATTCCAACGGACAGGCGCGTATGCGACCAGTCCGGTTTGTAGTCCGGGTACATGCGCCGGAATTCCAGCCACTTGCGCTCAAGATACTCTCGTTGATCGAGCAGTGGGGCGCCTGCGTTATAGACGGCACCCACACTCACGAAGGAAACGGTAGCGTAGACCCCGGTGGGAGTTTCGCTGAAACAGTAGGGAAAGAGTTGGCAGATCGACGGTTTGAATTCGATGCCGCGCTCGGCGTGAATGTTGCAGAGCTTGTCTACCAAAAATGGGCAGGTGCCGGTGTCCGAGACGATTTTGTGCGAATACGGCGTGCCTTTACTTTCGTTCTTCGTCAATTCGCGATACAAGGGTTTTTGCCTGAGCGCCGGGTTGATGCCTGTCCACTCGACTGCTGAAATGCGCTCGTGATCGGCTTCCGTCATCGGAACCGCCCAACCACTGCAGCATTTGCCGCAGCCTGTGCACTCGTAGTTGATGCCTTGCGGTATGTGCAACGTTTCCAAAGCAGGCACCCTCTAGTTGGAGTTGACGAACACTCATCAATATATCAACACCGAACGACCAGTGCTCGCCAGTGCCGGCTGCCAGGCACGAGCAAGCTTGTCGAGGCAGGCGCTGATAGCGGCTCCGTCTGAAACTATTCAATGATCCGTCCTTGACATTCCGGCATAACCGCGTCGCTCTTAGATTCACTGGTGCTAATATTTACCAAATCCTTGAGGCGAGTG
>JADYXS010000080.1 GCA_021772155.1 Candidatus Obscuribacter sp.
ACCCAAAATACCCAAACTGTGCCCAACTTCGTGCAGACAGGCAGCCTTGATAATATTCAGCGGGACAAAATGATCGGTCCCATCCGGAGTTATTGTGAGCACAATGATTTGCACATGGTTGATGCCATGAATAGTGTCATAACTTACCCGGGCCTCCCCGCCTTCTGACGGTCGGCTGACCTTTGTTGGATCGCTTGTCCAATAAACATCAATGTCGGATTTCTTGAAATCGCGCGTAAACTCATATTCAAATGCATTTTTGGAAGCGTCTGCCCAATCTTTGAACGCCTGTTTTATGGCCGCTGCGAACTCCGGTCGAAAATTGGAGATGCGCTGCGTTTCCTCGTCGCCCTGCAAATAGACCTTCAAGGGAAACTTTGTCGTGGGCCATTTGGCTACGCTGTCATAAGTGGCATGAGCGAAATAATCTTCGGAGTTTTGCGCTGGCGTGATCGACTTTTCGATTGCCTGTTCACGCTTATACTCTTGCTCTAACTGCTTGATAACCGACGAAATGTTTACCGCAAGTGGACTTTTCGGATAGCGCTGCAACGCCCGCTTATATTCGAAAATTGCCTCGCTTATGCGTCCTGTCGCTTGATACATCGCGGCGATGGTTGTGATTGCTTCCGGCCGCGTAGGATCAATCTCAAGTGCCTTTTTGAGCTCGGCAATTCCCTCCTCGGCACGCCCTAAGCGTCCTAGCATAAAGCCATAATTCGTCCTGGCCTGATAAAGATTGGGGTCCAGCTTTAGTGCAGCTGCCAACTTCTCAGCAGCTAGGGCATACTTGCCTTTCTTCATCGGCTCGAAAGACTGGTTGAACATCATCAAAGCTTCGTAAGCGCTTTTGGTTATCTCTTTGCCCTTATAGAGGTATTTGACCTCTCTTGGCTGAGCCGTCGTCGGTACTGGCAAAGGCTGAGCACCGGCTGGCTCTTGCAAAACCTGGTCTGCGGCAGAGGCAAATGGAAGATGCGGGGATGTCAACAGGGACAAGACAAGGCTTATCGACGTGAAAAGCCACGACGTTCTACGCACGTTGATCACCTCGAATTCCTATATGGGAAATATTCCCGGCTGATTCGAGACTAAACCGGCACGAGCGCTCAGGTGGATTGAAAGCCGCCGCCACCGGGGGTTTCTATAACAAATGTGTCTCCAATCCCCATTTTTACTGAGTCGCGAAAGGAAAGCTCTTGAATGTCACCGTTGTTGCGTATTACATAGTTTTTGCCAGTTGCACCAGCTGCGCCACCAGCCAGGCCAAAGCCCGGTGACAATCGTCTATTGGACAAAATGGCGGCATCCATTTCCTGCAAAAATCGTATCTTGCGCACGGCGCCTTCGCCGCCGCTAAAAAGCCCTCGTCCACCGCTACCGTGCCGAATCGCGAATTGTTCAACAAGTACCGGGAAGCGATGTTCGATGACTTCAGGGTCCGTTAAACGGCTATTGGTCATATGCGACTGCACCGCTGATGCCCCGCAGAATCCGTCTCCGGCCCCCGCTCCGCCACAGATTGTTTCGTAATACTGGTATTGATCATCACCGAAGGTAAAGTTGTTCATTGTGCCCTGAGAAGACGAAAGTGCTCCAAGTGCGCCATAGAGCGCATCCACAATCACTTGGGAAGTCTCTACATTGCCTGCCACTACAGCTGCCGGGTATCGAGGATTCAGCATGCAGCCCTCTGGAACGATGAGTTCCAATGGGCGCATGCACCCTGCGTTCAGCGGAATATCTTCTTTCACTAAAGTGCGAAAAACATACAGTACTGCGGCCTTACAGACTGCCAAAGGTGCATTGAAATTATCGTCCGTTTGCCTAGAAGTACCCGAAAAGTCCACAACAGCAGACTGTGAAGCCTGGTCCACGCTGATTACAACGCGAATTGTTGCGCCACTGTCCATGGTGCATTCAAAGCTGCCCGCGGAAAGAGTCGCCAACACTTTTCGGACACACTGCTCTGCGTGGTCCTGAACGAACTGTGCGTAATCGCGGACAACGTCAAGTCCATAATGCCGAATCACCCGCTCCAGTTCTTCCAATCCACGGCGCGTCGCGGCGATCTGCGCCTTGAGATCTGCCACATTCTGATCGGTGTTTCGTGAAGGAAATTCAGCAGATTCAAGGAGAGTAGTTAATTCATGCTCGCGAAACTTGTTTCCTTGAACAAGTGGAAACATGTCGATCATCACACCTTCATCGATAATCGAGCGACTGAATGGTGGCATGGAGCCAGGACTGATGCCGCCGATATCGGCATGATGTCCGCGGGCAGCGACGAAGAATGAAGTACTGCCAGCAGCATCGAAGTAAGGCGCCATCACAGTAACGTCAGGCAAATGTGTGCCACCATTGTAGGGGTCGTTCAGGGCGTAGACGTCTCCTCTCTTTAAATTCGACCCGACACGAGCGATCATTTGTTTTACGCTTTCACCCATCGAACCCAGATGGACTGGTATGTGTGGAGCATTGGCAATCAGGTCCCCATCACCGTCAAACAAAGCGCAGGAAAAATCCAGTCTTTCTTTTATGTTTACTGAGTGACTAGTGTTCTGAAGTGTAATGCCCATTTGTTCAGCAACGAACATAAACAGATTATTGAATACTTCCAGCATAATCGGATTGGCGACGGTCACTTTGTCCAACCGGACTGGTGCTGATTCTCGCTGCTGATTTTGCAAACTCAAAGTCTTGTCGTTCAACACGGTACAAGACCAACCTGGATCAACTACCGTAGTTGACGTTTCGTCAATAATCAGGCATGGTCCAGAGATAACGCTGCCTGAATCTAGCGCTTCCCGCGACAAAACGGCAGCCTTCTGCGCACCGGAATTAAAGTGAATCATTACATCTTCAGACGAATTGGCGGCCCGCTTCGACTTGGTCTGCATTTTCCAGGCATCAGTCAGACAGATGGCTTCAACGCTCACTTGTTCGAGAATCACGACCTTGTCCGGTTGCACAAACCCGAACCTGAGTTGTTGCTGCTGCGCGAAAGCGTCCTCCATTTCGCTTGCCGTTGCTAGCGGAATCGGCAAGGCAAAGTCTGTGCCGGCGTAGCGCAGATGCCCTCTGGCTGAAAGAGAAATGTTTGCCCCTTGTGCAACCTGCGTTGCCACTTGAGCTAAAGCTTTCAGGGAACGCAACTCAATCAGAGGGCGCAAATCAACTAATAATGCGTCGGACAAAGGGGATTCGACAGCGAGATGCTCAATGGCATTAACATCCGCCATGCCGATGCCGAGAGCAGATAAAACGCCGGCCAACGGATGAATCAATACTGTGCAAATTCCCAGCGACTCAGCAAGAGCGCACGCATGCTGCCCG
>JADYXS010000081.1 GCA_021772155.1 Candidatus Obscuribacter sp.
ACCATCGACCGGATTGTTGACGTTTTTCCAGCATCGCAGCAAACCGCAGTTCGAGGGATGCTCGCTGGGTCGCTCGTCGCGATCGTCTCACAATTGTTGGTGAAATCCGCAGACGGAAAGGGACGCGCTTGCGCAAACGAAATCCTGATATCCAGTCCCGCATTGGCCAACTCTGTGCGCGAAGGCAATATGAATATGATCAAGTCGATCATCCAGGGCGGCGGCTCCAAAGGAATGCAATTAATGGATGACGCACTGGAAAAGCTTTGCATAGCCGGCAAAGCGGACCCCCAAGACGTGTACATGAAAGCCACAGAGAAAGCACGTTTTCAGAGGTTCCTGACGCCCACTGCTGCTGCACCCGCTGTTTGACGCGTAGGCGCGTGCGCCAGCACCGCCCGTTGATGACGAAACCTGCAAGGTGGCGAAGCGAAAAGCAGGGCAGTGCCGCCCTGCTAGCTCTTGTGTCCGGCTAAGGCGATGATACTACTGACCACTTCATCAATAGTCAATTGATCTGTGTTTATTTCCACTGCGTCGTCAGCCTTTCGCAAAGGCGATACAGCACGGGTATAGTCCATCTGGTCGCGAGCATCGATTTCCTTGTAGAGGATCTCGAAATCGGCAATCTGACCCATCAGCTTCAATTCTTTCAAGCGCCTGTCAGCGCGAACCTGAGTGCTGGCCGTCAGATAGACTTTCACATCGGCATCGGGAAGCACGACCGTGCCGATATCTCTGCCATCCATCACTACGCCACCATCTGCGGCCATAGATTGCTGTTTCTCAACGAGCAAACTGCGAACACCAGCTATTGCTGCTATCTGGCTAACGAACTTACTAATAATTCTTGAGCGCACTATCATGGACACGTCGGAGCCATTCACAAAGACGCGTACTCTGCCCTGGGAGGACTCGTCGGGCGGCTTCAATTCAACCAGCGCTCTTTCAAGCAGGGAAATAATTGTCTCAGAATCCTGCAGATCAACTTTTTTTTCTAACGCCACCCAGGTAGCTGCGCGATACATCGCTCCCGTGTCGATATAGAGATAACCGAGCAAACTGGCTACGCGCTGCGCCACCGTGGATTTGCCCGCGCCAGCTGGCCCATCAATAGCGATGGTGAGAGTCTTGGTTTTGTCTCTCGGTGACCCAAGATCCATTTTGCTTCCGGAGATTAGCATGGGATATTTTACGCTTCGGTCGTTTAGGGTTAAGGTCGTTGGAAGACCTCTTGTGAATTGTAAGCGAATTGGGCTGGTTTACGGCCGCTATCATCGCGATTGTTGCTAGGAGAAGGCCAATCAAAGCAATCCAGATTATCGCCCGCTTTGAAATTAAGGCTGCCGGAAAAAACTGCTTAATCGATGGCCTATCGGCCAACGCTCGCTGCTCTCGCATTTTTGTCAGGCTCTGGCGATGGGTAGCAGTATCATCGAGATCGCCATAAAGTCTACCAGAGGGCTCTTTTGCCCCATCTATTAATGAGTTACTCAGCAGTGGCTGGACAACCGTTTTCCACGGCTGTCGCTGGCCGGCGGCCGACCCGGTTGCTGAGGACAGCGGCTGAAGCGATTTAATGGCAGAGCCCTCTGGAATGCTCTGCTCGACCAGCTGCCGGTTGCCAGCGATAATCGGTATGTGCCCGCTGATCGGATCAGGCGGCATCGTCCCTTTGTTCCCAAAGACCTTGTCTAGCAGAGCCTTTTCGTCGAAGACTTGTTCTGCCACGTGAGGCAACTGAGGCCAAATCTCAGCTAGCCGTTGGATCGAGATGTAGAGTTCCTGATCCAAGTCTTGCGGACGCTTTCCGGCAGTATCCAGATAAGCAAAGTTGCCATCGGCAGCAAGAAGTAAACGTCTAACCGCAAGATACCCCGTTTCACTGCCGTCCGAGACGACGGCACCGACAATAAAGGCACTATCTGCAATCACCAGGCGGCCGCTTACATTGGAACCTGGAGAAGAAATTCGCAGAATTCCGAAGGCCTGGTTTTCCACGCCCATGAGTTCGCGAAGCACGTCTGCCATGCCCCACGAATGAGATAATGCTCCTTCGAAAACTACGTCCACAACTCTGCTCGATTTTCTCAAATCCTTGAATATCCTTATTGTCCGATGTTCGATGCCTCACGGCAAGCATTGGATGAGCCTCGGCTCACATAATGTCGCCGCATTCAGGTGGATCTGGTTTAATTGGCGAGCACTTTGTGAGGGCTAAAACAATGACGGAGCATCCAGATCGGGTTGTCCTACATGAAACTGTGACCGAGGAAGTACAGGCATCAGGGGCGGATCTTTACCTGACAATAAAAGGAAATTCCTTCTTCACCGGACAGGCTGCGATCAAAAAAGCGAAGGAAGTGCAGCAATTGGTTGCTGGTTTGATTGGCGCTGGAGTGATCGAGGAGGACATTTCGGTGCAAAGTGTTTCGCTCTCCAGCGAAAAAGGCATGGTCACTAAATCGTCATCAGCAAAGTACAAACTTCGGGTTCGTTGTCACAATCTGGACAAACTACCAGACGTTCTTGGAGCAGTCACAGCCTCGAACAACATAATCATGGACAACATAGACTGGCGCTATGACGGACTGGAAGCAAAAGAAAATGAATGGATGATGGAAGCCATTGGCAAATCGAGTCGACGAGCCGAAAAAATCGCATCAGGACTTGCTTTAAAAATAGTTGGTGTCCATGAGTTTCGGATGAGGAAGATTGGTGAGGCATCACCAGAGCAATTCGGCAGCGACGCAGATCGAGAATGGTCTCCCCGGATGAAGATGATGAGGACTGTGGATTTAGGGACCCCATTGATTCAATCAACAGAGCGTGGCGTGGCCACGACAATCGAATATCGCGTGCAGAAAGAATAGCTGCACACGATACTCATTGATATTCTTCAGGTGAAGCTTCGGCAGTGCGTTATCGCTTGTGGATCAGAGCCTGGAACCACTTACCGAAGCTCGGCGGCTTTTTTGCATCCTTCCCGGCTTGCTCCTGTGCTTGTTCCAGCGGCGTACCCTGGTTGAGCAGATTCACAAGCTTTGCCACTTCATCATCTTCTGGAAAGCGATTCTCTTTTTTCTTTGAGAAAATCAACTGCCCATCAAGTTCGACTTCGAAAATTCCACCAGATGATTGGATCAGTTCCGAACTTTCGCCCAACGCATTTTCGATCTCAGCTGCCAGCCTGACAGCCTTTTGTCGGTAGCCTCAAGCTCCGCAATAGGTAATTCTAACTTTGTGACTCATAAAATGACTCCTACGTGGCTCGACCCGATTGAAATAGCTTGCGCCACCAAGGGGTGCTCAGCTCTTGATTGTATTTGTCTTTCAATTCTGACAGTTCTTGTTTTGCTGCGTCAAATTCCCATTTAACACGACTTTGTTCGGCCTGATTAGTTTCCAAAAGTCGCATTGAACTCTGCAACTGGGAGATCATTCGCAGATCTTCCATGTGCAACCGACGCTCTTCTGCAAGAGCTCGTTGCGCAGTCACCAGATCTCGCAACAAATATTCAACTTCCTCCGAACGGTCAATAACAATGGTCGGGTGGTCCATCGTGTGACGCTCGGGCTTCCATTGCTGACGTTTTCGCGCTGGCAGCGACGGAGACGAATCACCAATAATAGAACTGTCCTCGTTGTTCAGAGCCATCGCCTCGGTATCATATTCGGTATCATCAGAAGTTCCAGGACTAGACAGTTTCACGCGAAAACCCGGTGGAGGCAAAATTCTCCACTCATCTCCATTTTCGGTGCGCAACTTACGTGCAACCCAGCCTTCTGGAAGCTTATTGCCCCACCGTCCGAGCAGACTACGTTCCAGAGAACGAAGTGACTTTCCGAGAATTCCGGCTGCCTGTTGCAACGTCAGGAAAGGACGTGGAACCTCGTAAGCATAGCCATCTGTGTACTGCACAAGGCCTTGACCACCAGCTTCTGCTTTCTTGGCTTCCAGCGCAGCTTCTGTCATCTGTTTAATCGTTTCAGTCGAACTCGAATCTACTGTCATTGCTGTCTCCCAGCATCTGTGTAAAAGGCACAGGTAATGCCAATTTCTTGTTGCTATTAATTTTAGAGTGAAAATCGGAATCAAAATAGCAAAAGGAATTTCATCAACAAAATGCAGCTCCAACGATCATTATTAGTACCTGTTAAGGCTTCGTTCAAAGCCATTGCCTGTCAAAAATTAGGACAAGAAAAAGGCAGTTGGACCACCAACTGCCTTTCTCCATTCAAACTGAGGCTGCTTAAGGCCTACTTGATCATTCTGCGTTCTACTTCAGTCCAGTCCACGTTGGCAAAGAATGATTCGATGTACTTCGGACGGTCTGCCGGTTTGTAATCACGGAACCATGCGTGCTCCCACACATCCATTACCAATAAAGGAACGAAGCCAGCTACGTTTCCTTCTTCGTGCAATGTAATCCAGTGGTTGGACACTGTCTTAGTGTCAGGGTCTTGGAAAAGCACTGCCCAGCCAACGCCGCGCATTGCACCGACTTTAGAGAAGTCGTTCTTCCAGGTTTCAACAGATCCGTAGATCTCCTGAACCTTCTTTCCAAGTACGGTCGAGTCTTTCAGCTCGCCATTGCCGTTCGGCTTCATATTGCCAAAGTAATACTCGTGCAAAACTTTGCCATTGTATTCAAAGCCGTAACGACGCTTGAGTTCAGCATAATCGGGGGTACCGCTTTTGCCTTGCTCCGTCAATTCAATGACACGTTCGTTCAGAATGTTGGTGTTCTTAACATAACCGGAGTAGAGTCCAAGGTGAATTTCCAATGTTTCGTCGGAGATTCCCTGGAGTCCTTTCAAGTGTTTGAAGTCGTGTTCTTTATATGGGGTGTATGAAATCTTGGTGGTCTGCACTGACATCTTGCTCTCCTTACGAGAAGTGCTATTGGGACCTGAGTGGTTCATAAATACCACAAATTAATTTTCAAGCAGGCAAATCTCATAATTTTGGCGTAGTTTGGAAAGGCACATCATATGCCGCTAAGCGGTGACACAAGTAGAAGCAAATGTTGTTGAAGTTGTACAAGCGTGAGGAAGGCACCACGCTTTACTGGGAAGCGTGGGACGAAAACGACCAAATCGTGGTTCACTTCGGCGAACTTGGCCAGGTTGGCGAGACAACCACCGTTCCCCTGCCGGAATTCGAACCGCCTGACACGGCGATAGTTCGTCAAGCAGAAGAAGCGCGCGAAGCCGGGTTCGGCGAAATCGATCACGAGGACCTTTTTGAGCTTGTCGTGCAATACGTTATCGACGGAGATGGCACTCCGGAAGACGTTCAATTTGCCGCCCAGGTCGAAGACCGCTTGAACGATGTCCTTGGTTGGACCGGTCTCGGGCATTGCGATGGCAATGACATCAGCGACGGCACTATGAACATCTATTGTTATGTGGTCGATCCCCGGCTATCGCTTGAACCTATGGTTCAAGAGCTGAAAGAAAACGATCTGCTGCGAGCCGCTGTAGTGGCGTTCCAGGACAAAGACGAACATTTCGTCGTGCTTTGGCCTGAAAATTGGCAAGGCGAATTCAGCTACTAATTTAAGTCTTCGTGGGACTTCCCGGGTTCAAAAAGCAGAAGGACCGCCCGGAGGCGGCCTTCAAATTGTTTGCCCGATCAACGGGGTTCGGCGCCTCTGGGGCGCACAATCCAAACGGAGTAGTGTTAGAAATCTTTAGTTATGAAACGTGTCGTTCTCTCGATAGAGAGCCTCCGTTGCATTCAATTTCCTGCACAAGACATTAATACCCGATCCAGCAAACTAAAGATGTTGTCTACTTTACAAGTCGCGATTTTTGTTGTGTAGAATACACTTATTGCCTCTCCCTCCGGTGAAACACCGTGCCGGTGCGGTGAGATCACGTATATACATTCGTTTCCTGCAATGTTATGAATTTCACAGTGTTGAGGAATCGTCATTGCGCCAACGACTAGACCAACTGTTTTTAGCGCTCCAGAAGCGCACTTTCCTACCAGCTGTCTGCCTTGTGGCATTCATCATCTGGGTCGTGCTCTGTTCCAAGCATTACGACAGCTACTGGATTGGAACGATTCACCGCGTTCAGACAGTTGACTTCAACATGCTGCACCACACGTTGCCAGCGACCCTGTCTTATCTAGTCATGACCGGTCAGGACGAGTCTATCCAGCGCGTTCTCGACTCCAATTACGGTCTTTTCGGCATGGTCGTGACCGATCCCAAAGGCGAAAACATCGTCTACAAAACGGAAAAAAATTACAAAGATCGGATGAAATGGCAGCCCTTGCTCAACATCGACTTCTTACATAAGACGCAGTTGGAAAAAGGCGTTGAGCACTTCGACGTACTGACGGACCCGCCGCCGACGCACGTGCAATGGGCCAACGAATCGCCGCGCGACGCTTCGGACAAGGAAATAGCCCCTCAACCTAAAGGACGTGTGATTGGGCGCGTCTATTACGTCCGCGAGCCTCCACCTGAGTTTTGGTCCGATGTAATGGGTGCCATGGGCAGCAACTGGTTTGAGATGAGTGGATCCAAGCGTGGCTATGTCTTGCAAACTTTGAACATTCTGGCTGGCAGCATGGTTGTGATTCTGACCATGTTGTTGCGCAAGCAAGCTCTGGTAAACAAGGAAAAGGAGCTTCTAGCTCTTGAACGCGAACTGACGACCAAGCGCCGTTCGCTTGAGCAATTGACAGCAGACCTGACTGCTCAGAGAAAGCGCAAGGAATGGCTGGAAGTAGAAGCAGATCGCGCCTATCAAAGAGCTCTGCGCCTCAAACAATCTTTGGAAAAGCTAAAGGAAGCTTTCTTTTTTAATGACTCCGCCCCGCGAGGGGGCAAGGAAAGCCCAATATCGGTGCGACCACCGCTCCATCCGCCATCTGCACTAATCGAGGAGATGGAAACCTTGCTTCCAGAGCTGACCAACAACGCCAAGATCTTGAGATCTCAGGCGGAGGTCCTGCAATCCTATTGCTCCCAACTGGAGAGCCGTCAGGTCGAAATGCAACGGATTCTTGAGCGTGGAACCAGTGGACGAGCTGAGGCAGTGCAGCAGGCGCAAGCTCAGTTCCAGGCCCATATGGCATCGAAGCAGTCTGCGCCTTAACAGTCGCGGCGTGGTAATCTTTTATCTGCTGGGACAACTTCCTCACGCGACGTTTGACGTTGGCGGAGGGGGTTTTCGTTATTGAGTAAGAATGAAACCAACATCCAGTAAAAGAGCGGCACTCTCTCTTGAAGCAGTACAAGAGGCAAGCAGCCCTCCAGTTTATCGACGCGGTGTTCAGTACTATCGGCGAAAGAAGGTCCTCAAATATGAGGAAGCTGCTGACGCCAGTCAGGTTGAAGCGCTCGT
>JADYXS010000638.1 GCA_021772155.1 Candidatus Obscuribacter sp.
ACCATGATTTTGAGCCCTGGCTCGATGACAATTTCTCGCCAAACGACAGGACGAACGGAATCTTCTCTCTTTTGATTTTTACCTTGCGTTAAGTTAGCCAGCATTGATTCGAGCTCTGCTTCAGAGCGACCAATCACTCGCGTTTGGATCTCCGCCAGAGCCAAACCGTGACTCTGCAGCGCTTTTATAGTGAGCAATTGCAGCAGATGCCGCTTGCTGTACCGCGCCTGTCTTCCTTCCACTTGTGGTCTATCCAACACGCCCAGCGTGGTGTAATACCTTATCGTTCTGGCATCGGGTGTCGGCGACACGCGGCTGTCCGCGTGGGCGCCCGCGAGGTTGTAATACTCCAGCAAGTAAGCAACTTCGTCCGCGAGTTCTTCAAGAGATAGATTGATGTGCTGTTCTGTAACCATGACAGTAATATAGCGCACTTACTGTCATGCTGTCAAGCTCCACCAACGGTAGAGATTGCCACGGGCACTACCCTCATCAAAACCACGAGGAAAATGCTGACAGTTTTCTGTCAAATTTACTGTCAGCTTCTGCAGCCCAGGAATTGCTCACCGATTTGCCCACACACCGCAAGAGCAGGCGTGGGACAATGGAGGCCATGAACGAACCTCAGGACCACGTGCTTCAGTTGGAACAGCCACGCGTTTACACGCGGTCAAATTGGCAGAACTTCGTACGCTGGTTCGCCCTGGCAGCCATTGTCGTCCTTGACCTGAGCTGCGTCGTATCGAGCTTCCAGCACATAGCAACTGGCCCGCCGCTGGCTTACTACGGCAAACAGCTCATCGGTTATTGCCTGCTGCTCTTGTGTAACTGCGTCGTGCTTCCATCCATAATCCTTGAGGCTCGAAAAGTTGAGGTATTCGAGGATCGGCTGGTCATCCACAATCTGTTATATAAGGTCACTTTGACCTGGAACGAAATTCGCAAGATTATCGCACCGGTCTATCTGAAATTCGCCGTGCTACGTACAGCCAAGTTCTTTCACTTGATCAACAAACGGGATGTCGAGCGATTTCACGATCTAATTCAAATTATTAGGGACAAGGCAGGCGACGCCTAGAAGCCTTGAATTTATACTGGTTGCACGACAGGATTTGGGAGAACAATGGTTAAGGCGAAGATTCGGATATTGATTGGCAAGCCGGGACTGGACGGTCACGACCGCGGCGCCAAGATCGTTGCCCGCGCTCTGCGTGATGCCGGCATGGAAGTGATATACACCGGGCTTCATCGTTCGCCGGAAGAAATTGTGGAAACCGCCATTCAGGAAGACGTGGACGCCATCGGACTCAGCATCCTGTCTGGCGCTCACATGACCCTTTTTCCAAAAGTCATCGCTCTGCTGAAAGCACAAGGAGCCGAAGACATTCTCGTGTTTGGCGGCGGCATAATACCTGACGAAGATCGCGAAGCACTTCTGGCCCAAGGGGTGGCTGAAGTATTCGTACCTGGCGGGGCCACGCAACGAACCATCGCCTGGCTGAAAGAAAAGTTTGCCGAGAAGCAATCTTCCGAAGGCAAAGAAGGAATCCCTCAGGAAGCGTGATTACTTCATTGTTCTATACATTTCATCGTTAGCCCGTCTGAAGCCTGAGCGACTGGGGTATGAATAGGGAGCAGTCTTTCAAGTGCTTGATAAATTCTAAATTTTCAAGATTAAATAACTGGAACTAACCCTTGAAAGCCGTGTTATACTCCGTGCACTGGAAGAGAACTCATTAGGAGCCGACGGTTAAGTGAGTAAAGACAAACCACAAAAATCCGTGCCAAGTGACGCCGCTGAAAAAGGGACGTCACCTGACAACGCGTTCTCCCTGTTTGAGGGCTTCCATTTCGACTTTGTCGCTAATGGTGTGGCAGACAAATATTTCCGTGGCAAACAGTCCGAGTTGTCCGATTTACTTGCTCGTGGGCAAAGCGTTAAAGAAGTGTCTGCAGTTAGCTTGAACAACGCTTTCAACAAAAGATGGGCCGGCAGCGAAGTTTACGACGGCTAGGACACAATCCGACCAAGAAATGCAAATGCCTCGCAAGGGGCATTTTTCATTGCTCGGGTGGGGCTCAGGTGTCCATCGGAAGTTTATCGATATCCAACGCTCAAGCGGTCCTTTGCTACTGACAAGCAGTCGTCCTGACCAGGCAAACCATGCAACAGCATGCCCTCGGCTAGCTCGCGGAGATTTTGTCAGCTCCGAGGGGTATAGGATTGGTAGAATTGGTTCAATCTGCCCCGGCGCGACCTTACTAGAAATGGACTAAATGTCTTCAAAGCCACCACTCTATAGGAAAGGCGACGTTGTCCTCGTTGCTTTTCCCTATACGACTGACGATGGGCAGACACTGACCAAGCGTCGCCCGGCGGTGTTGATTTCTAACGACTACAATAACGCCCGGCTCGACGACGTACTTCTTGTGCCACTAACCAGCAACACTACACGAGCAACCAGAGAGCCAACCCAAGTAGTTGTCGAAATGAACACCCCAGAAGGGTCAGCTGGCGGTCTGAGATTAGACAGCGTGATTGACTGCACGGTTATTGCCACGATTCCGAAAACGCTCTTGGTTAGTAAGATCGGAGCGTTCCCCAACGACGTCATGGAACGGGTGGATATGTGCTTGATGGTTGCTCTGTCTATCGGACGACCGATCAATCAGAACGATCCCAAATTTCCAGAGTTCGATCCACAAAGCGCTTAAGTGGGAAGTTGAACCGATGAGCCGATGGTGGCACCAAGAGCAACATCTGCTCGCCCTTTGAAAACACCGATTTCAACGTAGCCATGGCTTGCGCCATAGCACGCTGGTTGCCCCGGAGCGGCGTCGGAATAGGTCTTTCGAATTGGCACGCGTCGCTGATCAATCATGCAGAAGGAAGCAGACCCAAGCGCCGATTGCGGGACGTTGCTGATCAAGTTGCCAAAATGATCGATATGAACGACCTGACCTTTGACACCTGTATTTGAGATAGTTATCTGCGGCCACGGCAGGCGAACCAACCGCTCTGCCGGCAGCGGCTCGCCAAGCTCTTCTGGAAGTATTCCATTCAAAAGATGTGCCACCACCGGCGCAAACACATCTCGCGCATGGAAGGTTGAAGAGACGTCCGGTCGCCAGTACTGAGGACGGTTTAGCAAAAAGCAATCAAATTGACTGAGTCGTGGCAGCACAAGCGACAGCAATCCGTTATCGGGTCCAACAAAAAGATGGCGTTCAGAGCGCACAATGATGCCATGGCGCGCAGAACCAACGCCTGGGTCTACAACTGCAAGATGGATAGTACCGTCTGAGAAAAACGAAAACGCGTTACTTAATACCCAGGCACCAGATGCGATATCACATGCTGAAATATCATGAGTGAGGTCAACTATAGTTGCAGCTGGAGCCAGTCCTAGAATGACTCCTTTGACCATACCTGAGTAACCGTCAACACTACCAAAGTCGGTTGTAAGAGTAACTATCATGTGTTTTCGGAACAAGCGACAACCATCGCTATAGCGTACTCGCGTTCATGGCTGATACTCAATTGCCATGATTGCAAGCCACGATTTGCGGCAATAGCAGCGGCTCGATCGTGCAGCGTGATTGTTGGCTCCCCAGATTGCTGGCGAAAAATTTCCACTTCTTTCCAGCCAACGCCGTACCATCCAGTTCCCAGGGCCTTGGACACCGCTTCCTTAGCGGCAAAGCGCCCAGCCAAACGTTGCACGGTGTTCAATGGTTGGCTCAGCACGTAGTCAATCTCCTGTTCGGTCAAAACCTTTTCCAGGAAGCGACGGCCAAACCGGCCGTAAGCTTCTTCGATGCGCTTGAGAGAGCAGATGTCCGTACCGATTCTAATCAAAGCAAGCCTTTACACAGTACAGCTTAGATATAGTCGCAAGCTTCACGCGTGCCGTACAGGAACACCTGTTCCGGCGCGGGCAGTGCATCATGCAACTGTGTGACTGTCTTGCCCAAGGTTGGGTGCACCCAATCCGGTGCAATTTCCAACAGCGGAACTAGGGCATACGCCCGGCGATCGATGAAGGGATGCGGCACTTGCAAGTACGAAGTGTCCACCTGGCTTTCGCCGAAAAAGAGGATATCCAGATCTATAATGCGTGCTTTAACCGGTCCATCAGCTGTCTGGTGCACTACTTGCGGCGCATCTGCTCCGGCAAGACGTGTTAGCCGAAATTCAATGTCCTGGCACACTGTCAGAAGTTCTTTGGCTGACAGATCGGTTTCAATACTTGCCACGGCATTGACGAACCATTCCACATACTCACGACCCACAGGCTCAGTCTCGTACAGGCTCGAGCACTCGACAACTTCCACATCCGGATGGTCTTTCAAAAGCTGCATCGCCTGTTGAACGAATCCCAGCCGATCGCCCTCGTTCGACCCGAGCCCGATAAACGCTCGTACCCAGCTATTTCCATTGGATTGCGAATAGTCGTCTGACACAAATCACCAATCGAGAGAGCGCACGCCGGTGAACCTGCGTCAAGCGCCATTGTGAGCTGAATCAGTCAGCAAGCTGACAGTCCACAAATTATATCGCTAGATGGCAAAGATGGCCTCGATCACTTGGCCTGTATCTTTCAAATCATCGAAAATAAAGTCTGGCTGCAGCTCGACAAGCGCTTCTTTTGTCGTCTTTCCTGTGCAAACGGCCAATGAACGCGCTCCGTAGCCTTTGGCGCAGAGGACATCGCCCCTGGCATCGCCTATGATCACTATGTCTCGGTTGCTAAATTCCATGCCAAAGTGCTTCTTGGCTCGCTCATGCGCAATTGCCGGAAGTTGCAGGCGATCAGCCGAGTCACAGCCAAATGCCCCAAAATCAAAATACCGATTCAAGTTGGCGGGATTCAGTTTCACCCTGGCACCACGCTCGATATTGCCGGTCAATAGCCCGAGGTAGGCATTCTTATCCTCGTGAAGAACAGCTAGCAATTCAAAGACGCCGTTGTGCACGCGAAATTCCGTAGCGCCGAGCACTTCTTCCTTCAAAATAGGAATGTACAACTCATAGATATTCTCAAGACAAGTTTGGATTTCAATATCGGAAAAACCCTGTGATTCCAATACTTCTCGAATGATTTGAGGATCTGTTTTTCCGGACAAAATGTGTCCATCAAGAGAAATTTCTCGGCCGAAAGAATCAGATAGCGATCTTTCCAGTGCCCTACGTCCGGTACCGGAAGAATGAATCATCGTTTCGTCGATATCGAAAAGAATCAGGCGGCTCATGTACTCGAGGCGTTGAGTTTGGGGTCCTCTTCAATTGTCGCACTTCCAGCAACTGGATTGCCATCTTCCGCATCGGCTCTGCCAGTGGCTGGCTCATCCCATGCCGAGATGCGATTGCGACCACTACGTTTGGCCACATACAAAGCGCAGTCGGCCTTTTCAATCAGAGCTTCCAAGCCATTTGCTTGATATGGATAGGCCGCCACACCGATAGAGGCCGAGATGTGACCCAATCCGGGAACAGGGCTGCGGTGGATGTTGCTGCGCAGTCGGTCGGCGATCAGTACCGCTTCGCTCAACGGTGTTTCCGGCAGAATCACAGCAAACTCCTCGCCACCATAGCGAGCGGCCGTGTCACCGCTTCGAATCAGACTCTTGAGCACGTTCGCTACTTGCCGGATGGCCGCATCACCGACTGGATGTCCATAGGTGTCATTGATCTGTTTCAACTTATCAAGGTCGATCATCAGCAAAGAACAAGGCGTGCCCTTACGCTGAGCTCGATTCAACTCCTCTGCCAGCCGGTTCTTGAAGTAAATGTGATTGTAGAGAGAGGTTAGACCATCGGTGATGGACTGGTGTTTTACTTGCTCGAAAAGTTGAGCGTGCGAAATTGCTACTGCCAGTTGGTCTGCCAGTGCCGCAAGCAGCCGCACTTCTCCGGCCTGCCAGTCTCGCAGCCGACTACTCTGGTGCACCATCAAAATCCCCAGCACACGATCGTCGCGCATTAGCGGTGCGGCAATCAGTGACCGAGAGCCGACCGCTCCAAGGAATTCCATGAATTTCATCGAGCGGCGATCATTATCAACATCGGCAATGACCGCTATTGGTGACTCACGCACTGTCATGCCACTGGAATTTTCACTGGAGGAAAAATCTATGCCGAGCACCGAACGCATGTCCTTAGGACTGTCGGCCCCCGGCTGGAAATCCATGCGGTTTCCGTAAAGACTCAATCCCATATGAGATTCAAGGTCAGAGGCTGCATACTCGTGAGTTATAACCAGCGGTCCTTCCGGCCGTGGTTGGGCAATTTGACAGTAATCAACGCCCAGAGCTCGTCCCAGTTCTGTCGTTACGGTATTGAGAATGGTGTCAGGATCAAGGGAGGCGCGCGTCGATCGCACAATCTGGTTAATCAGGAATTCTTGCTCCGCCATGCGCCGCGTGCGGGCGAACAAACTGCCGTGGTCCATTGCCAGGGCAACGTGGCGCGCGACAGCCTCAACCAGTTCAAGCTCCAGATCCAGCCAGACGCGTCTTTCATCACATTGCTGAACAAGGATCATGCCGATCGGTTGGTTGTTCAATATGATCGGACAGGCAATCAGGGATTTGATCGATTTCCAGTCGTCTGCCGCCCCTTCGGCCGCTTCGAACATCGGAGCGACGGTGTCATCCATGACATCGAGAGAAAGAATCGTGCCTTGCTCCAAAATGATCTTAAGAATGCTGCCGTCGGTTATCACTACCGAACGATTCTTTAGCGGCGATCCGGCATGACGTGGATCGCACCAGACGTAGTTGAATTCCAGTTGCCGATTATTTAACGGCTGCTGGTGGTCGTTATCTACCAAAGCTAGGCAGCATCGGCTCGCTGACAATGCCTGCCCAAGTTCAAAGACTGTGGTATTGAGAATTTGATTAAGATCGAGAGATTGGCGAACTGATTCGGAGATTTTCGCCACCATTAATTTGTGTTCGCGGTTAAGTTCCAAGTTCAACGCCATGTGGTTGAACGCTCGGGCCAACAAACGTAGCTCGCCGCCTTTATCTTCTTCTTTCACTCGCTTGGATAGATCACCGCGACCGATTGCCAGTGCTTCCTTTACAAGTTCGTGAATCGGACCGGTGAAGTGCCTGGTGAAGGCGTACGCAAGCCCGATTGAGACACCAACGGCAAGCACACACGAGAGAATCAACAACAACAAGCGGTCCTGAGCATTACCATAGATTGCCTGAGTCGGAATTCCGACAGTTACCAGCCAACCTGTATTTGGCACGCGTTGAAATGCATAAGTGCGTGGAATTGGATCGGCAATGCCAACTACCTCGATAGTTCCTTTTCCAGAGCGAGCAGCGGCAGTTACAGTTTTGGCGTTAGAAAAGTCTTGGCCAGCAAATTTATCATGATCGATTGTGCGGGCAATCACTCGATTATCACGGTCCACCACGCAAACGACAAAGCCCTTGGCCTCACTAAGCCCGGTGAATAACTCGACGATTGCCTTGGGACGAATCGATTCAATCAGCACACCGCTGATCTGACCGCCCTTAAATACAGGCTGGGAGATCAATATGGCCGGATTGCCAGATATCGGGCAGCTGGTATAGCCGGAGACGATTGTCTTACCGGCCTTCACAGCGTCCTTGTAGGCGCCGAGGCTCTGCATGCAGGCAGTCGTGGTACCAAGATCTTTCATGCTGCTGGAGACGACTTTCCCCTGTTTATCAAACAGCACTAAGCCGTTGGAATTGGGCTGCATCCGCGCGTGAGCGCTGAGCATGTCCTCGGTGGCTTTAGCGTCACCGTTTTGAAAGGCCGGCAGAACGGACAATGCCGTAAGTTCGTCTTGGTGAGTCCTTATCCAGTGCGACAAAGTCCGCACAGATAATTCATCGTGAAAGGTCGTCGCCATATGCGCAACCTGACTGAGCCCCTGATATTCTTTCCAAATGACCAGCCCGCACGTTGCAACAAGCGGTGCGGCAACTGCAAGACAAAGCAACAAAAGCCTGGTCCGGATATCGAGATTCTTGATGAATTGCGGCGCCATCTAGTGGCCCTCAGTGTGTTGGATTTTTTCCCTAGAATCGCGAATTGCTCGATACCAGTTGTGGAAACTGCGTGTCTACAATACCGCCGGACACCAACGTGCGCTTGAATTATAATTGTTTTATACGAGAATCCAAGAGCTTTTTCGTAATTCACGCACCACATAAGAAAGGTTTATACCCTTTTGGCGGATTGAGGCGATTTTGCACGATAATAGTCTCGTGCAGGTTGAGGCGAGATTGAAAGAGCGATTACAGGAGCGTAGAACCGGTATTTTTGGCATCGCCGTATTGCTTGCCGGTCTTGCCATTGTCTTTCTTTGCTTGATGCCAATTTTGCTGGCGGATACTGCGCCGGTTTCCTTGTTCCCAACGCCCCAGCAGGAACACTATTTCTTCGATATGTTCGGCATGATATTTGCCTGCTGGCTGTTGTCTTGGGTGTCAGCAATAAATGGCTGGAACCAGATGGCAAAGGCGGCACAGTGGCTTGGCATAATTCTGCTGTCACTCGATCAAGCCGTGCTCGTCGCGGTCTGGGGCGAGTTGTTGCGGCAGGACTCTTTGCCAATCGGCATGTGGTTTGCACCGCTTGTCCTCCAAACTTACCTACTTGGATGCTTCTTCGGATTCTTCACTTTGCCCGATTTGACCCGCTCGGGAAATCGAACTTTGACTGGCATGGGCACGTTGCTGCTCTTACTTCCCTGGCTCTTCGGACGCGACCTGGTCGTTTCCGGGGCAGAGCATCTTCACGGCCTCATTTTCTAGCAAGCGGTAACTTTTGAGCGCTGATACCCTGGCGCTTTTCTGCTGCATGAATTCTTCCGATGCGCTGCAATGCTCTTTCGCTGTCCAAGGGCACCTTGCTTTCAAGATCAAGATCAAGTCCGCGACGGATAGCGGCAATGATTTCTTCTCCGGCCTGTTCTTTCTTGCCGGTGCGCAGGAACACGTCGACTTTCACCATGCGAGCAACAAGGCTGGCATCATCAAACTCCAGAGCCCGTTCAGAAAGGTTCAAGGCACCTTCCATATCGCCTTCTGCAAAAGCGGCGCAGCCCGAAGCTGCAAGCAAGCTTCCGCGCAAATTGCCGTCGACATTGGCAAAATCAGCCGCTTTCAAAAATTGGTCCCGCGCGATTTTGTATTTGCGTTGCTTGTACGAAAGAACAGCCTCGACAAAGCAGCGATAAATGCTCTGCGGATGCGTGGCCTTCAATTGCACCAGGCGCTTTGTCGCTTGGCTGCGCAATCCGGCTCGCTCATACAAAACCGCAAGGCGCGCACATAGATGTGGATTGGCAGGGTCAATTTTCCATTGAGACAAAACATCGCGCAGCTCTTCTGATACCAGTGGTCTTGAAAGATCGGCGAACCAGAGCCGCGTGCGTTCATTGAGAATGACAAACAGATACGTAGCGGCAGCAACGATATAGACGCCGGCGATCCAGAGGCTCTCTTGCAAGGTCGCAGTAGTTAGGATTATCTGCCAGCGTGAGCCACCAACGCCAAGCAGTGACATGAGCGGATCTACCAACAAGGTAAGAGCAAGCACGGTGGTTATTGTGTAACCAAGTATGGTGGCAAAGAATGGATGCGGTCGGAAACAAAGGGAAGGTAAGAGGCTGGCGGCCAGCAATAGCTGCACCAATACGCCAGCGAAAAGAACAAATAGAAGATGCTCGTGCAAAGCAATACCGCGCGGAATTGCCGAATACCAAAACAACCCGTATGTCCAATCTTTGATGTATCCGCCAAACCATTGGCAGGTGACCATCGTCGCCCGCAGATCGACGAGCGTCATGAGCGGATAAACCAGAAAAAGCACAATGCGCCAGGCAAACAGGCGGTCATCTTCGTGCAAATCTTCTTGCCGCAAGCGCGCCCGGTCAATCCACAAGCGCAGTAACGTGTTCACGGCAACTGCGCCTGTGACGGCAGTTACGAGCCAGAGATAAATTTCATGCGCCGTAGGAGTATCCATGGCGGGCAATTATAGGAGGGCCAAAGTTGACAAGCGTGAGAGGAAATTAGCGTCTTTGTCAAAATGTCTGCATACGCAGTGCCAGAGCGCGTTCCTCAAGCTTGAGCGCCAGCTTTACGTCCTTCAATGGGTTACGTTTCATGCGCAAAAAATCAACGTAAGAACCAAGTGCCAGAGTGACGTTAGACGATCTATCTTGAGTCGTTTCGGCAAAATTTATCGCTTGCTGATAATAAGCATCCGCCTTTTCATATGACCTGGCCGTGGTCGCCTGGCGAGCAAGATCGAGCAAACTGACCGTTGCGTCAGCCTGCTGCATGCCTTGAAGCAATCCCTTGCCAGCGACTGACAGTCCCACCACGCTGAGGATAAAGGCAGCAAGACTGATCACTAAAACGGTTTTGGCCGACACACAACACCTACTTTTCAACATGCAGATCTTATCAGCAACTACGCGCAGAGCCATCCGTCCCTCCATGGCTGGAAAGAAATGTCTATTAACATTCTCTGATTGGCAGGCCAGCGAACCGGGAAAATAGGTCTGACAGCTACAGGAGCTAACAATGGTATCTGACTTGCACAAGGACAATCGTTTCGGCAACCTGATGATTCAGCTGGGGCTGCTTTCAGAAAGTGACTTATCGGAAGCGACTCTACTTGCCGTTGAGCTCGCCCTGCCACTTGGCAAGGTGCTGGTGATGTCCGGATTCATGACTGATTCTTTACTGCACATCATCGTGCAAGCACAGTCGATGCTCAAAGATCAGGTGCTAGAGATAGAGGAAGCAAAACGCGCGATTCTCGTTGTGACACAAAGTGGTGTCACGTGGACCGAGGCTTTGAAGCAGTCGGGCTGGGTCCAGAAAGATGTTTTGCCGGCCAACAAACTGGGCGAACTCCTTGTTGAATCAGGAATCATCAACAATGATGAACTTCAAGACTCCCTGCGTCGAGCGCAGCAATCAGGATTGCCATTGGGTCGAATTCTTGCCCTGACAAAAAAGATCAACGACTCACTTTTGTGCTCTTGCCTCAATGCTCAAATTCTCTTGCGCGACGGAAAAATCAGCAGAGAGCAAGCTGTTCAGGGGTTGAAATCAGCGCAAACGCGACAGACAAGCCTTGAAGACGTGCTTTCCGATCGCGGCGATTATCGCCCGGCACCAAAAGCCAAGATAAAACTGGGTGAGATGTTTGTGCTTGCCGGCATCCTCGACGAAGAAGCGATCATGGAAGCTATCGAGATCGGTTTAGTCAAGAATGAACCGGTCGGACAAGTCCTTGTGAACAGCGATCAAGCTTCCATCAACCTTTTGGACCATGCTTTGAAATTGCAAGAGATGGTCAAC
>JADYXS010000639.1 GCA_021772155.1 Candidatus Obscuribacter sp.
CCTGCCCTGGAAGGACTTTTGAGCATCCTTCATACTTGCTCCAGATAGTCCTGAACTCGGGATCGTTGACCTTATGCCGAGCTCGGCATAAGGTCAACGTCTTCTGAATCGTAATTACCGATTTTCCCGTATCTGCGAGCCGTCTGATTCGCTGTCCGCAGCACTGAAATAATTCCGTCTTGTGATTTTTGCTGTCCTGGCATCTGAAACACCTCCGTTTGTATTCGGCTTTCGCCGTCGACAGACCGGTAATGGCTCGCTGCGGTCGATCCGATGTGTGCGCGAAAGTGCTGCCCGCAGTCTCCTGCCGGACTGCCTGAAAAACGGCGAACATGGGACCCGGCGTCAAATCTGCCGAAGGCACTGCGGAGCAGTTTAGGTTTGATGCCGGGTGTTCGCTGTTAGGCTACCAGCCAGGCAGTGAAGCAAGGGCAGCAAATAGGCGCACCTTTTTCTCGCCGCTGGGAGGCGTGGGTCCCGTAGACTATAATAAGGCCAAGGACGGCGCAGGAAGATTTATGACCAGTGGCGAGATAATTTTTGAGGTGATGGAATCCCCTGATGGCGGCTACGAAGCGCGTGCAGTTGGCCATTCGATCTACACAGAATCGGATTCTGCAGAAGAGCTGAAAGAGATGCTCAGGGATGCCGTTCGTTGCCACTTCGAGGACAGGGCGGATGCGCCTAGGCTGATTCGCCTTCACTGGGTCAAGGACGAACTGATTTCCGCGTGAAATTGCCACGAGATCTTTCTGGTGAAGAACTGGCCGGGCTGCTCGGACGATTTGGCTATGTCGCCACTCGCCAGACGGGTAGTCACATTCGGCTGACATCACAACGCCAAGGTCATCCGCACAACATAACTGTTCCAGCTCACAAGTCGATCAAAAGCGGCACGTTGGCTAGCATTTTGCGCGATGTGTCCAGCTATCTTAAAATGTCGAAGTCAGACCTTCAAGGCGAGTTGTTCTCCTAGTCATTTAGGTTTTTCTATTTTTTCTTGGGGGTGCTCTTGCGGAGCTGTCTCACATTATTCTTCGGCTTATGACTTGTTTGCCAAAGGACTAAATCGAGGAGAGCCGCCTGACTCCTTCAATAATCTGCTTGCATAGTCGCAAGAACTAAAAGCGACTGAAGAAGAAAATGACGCCTGATTCTGCGCACATGTGTACCAACTCCAGTAGGGCGATACTCTCGGGATGATTGCGCTTGCTGGCTTTATGCATGACAGCATTGCTCGGTCTCGGTAAATGCCGGGGGCGCCGATGCAATGTGTTTTAGAACTCGATATCCTTTGCTGGCGTCATAAGAGGAACCACATTAGATTCCGCAACTTCGGGCTCGTTCGCTGGTACCGGTTGTTCTGCCGGAAACATCATTTCGTGAGCGCGCTCTCGGGCCGCCTTCTCTGCCGTTCTGGCGGACTGGGCATAGACCTTGCGAGTTGTGCTGAGTTCTTTGTGATTCAGCGCATTACCTATCACCGACAAGCTGGCACCAGACATCGCCATGTAACTGCCAAGTGTCCGGCGCAGATCATGTAAATGGAGGTCTTTGATACCGGCAGCCTTGAGAATTCGCGCCCAACCCTTCTTCGGATCCTTGAGTTGTTTGACCTTGCCTGGACCAACAAACACCCATTCGAAACTTTTGCGCGCGGCAAACCGCGCTTTCAGTATGTCCAGTTCTTCGTTGGTGAGTAAAATCGTCTGACTGGTACCGTTTTTGGTATCAGGAATCATCCAAATTCCTTGATGAAGATCGAGCTGGTCCCAGCGCATAGCCAACACATTCGACTTCCTGGCGCCGGTGGTGAGACTCAAAAGAACATAGTCGCGCACACTATCATTGCTTTCTGCATGGATCGCGGCCATGAGCTTAGGAAGTTCATCTTCGCTGACGAAGCGGGATCTCGATTTCAGGCGGAATTTGGCGATCCCGGAAGCAGGGTTGTCGCCCATCACAAGGGACCAGTGTTTACCCTTGTTAATGACCGCCCTGAGTAGCTCTAACGTTCGATTCGCTGTTGTCTGACCGCTGGCCTTACCGAGCTTATTGATCAGGAGCTGAACTTCACCTCTAGTAATCTCTTTGACTGGTCGGTTTTTCCAGTTTGCAAGATAGCGATCGAAGGAAGCCTGCATTACGCTCCAAGTTTTGGTGTGCTCCATGGCGTAATTGTTGATGTACTCGGTGAACAGTTGTCCGAGCGTTAACTCGGCAACTTCTTCCTTTCTTTTGATCTCCCGAGGTTTTTCACCTGCAGCGAGCTGCTGTATAACCGCTTGTGCTAACAGTCTTGCATGGTCAACGGTCAAAGCGGCGTTGTTTCCTAGCACTACAAGCGGGTTTTCGTTAAACTCGATTCCCTGAAGGGCAAGTCCGTCATAGTGTCCAAGCACGACTCGGCGTGGCTTTCCGTTGACCCATTTGTACACGGAAAAGGTTTTGGCACCGGTCGGATTTACAGAAAGCTCCAGCCCGCGCGCCTTCGTGTCATAGTAGTACAGCCGCTTGCCATCTGGCGAAACGCGTAAACCATCGATATAGCCTTTGCTAAAGGCTGCTTCATTGCGTGGCATAGGCGAAAAATCCCTTGTACTTACACGGCTGTTTTGAAGACCAACTTCTGAATCGATTCTAGCACCCATTTGATCTGTAGGGTATTTCTGGTGATATGTAGGTGATATGTGGCAGGGAATTATGGGGTAAGCTTGAGAACACTTCAGAAATTTCTCGTCTGCTTAAAAAGCCAGCAGGCAGAACGTTAGAGCGATTATGATATAACCAGCGAAAGCGTGGGAAAAGTGCCTTTCCTGATGGCTACGAACCATGAGGTCGCAAGTTCGAGTCTTGCCGGGCACATTCTTTCCATGTCCACTTAGAAGCGGCTTTCCAGTTTGGAGCCGTTTTTTTATTGGGGACCTATTCGCAAGCCGAGTTACCAATTTCAATTTGATCCAAGACTCGGTGGGCTGCGAAGTTTCGTGGCACCGGATATGGTGGTTATGGTTTGTCGTCCTCAGCTATTGCACCTATCTCACCGTTAATATGTCATTTGATGGAATTTCCATCTGTATTTGCTTTCTTCTTTAGCGCTGATTGGTTGCCGATTGGAGCAAGTCTCCGCAGGTGATGAAACGCCCTCTTTGTCCAGTAACAAGTTCCAGGGCCGCGGCTGTCTTAATTAGCTTTGCTCTCAATTTGTAGCCGTTCTTGGTGGACGGCTTTCGCACAACAGCTAGTTGGGGCAAAATCTTCAATGCTGACCCCAGTTGAAAGTCAGTCAGGGTACAACTATAGTTCGAAGCTGCAACCGGCTCGAAGTTGCGACGAGCGACGCCATCATTGGGAAGCAAATCGCCCCAGGTCGGTGAATGATCTGTGACCACTAGCTCTTGACCCCATCGCAGTGAGAAAATTCCCTTTTCTCCTTTGAACAACACAGCTTGGGGTTCGCAGTAGGATGCCAATCTCAATTGACCCTGCCACCGTTCAATCGAAGCTACGGAATTACGTTGAAGTATTGCGTCGCCCAACTCCGTGTGAATGACATCGCCAGACTCAGAGCGAGCTAACAACTGCCCGCAAATGAGCTTAATTGTGCCGGAGTTTGATGTGATGAATTCCGTTCCGCTGGTTCCATTCAATTTTAGAGGCGCAGATTGGTCGAAAACCACCTTCTTTGGGTATTCACCACGTGCCAGTTCGATATTGTCCTGGAGTCCTTCGCTGATTCTGTCGAATCGTCCCGTTTTGTTATTTTGGTGCACCTGCACGGCCTGACCAACTGCTCTGAGCGGCTCCATCTGCACTCTGGCATTGGGAATGCTGGCAGTAAGTTGTTCGTTAGACCGTAGCTTGAAGGTTGAGTCGTGAATTAAGCCGGAGCGGATTCGCATCAATATTTTACTTTCTGATCCTAGTGCCTGGACCTTTATGAACTGGTGCGGCTTGTATTCGATTATTGCGCTAGAGTGCGGAGCGAGATGTATTCCTGCGTCGTCGAGTCGAATGGTCACAGGCGATGCAGCTGAGTCGACAACAATTGTTCCTTTGTATAGGCAAACTTCTTTGTCGCTAGCTTGGATTATGGTCCGTGGAACTCCAAGGACGGTGGCACCCGATTTAGGATCACCAAGAGTCAGAGTTTGATTCCAATTTGTGAAAACTTCTAGGTCTTTGCCTGTTCCGTTGAATCGGACAACGGCTTCATTCGACATGCTGGGGTCTGGGCTTCCCTGCTCAACTTGTTCGTTAGCTGTCCATCCGGGCTGAATCGCGGTTACGAGCGCCAACGCACATAGTAGAGTAGCCAGCCGCATAACATTTTCTCTCCTTCGGATACAGGGTCGACGAAATTCTGGCAGTAATTAGGAGCTTCATGGACGGAGAGCAATTTCCGAATGGCGCCTAATTTGGGCGAGATGTCAGTGGTTGGTTTATGGGACTATTGAGGGCTTTTCGATGCTCAGGCAAATTGGTTCGTGGTTGTTGTGTGCCTTGTCTGTCAATTTATTCACTCCGTGTGGTGCATACGAAGGTATGCTCCATACGGCAGAGAGAAAGACGCTTGGGAATTTTTCGTTGAATTTTCGTCCGTCCAACTGGTTTGCACCAGTTCGGCTGAGCAGCGAGCCGATTGTGTTTGAGTACAGGCCGACGAATCCGGCAGGCGAGCCGATTGTGTTTGAGTACAAGCCGACGAATCCGGCAGGCGAGCCGATTGTGTTTGAGTACAAGCCAACGAATCCGGC
>JADYXS010000082.1 GCA_021772155.1 Candidatus Obscuribacter sp.
AGAATGCCCGAAACATGCAGATGTTCTGCAGTCAAATAAGCGATGAAGGGAGTAAGAAGAGAAACTATTATCTCTACTGGTCTGTGATCAAGCTTTGTTCTGACCTTTGATAGAACCCAACCTAAGGCCAACCCAAGTGCGATGCCACCAAGACCTACAATGAGAAATCTCCTGCCCGCTTCAGACAACGAGAATATGCCGGTCACTGTGGCTGCCACCGCAAACTGATAAGCGACTAGCCCAGTTGAGTCGTTGACCAGACTCTCGCCCTTAATGATATCCATCAATTTTTTAGGAAGATTGACCTCTTTAGCTATCGCCGAAGCAGCAACTGCATCAGTTGGAGAAACGATAGCGCCGAGCACAAATGCTGCGGTCCAGGGCATGCCAGGCACAACCGCATGAATGGCCACAGCCACACCGGCGACAGTAGCCAACACCAGTCCGATTGCCTGAAGGGTAATTACTTCAGCGACATCTTTCAGTTCTTTCCACGAAGTGTTAAATGCGTCTAAATAAAGCAGCGGCGGCAGGAAAATGAAAAATATTACGTCCGGGTCAAGCCTGACATCAGGAATTTGAGGGATGAGCGAAATCACCATGCCGGTCACAACCAGCAAAATTGGCAGTGCAATTCGTAGTTTTTGCGAGATTGCTCCGACGATGCCGACAACAGCAAGGAGCGCCACTATTAGTTCGACTTGCTGCATTGATTCGTTTTAGGTATTTCTTGCTTGGTGAGGAATGTATTGCGTTCCAGTGATCACTGTCCTCACTGCCGATTGATCAGGCTTCTTTTTTGCGACGTGCTTTGATAGTCCAATGCAGTGCCAAAGCTGGTGCCAACAGCATGAATATGGCATAAAACTTGATGGCAGTAAAGAACGTCAACATCAATGGACTGAGCACAGCAGGGGTCGTGTGAAACGATTGCGATATGAGCGTTGTCCAAGTGTCCCAAAGCAAGAACGTGGCTACCGCCATTAAAACGGCAAGGCCATAGGTGATAGCCGCGGTTTTCAGTAGGATGTTTCGAATTAGTTCAAGCAGTTCAGAGCTCATAGGTGTAAGACTCCCGTGTTGTCTTAAGCATAGACGACAGAAAGTAGAGACTTATACCCGTAGAAGCCGAACATGCTTGTATTGGTCGAACATCAAATGAATATCCACCAATTTCCAAATACCGTCGTTCCAATCGTTAGTATAAATTCGGGTGCCACCACCCATGATACCGCAGTGAGCATTCCCCCCGAGGTTCGGCTTCGTCGGACCCTCTGCAAAAGCGACCAGAACATCGCCTGGCCGACAAGCCGCGAGCAGCTTGGCATCATTGATTCGTCCGGCCTCGCCGTTCTTGATCACAAATTCCTGGCACTGAGTTGGCCCGTGCAGCAGTTGAGACCGCATGATCGTAACGGCGGCGCTGCTCACGCCTTTAACGCCAGCCTTCTTCAGTACATTGCAGACGGCGGCAGAGCAACCCAGATATCCGGTCTTGAGTCCGTAGCCATGCCACATCTCACTGCCCAGTCCACTATGGGCCGCGCCGACAATTTGCTTGCTGGAATTCTGCGCCGCGATTCCCTGCGGGAAAAGCACAATCAAGGAGACCATCAAGAGAAATGGCTTACCGGCTTTTTTGTTACACGGCAGCGTCGACCCGAAAACGCCAAACGAGACCAAATTCGACCTCAACTTACTTTGCAATCATCTGTTGAAGATTATACACACAGCCCTCTGGTCTGCGCCCGCAAAGTCTTCGGAGCAATGGGCTTGCCCGTTGAGAACACCGAAAACAAAAGGTCATAGCGGAGTATTGACTTTCAATCATCAACAAATGGTTTCATCCGGAGCATGAGCATGGACACTGCCGCATATTTTTCAACTCTTTCAAGACGCGGCTTTTCGAGGCGGATCCGTCCAAGAAAAATCACTCAACGAATAGGTTGTGATTTGACTGCCCAGGGAGTCATTCTTTTGAGCGTTTTGCGGAATGCAATCTTCTAGCTCCGCCCAAAATCGATTGGCATCAAACCCAGAAAGCAAAATATACTTGCGTGCGCCGAGAGCCTTACCAGCCGCCATGATCCCGCTGGTAGCGTAGCGGTCGCAACGCTCTTTATCTGTGCAATAGAAAACGAAGGCAAGGTTTTTCTGCTGTTCGCCATTTGTGACTCCGTGCAACACTTTGAACACATCACTGTTTTCTAAGTTGACCGCACTAAGTACAAGATCCATTCCGTACTTCCGCAAAAACTCAAACGCCTCAGCAATTGTAAAGGCGCGCCACGCTTTGTGCCCATTCGTTTGCAAGCACTGCTTTATCTGTTCAAATTGACGGTTGTCTTCTTCAAGGACTAAGATTTGGGCCACCATGCGCACCTCTAATAGTAATAAAGCGTTGACGTAACTACTCAGCCAAAAGATGCACTCTGTTTAAGTCATTGTCCAAAGTTGAATCGATCGGGCAATTGCTTTGTGCCAATCTTGCTTCGTCTACGGCGCAGACAATTATCCGCAAGTGCGATGGCTACATAAGATCGAATCTGTTCTTTGAAGTTAAGCTGAGTACTGTCCCGAACGTCTTGCATTGCCTTGTCAGCCCATGGGCAATGGCCTGGAACCGTGCTGAAAGTGCCATTTGGACGCTCAAATCCTGTTGTTTTCTCGGTTTAGGAGTGATAAAAAATTGTCTTTGTAGCGAGAGGAATCCCTTTGTGAAAAAGCACATTCTGATGCTGACTGCTGTCATCGCCATTCTTTTTACTAGTCCTTCGGCATCTGCACAAGCGGTCGGCAGCGTAGTCGAGTGTGCGCCTACAAGTCGAAGCGACTGGAGGCGCGGGGTAGTGGTAGAAAACGACCCAAACAAGCATTACATGCGCGTAAGAGTTGAAGCCGAAAATGGCAAGACAGGTGGCGTCTTTATGGTGGCACGCGCGGAAGTTCGTTCGCCCGGTGGAGCACAAAACCCACAAAATCAAGGAGCATTGACCGGGACTGCTGGCACCACAACTGGTACCGTCCTCGCGACACCTAGCGAACCAATCCATCCAAGGGCGCAACCGAGCGGAAACTGGTTCAATGCTCCCCAAGCCGCGGTGCAAGCACCGCAGCAGGCAGAGCCGCAACAACCACAACATCAACAAAATCCCATTGCCAAACAACAAACTAACCCGAACTGTGCTTGCGCTCCAATGAGCGACCTCAGTGGTGACGGTATGGACGGTATTTTTAAACGCGAAATTCGCGACGTATACATCATTAGCGGACAAGACATCGCTTCCAAGAATCCGGCGACAATTAACTTCAAGAGCTTTCAAATTGGCGCCTCTCGACCATATCGAATGCCGGAAGCTTGGGCGTACAATACCGGAAGCCCGGATGGTCCCGGCGGAAGAGAAGGTACAACCGTGTACCCAGTCCACGCGCGCTTCACTGTGTGTGTTGATTATCCAGGCTATCCGAAAAACGGATATATGGGCCGACTCGCAGTGAAAGAACTCGACAACACTTACTGGTGTTTCAAGAATGCTTTCGGAAAATGGCAGTGCAACCTGGGATCTCCAAGTAAGCTACTTGAGTCCAAGTACATCGATAAATAACGATATTAGTTATCGGCTAGCCTGCTTTCATTGCAAATGCGATTTCATGTATGAGCTTGCCTACTAGTCAAGACTTAAAGCCCATCGCTGGCAAGATCCCGCGTTGGAGCCGTTCTACTGCGACTGCGTCGTTAAATCCATCAACCTCTTCCGCGCTTCTTGCGCCCTTCCATCGGCCGGTGCGATCGACAAGAAATTCGACAACGCTTCGCGCGTGGCTTCCATGTCGCCTTTCTTCTCCGTCGCCTGGCTCAACAAAAACCAGGCGTCGGCATTCTTTGGATCTTTCTTCAACACGGTCCGATAACTTTCCATTGCGTCGATCACATTCTGCTGCGCCAAGTGAATCGAGCCCTTGTTCAACCATGCCGACGTCAACGCAGGATCCAGCTCTGTAGCCTTTTGTGCGTGCTTCAGCCCGTTGTCCAAATCGCCGATCATCGTGTCCACATACGACAAGCGATCATGCAATGACGCCGAATTCGGATACAACTGCACTGCTTCGCTCAACAACCTCACAGCAGTCGTATAGTCTCCCATGCCAACGGCCTTGCCGGACAATGCCTTCAAGACCGCACTGTCCTTTGGATTCAACTGATACGCATACTCTAACTGCTTAACACATTCGCCCTTGTCGCCAGTTTGATCCAACGCACGCGCTAAGTTGGTCCGAAAGAGAACATCGTTCGGCTGCAACTCAACTGCACGCTGAAGTT
The DNA here is from genome assembly GCA_021772155.1 of Candidatus Obscuribacter sp. Lineage (GTDB taxonomy): Bacteria > Cyanobacteriota > Vampirovibrionia > Obscuribacterales > Obscuribacteraceae > JADYXS01. The sequence goes on from JADYXS010000082.1 coordinate 4,322, forward strand.
GCACAAGCGCTTCTTTCCATTGTCCCTTCAAACCCAAGGCCACGCCGTAATCCGACACAGCATCGGCATACGTCGGGTCGGCGACAATCGCCAACTTATATTCGATAATCGCGTTATCTAAATCGCCGGCGCCGGCAAACCTGCTTGCTTTCAAATAGTGCGATTCCGCTCCGAGAAAATGCTCGACGTCCGCCGGCACGTTGGAGATGCGCTCCAGCGGCGGCGTTCCGAGAACGATGTCCGTGCCGGTCCACTCCGACTTAAGCACCGGCGACTGCGGCCTCGGCGGATTCATCTTGTAAGTCGTCTCGTATTCGGTTTGCTCACTTGCCTTCTTGAACGCGGACTGCAGTGGTATAAGTCCGCCATCCGCACGCAGAGCCGTAATCAGATTCTGCGTAAATGTATCGCCGATACTAATTTGATCGGGCTTACTCGAAGAAAGAATCACAAATCCCTTGCCCAACATAACTTGCGACAAGTCCATGTTGTACGACTTACTGAAAGACTTCGCTCCCGCCGTCAAATCCGCCGCGCCACTATAGTTCGACTGCAGCACCAGCACGACGCGATCCGCCGCAATTTGCTTACGCAGCGACTGCATCAGATCCTTCACTGACAAACACGTACCGTAAAGGTTGTCCATGGCGACATCATAGGCCGCGATATACGTGCCACCGTCTGTGGTGGGGAAGCCGTCAGACGCAAGGTAGACGACAACGAGATCATCCTTCTGAGCCAAACCGCTCAACCAGTGGGGTCCAAGCGTGTTCAAAATATTGCGCTGCGTCGCCGTCTCGTTCGTCAGCAACTTCACATGGTCAGGGGCAAAACGTCCCGCCTTCTGATCAACAAGGTAGGAATAGAAATCCCGCGCAGCCTTCGAATTGGGAACGTTGCTACTAAAGTGGCGATCCTGAAAGTTCGAAATGCCAACAACCACCGCCCATTTCTGTTTGATGGGACGGTTGACCGACGTAGAGGTCGGATTCAAGTCTTGCACCTTCGTGAATTCAACCGAAGGCCTCGTCGTCTCCGCGGCCGAAGCAGCGCAAACCGACGCAAGCAACAACGTCGCAACCGCTAACGAAACTGCTGAACGCATTTCCATATCCTTATTTATGTTCCAACGCTATGTCGAGCGCGACGGTGTCTTCCGCGCACGCAACCTTCACCAAACTCGAATGTGACGCCAGCATTGCGTCTGGCTCCGTCTTCGGCATCAGCACCGGCGCCGTGTCGTCCCAGCTCAACTGCATGCGCGTGGGCACCAAATCTTTCGCGCCGGTCCTGTCCTGCGAAACATAGGCAGTGACCGTATGCGGATCGCGAAGCACGTTATTAACGTTCATCGGCTTCTTCGAGAAAATCAAACTGACCTTCTCCACGCCTGGATTCTCGTCGAACTTCAAATACGTCATTGTCGGAATAGCGCAATCTTTTCCGCCAACGATTACATTGTTCGTCCCGGTGCGCTGCTCTGGAAACAGCATCGCTCGTGCTCCGCCGCTGCCCTGCTGCATCAAGATATACGCGTAGCCATCTACGCCCGCGCGCACATGGAAGCGAATCTCGTCGCCCGATAGAAACTGGGTTTTGTTGTTGCAGCGGAACGTTTTTCCATTTCGCTTCAACTCAATCCAATAAGTAAGGTTCGACGCAGATTTGATCACGCTCGGGGCAGACTCAGCGCCGTCAACTTTCAAGGGCTCGGAAGTCGCATTGACAGCCACTTTCGGCGCAAGCGCTTTGTTCTTGATCCAATCATTCAGAAATTTCAAATCATTCTCGCCGAACTGTCCGTTCTCGAGAATCAAGTGCTCAGACGCCTCGCTGATAACTTTATCCTTATAAGGAGTCTGCAAATATTCCCAGATGTCCCAGGTGCCGCTCGGGCGAATCAAGCTGTCATGCCCGCCTTGCAGGAACAAAACAGGCATCGACTTCAACAGTTGTGCGGCAGCAACGTTCTTATTAACCAAATTGGAAAACACCAGCAACTCGCCGACCGAATATTGCTTTCGACCCAATGGATCATTCGACCACTTCATGCGGTGCGCTTCGATCCTTGCATTTTCTTCCGGGGTCGCAGCATTGCCATGCTTGATAGTGCCGTATTTGATCACGGCGTCGCCGGCGTTGAATCGCTCGCCAAAGCCTTTTGTGAGCACTTTCAACCCGAGTTTCAAATCTACGTTCAAATCTCCGAATCGATCGCGCGCCGGTACGGAGCAGATCAATCCAGCGTACTTATCCTGATACTTCGATGCAGCCTGTAGCGCAAGCGCGCCGCCCATCGATTCTCCCATAACTAAAAGCGGTACGCCGGGATGTTCCTTGGCAATCAAGTCGCTGACATCGCCTATGTCTTTAATCGTCGCGTCGAAATCCAACTTTGGTTCGCCGCGCTTGTACCATTGTCCGAAGCCGCGTGCGTCAATCGCGTAAACCGCGACCCCGTCTTTGATCCAACGCTGCGCGAGATCCTCATAGCTGCCAGAATGCAGACCGAGACCGTGTATGCACAGCACAGCCATCTTGGGCTGACCGGTTGGAAGCCATGAATGCATTGGCGGATGACCTTGCGTATCGACTACAGCCAGCGCTGCTGAGACTCCGCAAGAAGCTGCAATCGCCAAGGAGATGGCGAATCGAGTGAATCCGTGTTTTAGATTGACCATGAAACGTAGTCCTAATCCGACGTCACAGGCAGTGTAACGCAACTCTGCCATGATATCTCGTATGGGGCGCGGGCACTGCTGCTTCGCCGATGTTATCCAGATTACGTTTCATTCTCCGCAAATAGAGGGCGCCCCGGGCAAATAAAGTATGGTTAATGTCCCGGAGCGCGCCTATTTTTTCGGTGTTGTCCGAGATTCTAAAAGCATATGCGAAGACACGAACCAGCACCTGGCAGAGCGCAATGGTTTGGCGCATTCCAATCACGAAGAACCCAGAATCGCTACAAGAACGATGAAAGGTTAAGCGCCTGGCCAAAATCAAGAAACTGGTGAAGGGAGCTTTATTTAAAAGAGTCTCCAGATAGCACCAGACGGGGGAGCTTAGTGTAGCCCTGATGGGGGACGCTCTGCGTGGTCCAGACTGATAACGTAAATGGTAACGGCTCAACGCAATTCCTTTAATCCTGGCTGCTTTGCGCCCTGGATTGCGTCAGCGCGTCATTACCCTGGAGGGCACGCAATGCATTTTGAGAAACGGTTGGTAGTTGGCTTGGTAAGTCTTTCGTTCGCCGCGGGACTATCGATAGATCCTATGCAGCCGGCAACAGGGCAAGAACTACGTGAGCTATTGATGGAGCGCATGGAAGCGCAGCAGCAGATGAATCCGGGACAGCAAGGGCCGGGGCAACAGCAGCAACAGGGACTGCCGCAACAGTTCTTTCCCCCCAATCCCAGTCAACTACAACGTTATGCGCAGAGTCTTGGACAGCAACCCAAGCAGCAAGCAAACCCGCAGCAGCCAATAGACAAATCCGAAGTCTCTGAGATTACGCTCCACGTAAAGCACGTTAACGGGCAGCAGATGGTGATAACGCCGAAGGGCGTCGCCATGCCGCTTCCAGGAGCAGGCGTCCGAGGGGATGACGTGCATGTGTTCATCAGCGCCAGTGGCGGCTACTGGTACAAAGACCGCAATGACCAAACGGTCGATCTGACTTCTTGCGTCCAAAGGATGCAGGGTAACGCAGCGCAGCCAGGCGGCGTAACGCAAATCTACAATTCGCAGACGACCAATTCGGGAAGCACGGCAGCCGCAGCCGGCATGGGTGCCATGGCAGGCGCTGCAATCGGAGCTGCTGCAACCGACACATGGGGCGTACCCTACGCTGAACCGGTGCACTACGGCGCTGCTGGCGCAGCATATTACGACCGATACGGTGCCGACGCGGCGCGTTACGGTGCGTATAGAGGGCAACAGTATGCGCACGAAGGCGCGGCAGCAGGCGCATCAGCGGCTCATTATGGTGCCACCCAAGGACAGGAATCGGCGGAGCGGGGCGCCGCAGCAGGCGCATCAGCGGCTCACTATGGTGCTAATCAAGGACAGGAATCCGCAGAACGTGGCGCCGCAGCAGGCGCATCAGCGGCTCACTAT